>NZ_CDRVFO010000001.1:0-523158 GCF_977070485.1 Lelliottia jeotgali
CCACGGTCTGTACTGCTGCGAACAGTCAGAAGCCGGCTTTAGGTCCCACCCACCCCTTCGAGTCCTACCATACAAGCCGGCTTGCCGGCGAAGGGCCGGCCCCGGCAGCACAAAATGTGAACGGGGCTAACCTTCATCAACCCACCGCACATCCATGCAATCCTTGGCCAGGCTTGAACCGGCATGCTCCGCAGTTGCCCCAGCCACCGCCGCACCCAGACGGAGAAGAAGATGTCCCAGGACCCCAACGACAAGACCCGTCGCCAGTTCCTCGCTACCAGTACCGTGCTCGGTGCCGCCGGCGCGCTCTGGTCCGCATTGCCCTTCACCGGCGCCGCCGGCTCCGCCCACGCATCCATCCAAGGAGGTTCCATGACCGCCGACCTGATCCTGTTCAACGGCAAGCTGCATACAGTCGACCGTGAAAAGCCCACGGCCACCGCCGTCGCCATCAAGGATGGCCGCTTCATTGCCGTGGGCAACGACGCCGAGGCCATGGCCCACAAGGGTGCTGCCACGCAGATCATCGACCTGAAGCAGCGCACGGTTATCCCGGGCCTGAACGACTCGCACCTGCATCTGATCCGCGGCGGCCTGAACTACAACCTTGAACTGCGCTGGGAGGGTGTGCCGTCGGTGGCCGATGCCCTGCGCATGCTCAAGGACCAGGCGGCGCGTACGCCAACCCCGCAGTGGGTGCGCGTGGTCGGTGGCTGGAACGAATTCCAGTTTGCCGAAAAACGCATGCCCACCCTGGAAGAAATCAACCAGGCTGCGCCCGATACCCCGGTGTTCCTGCTGCACCTTTACGACCGCGCACTGCTCAACCGCGCCGCGCTCAAGGCCGTGGGCTACAGCAAGGACACGCCAAACCCGCCGGGCGGTGAAATTCAGCGCGACAAGTTCGGCAACCCGACCGGCATGCTCATCGCCCGCCCCAACGCGATGATCCTTTACGCAACACTGGCCAAAGGGCCGAAGCTGCCGCTGGAATACCAGGTCAACTCGACCCGTCAGTTCATGCGTGAGCTCAACCGCCTGGGCCTGACCAGCGCCATTGACGCAGGTGGCGGCTACCAGAACTTCCCCGACGACTACTCGGTGATTCAGGAGCTGGCCGACAATAACCAGCTGACCGTGCGCATCGCCTACAACCTGTTCACCCAGAAGCCCAAGGAAGAACTGGACGACTTCAGGAAGTGGACCTCCAGCGTCAAGCTGCACAGTGGCACCGACTTCCTGCGCCATAACGGCGCCGGTGAGATGCTGGTGTTCTCTGCCGCCGACTTCGAGGACTTCCTCGAACCGCGCCCGGACCTGCCGCAAACCATGGAAGAAGAGCTGGAACCGGTGGTGCGCCACCTGGTCGAGCAGCGCTGGCCGTTCCGCCTGCACGCTACGTACAACGAATCGATCACGCGCATGCTCGACGTGTTCGAGAAGGTCAACCGCGACATCCCTTTCAACGGGCTGCCATGGTTCTTCGACCACGCCGAGACCATTACCCCGCAGAACATCGAGCGCGTGCGTGCGTTGGGCGGTGGTATTGCCATCCAGGACCGCATGGCCTTCCAGGGTGAGTACTTCGTCGATCGCTATGGTGCGAAAGCCGCCGAGCAGACCCCGCCGATCAAGCGCATGCTCGAAATGGGTGTGCCTGTGGGCGCCGGTACCGACGCCACCCGGGTCTCCAGCTACAACCCGTGGACTTCGCTGTACTGGTTGGTCAGCGGCAAGACCGTAGGCGGTATGGAGCTGTACCCGGAAGGCCTGAGCCGCGACACCGCACTGCAACTGTTCACCCAGGGCAGCGCCTGGTTCTCCAGCGAGCAGGACAAGAAAGGCCAGATCAAGGTTGGCCAGCTGGCGGACCTGGCGGCGCTGTCGCTGGACTTCTTCAGCGTTGATGAAGAGGCGATCAAGGGCATCGAGTCGGTACTGACTATCGTCGACGGCAAGGTGGTGTACGGCGCTGGCGAATTCGACAGGCTTGGCCCGCCACAGGTGCCGGTGCTGCCGGAGTGGTCGCCGGTGGCCAAGGTGCCGGGGCACTGGCGCGTGGGTACGCCATCACTGGCTGCAGCGGTGCACCAGTGCAGCGGGCCTTGCGGGGTGCATGCGCACAGCCATGAAAAGGCGCGGCATTCGAGTGTGCCGGTGAATGACTTCCAGGGCTTCTGGGGAGCCTTGGGGTGTTCGTGCTTTGCGTTTTGAGCTGATGTAAGAAAGGGCGCTCTGCGGTAATGCCAGTCAGTTAGTTATCAGGGCTGCTACGCAGCCCATCGCCGGCAAGCCGACTCCCACAGGGCCTGGTTTGCCGGCGATGGGCCGCAAAGCGGCCCCAAACGCTTGACTGACGGGTATCAACGCTGTCTGTTCTTGGCGATCTCGATATCGTCCATCAGCGCTTTGGCCAACAGGCTCAGATAGTCGGCTGCCGACAGCAGCTTGTGGTCATCCTCCATGTCGCCTTCACGCACCAGGTGCTTGATGTAGCTGAGCAGCACGGATACCTGCTCGTAGGCATCGTCAATCGGAATGCCGGGCTGCACACGCAGCAGATCAACCGGCGGGTTACCCACATCGAGGAAGGTCGCCACGCCAACGGTGGTCAGGACCTTGGGTTCGTCTGCCATGGCTTCACTCCTCGGTCCGTTGGCAAAAAAGCCGAGCGTGCACGTGCTCGACCAGCGAATGGGCGATCTCGCTGGCATGCATGGCATTGCTCAGCATGTTCAGGCCAGGTTCGCCTGCGCGGGCGCGGCAGTGTTCGTCGATGGTTTCGATGACGCCGCGCAACAGCTCGCTGGCATGGGCCAGGGCGTCGGGCGGGTACATGTCGGACTGGACGGTGAAGAATGGGGTAGTGACGGGTTTACGGCTGGGTGGGTCGGGTACGATCTTCTTCATGGTGTAATTCCTTTTTTTTCAAAATGGGAACTACCACTCGAATCTTTCTCACAGATTGTGGGTGGCAGCCGTACGCGGGGTGAGAAAACCGAGGAAAAAAGGCAAAACCCGGCCGAGCCGAAGCCCGCCCACGTACGGCAACCATTACGGTGCTGCTGTTTTATCGGTCGGGTTTCTCACACCCGGTCGCCTGAGCGACCCGAAAACGTTATCCCTGAGGCATTTCCCCGACAACAGCGATACTTCAGCAGCGCTCGTAGGATAATTCCCAAGCAGGTCGATGCTGAAGCATTTGGTTTCAGGTTCAGAAATGTCTTACGGCTAAAGCCTTGGTCTGGAAGACTCCCGCAGAAGAGGTGCTCAGGTCAGAAGCTGCCTTTGAGTGGGTATTCGATGATCAGGTAGATGCGGTCAATGTCGTCGCCTGCCTGTGCCTCGTTGGCGCGGTGGCTGACGTGTGAGAACGACAGGCTGAGGTCCTTGGCGGCGCCGGACTGCACCACATACTTGAGGTCGATGTCGCGTTCCCAGTGGCGCCCACCTTGACCCTGCTGGCCCGTGTAGGCACCGCCCGCCGGAGCATGCGAGCCATCGATCGCGCTACCACTTACATAACGCGCCATCAGGCTAAGACCGGGCACGCTGAGGGTGGCGAAATTGAGGTCGTAGCGCAGTTGCCAAGAGCGCTCGCCTGGGCCGTTGAAGTCGGCGTATTTGATCGAGTTTGCCAGGTAGATGGAGTCGCCGCCGACGAAGTCGAACGGGGTGTCGCCCTCGATCTTCTGGTACGCCAGGGTCACGGCTTGAGCACCGAAGCGGTATTTGCCTGAAAGGCTGTAGGCGAGGGTGTCGATGGCGCCGGCACTGGCGTTGCCGGTGTCGCGGGTCTGGTACAGGTTGCCGTCCAGGCGCCAGTTGCCCTCGGCCAGGTTCAGGTTGAGGTAGGCCTGGCGCCAGGTGTCCTGCAGCTGCCCGGCGTACAGCGCGCCGCCGAACGGCCCATCAGGCGCGAAAGTGGCGCCGGCCAGGCTGATGGCTCGGCCTTGGGTGGTGGCGCCGTAGCCGCTGAAGTCGTCATGGGTCGAGCTGTTGTCCTGGTTGTTGAACGCGGTGAAGCGCCCAGCCTGCAGGTGCCAGTCGGGCAGGTCGGTGTTCTCCAGCAGCCAGCCGGTGGCGTATTCCGGGTGCAGGCGTTTGTCGCCGGTGTCGAACACCGGGGTTTCCACCATCAATTCGCCGTAGCGCAATTGCGTGTTGCCCAGGCGGAACTTCAGGGCGGCGCCGGCGCTGGAATAGTCGGACGCGGCGCGGCCGTCGCTGTCACGTGGCAGCAGGCCGGTGCCGGCATGGCCTCGGCCACCGTCGAGCTTGAGGCCAAGGAAACCATGGGCGTCGATGCCTACACCGACAGGGCCTTCGGTGAAACCGGAGCGAATCTCGCCGATGAAACCTTGGGCCCATTCCTGGCGGTAGTTCTGGCCGCTGCCGGAAGGCGAGCGGAAGTCGCTGTGCAGAAAATAGTTGCGGCTGAGCAGCGACCAGCCGGGGTCTTCTGCCTGACTGAGCGCGGGGCAGAGGGCGAGGGTGGCGAGCAGGGCGCGGCCTGGTCCGTGAGTGGCGCGGATCATGGGGGCTCCGGGATGGATGATCCGGGACTGTGCGGGAAGCGTAGAACAGGGTCTTGTAAGGGTGTGCTGGTTTAGATGGCCCTATCGCCGGCAAGCCTGCGATAGGGCCTGTACTGACTCAGGCCATGTCGCTGATCGCGAATTCCTCCGCCAGGTGATCGATCAGCGACCGCACCGACGGCAGCAACCCACGCCGCGAAGGAAAGATGGCATGCACGATGCCGCAGCGCGGGTGCCACTGCGGCAACAGTTCCACCAAACGGCCTTCGGCCAGGTCTTCGCGCACCGCCACCCGTGGCAAGTGCGCGATACCAACTCCGGCCACCACGAAATGGCGCAGGGCAAACAGGTCATCGGTGACCATGCGCGGTGTGTGCGGGATCACGATGCTGCGGCTCATGTCCTCGCCCTGGAACAGCTCCCACTGGTACTCGCGCTGGGCGCTACCCCAATGCACGCTGGGCAGCGTGCCGAGCAACTGCGGGTTGAAGCCCTTGGGCAAGTGCTCCAGATACTGCGGGTGCCCCACCAGGCACTGGGTGCTGTTGCTCAGTACTTTCATCACCATGTCGGTGTTTTCCAGCGGCGGGAAGCGCACGCGCAGCGCTACGTCGAAGCCTTCGTGCAGCAGGTCGACGCGGCGGTTGGTGCTCTCGATGAACAGCTCTACCTGCGGATACTTGAGCATGTAGCGGGTGAGCATTGGCCCGACCCAGGAGTTGAGCAGGGTAGTCGGGCAGCTGATGCGCACCAGCCCGCGCGGTTCGCTGCGGTTGCGCTCGATGATTTCTGCCGCGCCCTCGGCCTCTACGCGCATGGCCAGACAACGGTTGTAGTAGGCCTGGCCGATCTCGGTGAGCGAACAGTGCCGGCTGGTGCGGTGCAGCAGGCGCACGCCCAGGCGGTCCTCAAGGTCGGCGATGCGGCGGCTGAGTTTCGACTTGGGCATGTCCAGCGCCCGCCCGGCCGGGGCGAAGCCGCCGTGCTCTACCACTTGGGTGAAGTAGTAGAGGGAGTTGAGGTCTTCCAATGATCGTTCTCCAGGTGGAACGCTAAGGGCAATTTTCGCAGTCTACCGCTCTAAAGGTGATGATTTTAATCTGTGCCCATCAACGCGAAACACCCCAGATTGCTGAAAAATTCATAAACCTAAGGAGCACAGAACATGAGCAAATTCACCTACAACCGCCTCAACAAAGACGACGCTGCCGTGCTGCTGGTCGACCACCAGGCTGGGCTGCTGTCGCTGGTGCGTGACATCGAGCCTGACAAGTTCAAGAACAACGTGCTGGCCCTGGCGGACCTTGCCAAGTTCTTCAACCTGCCGACCATCCTCACCACCAGCTTCGAGCAAGGCCCCAACGGCCCGCTGGTACCGGAGCTCAAAGCACTGTTCCCGGACGCCCCGTACATTGCCCGCCCTGGCCAGATCAACGCCTGGGACAACGAAGAATTCGTCAAGGCGGTGAAGGCTACTGGCAAGAAGCAGCTGATTATTGCCGGTGTGGTGACCGAGGTGTGTGTGGCGTTCCCGGCACTGTCGGCGCTGGAAGAAGAGTTCGACGTGTTCGTGGTGACCGATGCATCCGGCACCTTCAACGAGATGACCCGCGATGCGGCCCATGACCGCATGAGCCAGGCGGGTGCGCAGATGATGACCTGGTTTGGTGTAGCGTGTGAGCTGCATCGCGACTGGCGCAACGATGTTGAAGGGCTGGCGGCGCTGTGCTCCAACCACATCCCGGATTATCGGAATTTGATGACCAGCTATAACGCGTTGACTGCTGGTAAGTAATACAAAGTAACTTGACGGATGGCTTCTGCAAAAGGGCCATAGTTGACTTGATCCAGAAGTGTTGTTAGCGTTTTAACTGAGCGCGAAACCAGCTGCCATTCAGCGGCAATAGCTGGTGTAGGAACCCCGTCGATGGCTGGATCATCAACGTCGGGTGAGACCTCCACACCCTGGCTTGAGGGCGTGTATATGAATATCAAGCATGATTACAGGGCCACTGGTGACAGTGGCCCTTTTCTTTGCTCGACAGCACACAGTATCGCTTGTAGAGCAGCTTCCCATGACGATGCTTGTTCAGTGCCTTTGCATCGCACTGCATGAAGTTCCACAACATCTTGCCGTTGTGGAGAGTTACGACCACTAGCATTTGCCGCTTGGTCTCGTAGACGCCTATGAAGGCGAGCCTATTGGTGCCATTGGTGTAAGCGACCTCCCACACCTCGAACGGCCCGGTTAATGTATCCAGCGCTACTTTCACATATCGCTCCCTAGCGTCTTGTCGTTTTTCGACGATGTGACGGACACAGCTGCGCTGAATCCGGATGACGCCCATTGGGGTGGTGACCGCTACTGAGTTAGTCCTTGTACTGCTCAAACCCAGATGGAGTGCAGCAAGCTCCATTGCGGCATCGTGCGATGCGGCAGCGGCTAATTCTTCGACAGGATGGTTACGCATTTCACGGACAAGCGTTCTGAGATCGGGCTGTAGCTTGTCCCGCCAGGTATTCTGGCCTTTCTTTTCGGCGACTCTCACGGTTGAATTATTGGGGCTCAATGGATACCTGGCTGCGATCAGAGCCGCTGAAGCGGTAGCGACCAAGTGAGCCTATGGAGAAGGGTTTCCGCGGGCTATCAGACGAGGGGGGACCAATTGTGTAGGGCTTTTCCTCAATTGAGGTGGGGTAGTCCTCGACGCTTCCAGGCCAAAAAAAGAGGGCCTGAGCCCTCTTTGTGTGTCGACGTACAAGCCTCAATCCGCATCCGAATCAAACAACCGCTCCAACTCCACCCGCGCTTCGTTGGCCGTCTGCATCACCTTGGCCCGGTCATCACGCACCTGCCCCTGCGCCTCCAGCACTTCCTCGTCATGCTGGGCAAACCGATCGATGCGGTCCGCCGCCTGTTCACTGCTCAGCCCCAACCCGACCAGCGCCCGGCGGGTCATTTCCAGGCTCGAATAGAACGTCTCGCGAATTGGCTCTGCGCCCACGTCTACCAGCTTGTGCACATGCTGCCGGTTACGCGCGCGTGCCAGTACCTTAAGGTGTGGGTACAGGCGTTTGACCCGCTCCGCGGTGCGTGTGGTCACTTCCGGGTCGTCGGTGGTGATGACGAAATACTCCGCTTCGCCGACCTTGGCTGCATGCAGCACCTCGGGGCGCTGCGGGTCGCCGTAGAACACCGGGGCCTGTTCGAACATACGGGTCATCTCGATGGCGTCCACCGAGGTTTCCAAGGCGACGAAGGGGATTTTCTGCGCCCGCAGGATACGCGAGACGATTTGCCCCATGCGGCCCATGCCGACGATCACCACACGCGGGGTACCGGCATCGATGGCCTTGTATTGCTCGGGTACTTCGCGTGCAGGTTGCGTGTGCTTGAGGGCGCGGGCGCAGCCGAGCATCAGCAGCGGGGTGAGGGCCATCGACAGGGTGATGGTCATCAGCAGCAGGTCGTAGGTCTGAGTGTCGAACAGGCCCTGGTCCTTGCCCAGCTTGAACACCACGAAGGCGAACTCACCACCGGCGGCCAGCACCATCCCCAGGCGCAGTGCGCTGGCGCTGTTCAGGCCTCCGGCCAGGCGGCCGACGCCGATCAGCAGCACCAGTTTGACCGTCACCAACAACAGGGTCAGGCCCAGCAGAACGAGCGGCATTTCCAGCAGCAGGCTGAGGTTTGCGCCCATGCCGACACTCATGAAAAACAGCCCCAGCAGCAGGCCTTTGAACGGTTCGATCTGCGATTCCAGCTCATGTCGGTATTCCGAGTCGGCCAGCAGCAGGCCCGCGAGGAAGGCGCCCAGGGCCATGGAAATGCCGGCTTCCTCCATCAGCCAGGCGGTGCCGATCACTACCAGCAGCGCGGTGGCGGTCGACACTTCCGGTAGGCCGGTGCGGGCCACGATGCGGAACACCGGGCGCAGTAGGTAGCGCCCGCCGACGATCACCACAGCGATGCTGGCGAAGACGTTCAGGCCATTTTGCAGGCTGTCACCGTGGCTGGTCTCCGGGCCGCTGGCGGCCAGCAGTGGCACCAGGGCGATCAGCGGGATCGCGGCGATGTCCTGGAACAGCAAGATGGCGAATGCCAGGCGGCCATGCGGGGCGTTGAGCTGCTTGTTCTCGGCCAGGCTCTGCAGGCCCAGGGCGGTGGACGAAAGGGCCAGGCCAAGGCCTACCACGATGGCGGCAGAGAGTGACTGGCCGAAGCCGAACAGGGCGATGGCGCCGATGAGTGCGCCGGTCAGCAGCACCTGTGCAGTACCGACGCCGAACACTGACTTACGCATCAGCCACAGGCGCTTGGGCGACAGTTCTAGGCCGATGATGAACAGCAGCAGGACCACGCCCAGCTCGGAAATGTGCGCCACACTTTCGGTGTCGCGGATAAGACCCAAGGCCTGTGGGCCGATGGCCACGCCAGCCAGCAGGTAGCCGATAACGGCGCCAAGTTGCAGGCGTTTGGCCAGGGGGACGGCGAGGACGGCGGCGAGCAAGAAGATCACCGCGGTTTGCAGAAGGCTGCCTTCGTGTGGCATTGGCTCGAACTCCATGAGCTGCCGGGGCAGCGTTAGAACAGTGTGGCGGGCAATTCTGGGGATTGCCGGTGCCTAAGACAATCTGCCGGAGAGGAGAAACATTGTCCCACCAAGTGTGACAGTCTTGCCTGGCCTCTTTGCGGGCAACAGAGATCTATCAGCTCAAATGCCGCCAAACTGCGCCCGATACTGCGCCGGCGTCATCCCTATCCGCTCGCAGAACACTTTGCGCATATGCCGGTCGCTGCCAAAGCCACATTGCGCCGCCACCACCTTTAACGGCCGGTCGCTGCCTTCGAGCAGTTTGCGTGCCTGGTCGATCCGCGCGTTCTGCAGGTACTGCAACGGCGTGATGCCCACCTCGCGCTGAAAGGTACGCGCGAAATTGCGCCCACTCATCGCCACCAGATCGGCCATCTTCTGCACGGTAAAAGCCTGGTCGATATGGTCGACGACATACGCTTGTACCCGTGCTGTTACCGAGCCGTCCCGTGGCACCGCCGCGAGCAGTGGACTGTAGGGCGTCTGCCCGCCCTGGCGATGACGGGCCACCAGTAGCACCTTGGCCACTTCCAGGGCCAGCGCCTTGCCGTGATCTTCCGCGACGACGGCCAACGCCAGGTCGATACCTGCGGTGATACCACCTGAAGTAATCAGGCCACGGTCGACCACATAGATCTGCTCGGTCTCGACTTTCGCCTCGGGGAATGCGCGGGCCAGGCGCTCCACATAATTCCAGTGGGTGGTACAGCGATAGCCGCCCAGCAGCCCGGCCCGGCCGAGCAGGAACACTCCGGTGCAGATGGCGCCGAAGCGTTTGGCACTGTGCACGGCGTGCCCAAGCCAGCGCTCCAGCCTGGGCAGGGCGACGTCATAGGCTCCTGGCCCGCCGGGCACCAGTAGCAGGTCGACGTTGCCCGGTAGGTCTTCCAGGCGCAGGTCTGCCATGACCTTCAGGCCACAGGAGCCCCGAATGGCACTTTGGCTTTCGGCCACGGTGATCAGCCGGTAGCGCCTGTCTTCGGGCAAGAACCGGTTGGCGATGGCGAAGGCGTCCATGGGCCCCGTGACATCCAGCAACAGCACATCGTTGAACAGCACCATGACCACGGTGCGATGAGCGGGATTTTCCTGCATACCTCTTACGCCTTGAATGCTGGCCGCTTGTGCGGCCTGAAGCTGAATTCGGAGTGCATTTTAAGTTATCGGCAGGGCATCGGGGCCAGCAGTGCACAATTAAGAACTATTCAGGTTTGGCTCAGGACTTTGTCATGTCCCGAGGGCGAGACTTCCTGCATTGAACAGGAGAGTCCCCATGAACCCTGGCACGCCCGAAGACAACCCTCATTCCCCCGGTGCCCTGACCCCCGCGCGGTTACGCCAGGCCAAGGAACTGATGCTGCGCAGCTCGCTGTCGATCATTGAGATCGCAGGGGTGTGCAACCTCACCCGTAGCCATTTCTCCCGTGCCTTCAAGGTCAACACCGGCCTTTCGCCCCAGGCCTGGCGACTGCTGGCGCGGATGGAGAAGGCCAAGCGCCTGTTGGCCACCGAGGCGCCTATCACCCATGTGAGCCTGGAGTGCGGTTTTTGCGACCAGGCCCATTTCACTCGCGCCTTCAGCCGCTTGGTCGGCCAACCGCCCAAGGCCTGGCGCCGGGCAGCGCGCATCGACGCACATCCTTAAGACAGTTTTATCCACAGGTATAAGCCCTCGGGACAGTACCGAGGCCATTTTCCCCACCCAAGGAGTTACCCCAATGAGCCAACCAGATTACAAGCGCCTGAACAAAGACGACGCCGTGGTGTTGCTGGTCGACCACCAGACCGGCCTTATCTCACTGGTGCAGGACTTCTCGCCAAATGAATTCAAGAACAACGTTCTGGCGCTGGGCGACCTTGCCAAGTTCTTCGGGCTGCCGACCATTCTCACCACTAGCTTCGAACAAGGTCCTAACGGTCCGCTGGTGCCTGAACTCAAAGAGATGTTCCCGGACGCGCCGTACATCGCCCGCCCTGGCCAGATCAATGCCTGGGACAACGAGGACTTCGTCAAGGCAATCAAGGCCACCGGCCGCAAGCAACTGATCATTGCCGGTGTGGTTACCGACGTGTGCGTGGCGTTCCCGACCCTCTCGGCACTGGCCGAGGGTTTCGAGGTTTTCGTGGTGACAGATGCATCGGGCACCTTCAATCAAACCGTGCAGCAGGCAGCGTGGGTACGCATGACCGAGGCGGGCGCGCAGATGATGAACTGGTTCTCGGTGGCCTGTGAGCTGCACCGTGACTGGCGCAACGATATCGAAGGGCTGGGCAACTTGCTGTCACAGCGCATTCCAAACTACCGCAACCTGATGAACAGCTATGCGGCCTTGAGCGCGCGTTGATGTGAATCAAGGGCCGCTATGCGGCCCAATCGCCTGCAAGCCGGTGCAGACAGCAGAATTCAGACCTGCTGCACCGGGATGGTAAGCCGAATCCTGCACCCACCAAGCGCCGAAACCTGCGCCTGCAACTGCCCTCCATGGGCCTGTACCACCGAATTGCAGATCGCCAGGCCCATCCCCAAACCGCCGCTCTTGGTCGTGTAGAACGCCCCGAATACCTGATCCCGCTCCTCTGGAGCGATGCCCGGGCCGTTATCGTCGACGCAGATCTCCACTTTGTCTGCCAGCACCTCGGATGAAATCTGCAGCCGCCCATCACTGCGATAGCCCGCCAGCGCCTCCAGCGCATTGGTGATGAGGTTGAACACCAACTGCTGCAACTGCACCGGGTCAGCCATCACGCTTACCGCTGCATGCAGCCGGGTCTGCACATCCACCTTGCATTTGCCGGCATCGCCAGAGGTCAGCCGCACTACTTCCAGAATCAGTTCGTCCAGCTTCACCGTCTTGAGTTGCATCGGCGTTTGTTTGGCCAGCGAACGCAGTGCCCGCACGATGTTGGCTGCGCGCTCGCTGTCGTTGCGAATGTCTTCAAGGCCGGCAATGGCTTCCTTCAGATCGGGCGTTTCGCGCTTGAGCCAGCGCAGGCTGGCTGCGGCATTGGAGGCGATACCCAGAAGCGGCTGGCTGATTTCGTGGGCGATGGATGCCGAAAGCTCGTTCATCACCTGCTGGTGCGCACTGCTGGCAAGCTGCGCACGTGAACGGCGCAGTTCGGCTTCCATCTGCGCGCGAGTCTGGTTGTCTTCCGCCAGACGGGTATAGAACTTTGCTGTCTGCAGCGACACCGCCGCTTGTGATGCCAGAATCTCCAGCATGGCCAGGCGCTGGCCGCCGAACAGGTTCGGCACCAGGCGGTTCTCCAGGTAGACCAGGCCGATCAGCACACCCTGAATAACCAGTGGCAGGCACAGTACCGAGCGCGCATTACGCGCCTGCAGCTCCTGGCGGAAGGCTTCCGGGCATTCGCTCAGGGCATCGTTGAGCACCAGCGGTTTCTTGGTGCGCATGGTGGCGTTGATGATCGACAGCGGGGCCTGGGTGAGGAATTTCTGGCAGTTGTCCATGCGCACATGCAGGCCGACATCATCGATATAGGCCAGGGCAGCCATCTGGAACTCGGCGCCACTGACGATCAGCAGTGCGCCGTGATCGGCACCGGAGTGCTGGGTCAGGTGGCCCATAAGCGTCTCGATGAGGCCTTCGAGCAACACCTCTTCGGACAGCGCCCGCGCAGCTTCGATACCCGCTTCCAGGTCCAGCCGCGCCTGGCTGGAGGAACGGTGGGTTTCCTGTACCGGCTGGGTGCGCAGGAACGGGTGCAGTGTCTCGAGTTGACGTACTTTGCCGGTCGCGCCCCAGATATGAAAACAGTCGCGGGCGATGCGCAGGTGCAGGTTGGCGCCAGAGATCAACCCGTTGGGGATGCACACCTCGGCCAGTTGTTCATGAGCCAGAGCCTGTTCATGAATGAAACCGGCCGCTGTGGCGGCGATCTGCGCCTGATCGAAGCAGCGGATGGCGGCCATGCCGTCGCCATTGAGTTTGGCGATGACCCCTTCTATCAACAGCAGCTTGTTGCGGAAGGTAACCGGGTTGAAGTTGGCCCAGCTGGCAAAGCGCACGCGCACTGCCTGCAGCGCGGCCAGTTTACTGGCAAGGCTGCCAGGTGCTTCCGGGCTGCCCAGAGCCAGGCCATGAAACAGGTGGTAGTCCGCCAGGTTGATGTGCGCGGGTGCCGCCCAGGCATGCTCGCCAGCACAGGCGAGGCTATGTATGGCCTGCTTGATGTTGCCCAGATAGAAGGCCGACATGCCGCTGAACAGGTGTTTGAAGAACAGAGTCGTTCGTGATTTCACCCCTACGGTCGAGCCTGAGAAGGCGTTGCCACACAGGTCGGCGACGAATGCTTGCTGGGCCAACAGGATATGTTCAATGTCGCTGTAGCTGTACCTGCGCACGGTGGCCAGGCCCTGTGCCACCTCATCGGCTACTTCCGGCAGGTAGCGCCCCATGAACAGCGAGTCCGAGACCAAGTGATTGCTGGCATAGCAACTCATTGCCAGGTCGCCGCTCAGGCGGCCTGAATCAATAGCCTCCAGGGCAGTGCGCCGGGCGAATTCCATGGGTGCGGTCCAGGCGCTGACCTGGTCCAGGGCAAGCAGCGCGCTGGTCAGGTCTGCCTCGAAGCCGTGACGCTCGATCAGTTTCAGCGCCGCCAGGCAGCAGGCATGCCCATCGTGGTAGGCACCGAAGCGCTCGGCGATCATCACGCCGTACCAGGCGAGCCCATACGTGCTGCCTGGCGCAACACCCTGGCTCAGGGACAATTCCATGAGCTTGGCCAAGTGCAGGAAACAGATATCGTCCTGGACGAAAAAAGATGATGAAAGGGTCGCCAGAAGGCCAACGGCAACCGTCACTTCCTGCGCATTGCAACGCGGCAGTGACTCCAGGCAGTGGCGGCCTTTGCGCTCGATCAGGGCCTGCACATGGGCAAAGCTGGCCTCGACCTGGGCCTGATTGCTTCCGCGGTCCAGTGTGATGCCCAGTAGCTCAAGGCCGTAGACCGCTGCGCTGATGGCCGCTTGGTAGTCGCAGCGCAAGGTATGCAGGCGTGCCTGCAGCCTGCATACCCGTGCCTGGTCAAGGGCCGTTCTCGCCCGGTTCTGGCAATCGGCGAGGCGGGCCTCAGCCTGCGGCATGCGTGACAGCTGCATGTCGCACTCCGCTGCCATGCAGGCGATGCTGAAGGCGTGTTCGGCATGGGCTGAGGGTGTCGCGCTGACGCGTAGCACATGGTCGGCGGTGTGCAGGTAGGCGGCCGCCTGGTCAACGGCACCACTGTCGCGCGCACGCAGGGCGGCCTCGTGCAGTAATGGCAGGAAGGCCTCGCAGTCATTCGTTTCGAACGCTTTCGGGCTGGCGCGTTGTAGCTGGTTGGCGATATCGAAGACGGCATCTTGCAGATCGTCTTGCCATGTAAGCTGCATGGCCTGCGCGATCCGCGCATGCAACTGTGCCCGTTCACGCATCGGCGTGAGTTCGTAGGCGGCGTCCTGCACACGGTCATGGGCGAAACCAAGGCCTCTCTGCCCAGGCAGAAGGAAGCCTGCGGCAGTCAGTGCTTTGAGCGATGCGGCGGGTAGCCCTGCAGGCAGCGCCAGGATGCGCTCGAGCAACCGCTCATCGCAGCGGTTGCCCACGGCGCTGGCAATGCGCAGCACATCGCGCTGGACAGCGGGCAGGCGGGCCATGCGTTGGACCATCAGGTCGGCGACGTTATCGGCATAACGGTGGCGCGCCACCGCTTCCAGTGACCATGACCAGCGCATGGCTTGGGTGTCGAACGTAAACAGCCCATCCTCGACCATCGCAGTGAGAATCTGGTTGATGAAAAACGGGTTGCCCGCGGTCTTGTCGTGCACCAGCTGCGCAACCTCCAAAGCCGCCTCCTGCTGCACGTGGTATCGCTCGCCAATAAGCTCTGTCACTGCGCTCACGGTAAGCGGGCGCAGGTTCAAGGTGGTACTGCGCACAGCGGCAGCAGGCGTGAAGGCATTGCTGCTGGGGTGCGCATCGTTGCGCCGGGCGAAAATCAGCAAAAGGTTACCCGGCGGCTTGGCGAACAGCTCCGCCAGCAAGTGCTGTGTGCCATCGTCAGCCCACTGCATGTCATCCAGGAATAGCGCCAGCGGGTGGCCGGGCCGGCTGAACACGTGGAGGAACTCGACGATGGCCCGTAGCTCCTTCTGCAGTGCCGACCGCGTAGGTTTTTCCGGCAGTTCGGGCAGTGGGCCGATGATCAGGTTGAGGTCTGGAGCCAGCTTGCCCAGCAGTCGGCCGCGGCCTTTTAGCCGACGCAGGATCTCGCGGCGCAGCGTTTGGAGGTCCTGGCTGTTTTTCGCCAGCAACTGCGTGGCCAGCGACTGCAGAATTTCGATCCAGGGCGCGTAGGGCACTGCCTGTTCGAGGCTGTTGCATTTCCCGATGGCCCAGTAACCGTCGGCGCCGGCCTTCAGCGCCGTTTCGACCAGGCGTGACTTGCCCATGCCGGTGGCACCACTGACGAACAGCGCTTGCGGTGTGCTGTCACGGCGCAAGGCTTTCATCAGCAGAGCGATCACCTTCTGTTCGGCATCGCGACCGTACAGGCGTTCGCGGCTGGGCGCGATACCGTCCGCGCTGCCCGGTTCAAAGCCTTCGATGGCCTGTGAGGCGGCCCACTGCCGTTGACAGTGGTCAAGGTCGATGGCCAGGGCACGTGCGCTCTGGTAGCGGGCTTCAGGCTCTTTGGCCAGCGCTTTGGCCAGGATGTCGCTGAGCGCCAGCGGCACCCTGGCGTCGACTTCGTTGGCTGCCCGCGGTTGCACGCCGGCATGCAGCTGGCGCCAGTGCAGTGTGTCGCGCCCGCTCAAGGGCAGCTCGCCCAGCAGCAACTGGTAGAGGATCGCGCCCAAGGCATAGATGTCGCTGCGCTGATCGCGGCTGGTGCCATGGGGGCAGAGCTGCTCTGGTGCCAGATAGGACCAGTTGCCGATCGCCATTTGCTGTGCGCTGCCCTGCACTTGAGTGTCGGCGCGAAAGCAACCAAGCCGAACACGTAGCGCTTGCCCGATGCAGATGTGTTTCGGTTGCAAGGCTCCATGCAGCACATTGTGCTCATGTGCCTGCGCCAGGGCCCGCGCAGCGTTTACCGCAACGCGGAGAAAGGGCGCAAGCGCCGCAGGGCCTTGGGCGATGAGGTCAGCGATCGAACGGCCGGCCGGGTATACCAGCAATGGGCCTTCGGCGGAGCGCAGAAAGGCCGAAGGGAGAACCGCCCACTCAGGGTCAAGGTGCAGACGGTAGTCGCGCTCCAGGCGTTGGCAGGCGGCTGGAGCTTCGACCGGGGCGCGCACGGCGAGCCAGGCCAGGCGTGTGACGGGGTCATGCAGGCGGAAGAAGGTGAGGTCACCTTCCTGGTCCAGTTGCGTGATGTCACACCGGCTCAACCAGCCGTCGTCGATAGACTGAGCGTAATCGACGGGCCTTTGCACAAGGCGTTCATCGAGCATCCATCACCCCCCGCTTGGCGACATCCAGAGGCGCGAGTATACGCAGCGAAACCCTTGCGCTTGGTGCATGCAGGCCGCTTGGCAGGAATGGGCACCATCTTGACCGTTATGAGCCCCGGTGCAACGGCGCGCGCTTGTATAGTCCTAAGGCCAACCTATCCCTCGGGATAATTGTTACATCGCGCCCGCTGGCCTAGATTGCACAAGGCCGCGCAACCGCCCGTGCCCGCGAGAGAAGCCCATGATCCGATTAGGCAATGCCCAAGTATCGTTGGAGCGGCGAGAAGCCTTTGTCGACGGCAAGCCGGTCCCATTGGGTGGGCGCGCGTTCGAGGTACTGGCCACTTTGATCAAGGCCAAGGGCCGCGTGGTCGGCAAGGACGAGCTGTTCAGCGAGGTCTGGGCGGGCACGGTGGTTGAAGACAACAACCTGCAGGTGCAGATCTCTTTGCTGCGCAAAGCCTTTGGCGCCCCGGGTCTGATCCAGACGGTACCACGCCGCGGCTACCGGCTGGCTGTCGACGTTGTCCTCGATCTGCCATGCACTGCGCTGGGTAGATCGCCCTTGAAGGATGCGGCAGAGGCCCTCGTGCCTATGGGCGACAGTGCGAGCGTACCGGTGCTCGTGGTGGATGATGACCCGTCGGTGCGCAAGGCTCTGGCGCGGCTGTTCCGTTCGCAGGATATCGCGCATCGGTTGTATGCCTCGGCCGAAGAATTGTTCGAAGGCCAGGTCGAAACGCCCTACGCGTGCCTGTTGCTGGACATGAACCTACCGGAGGCCAGCGGGCTGGAGGTTCAGGATGTGTTGCGTCGGCTCGACCTGCCCTGGCCGATCATCTTCATGACCGGTTACGGCACCATCCCCCTGACGGTGCAAGCCATGCGCGCAGGTGCGGTGGAGTTTCTGACCAAGCCCTTTGACGAAGTCCAGTTGCTGGCGGTACTCGACGCTGCGCGCGCACGTGCCATGGTGCAAGGACGCAAATGGCATCAAGCGCGGCAGGTGAAGCAGAAATACCAGCGCCTTACCCAGCGTGAGCGCCAGGTGTTCTCGTTGGTGGTCGATGGCCTTTCGCACAAACAGATTGCCAAGCAGATCGGCACCAGTGAGGTGACGACCAAGGTCCACAAGAAGAACATCATGAACAAGATGCAGTCCCGCTCACTGGTCGAACTGGTAGCCATGCACCACGTCATCGAATCGCGTGTCGAGGGCCAGGGCCCGGCATGAACAGTGCGGTGTGTATCGTTGATGACGATGCTTCAGTGCGAAAAAGCCTGGCCAACCTGTTGCGTTCGGCCGGGGTTGCCACGTTGCTGTTCGCCTCAGGTGAAGAGCTGCTGGCATCTGACCTGGCACCGATGGCCGGCTGTGTGCTGTTGGATCTGAAGATGCCTGGGTTGAGCGGCCTTGAGGTTCAGCGGGAGATGGCGCGGCTGGGTTGGCGGTTGCCGGTGATCTGTATGTCGGCGCATTGGGATGATTTGGCGGTGGAGGCGTCTATGCGCAACGGGGCCTTGGCATGCCTTGGTAAACCGTTCAGCGAAGAGGTTTTGCTTCGGGTTGTCGAAGAAGCACTGGCAGCTTTAAGACATTTCTGAACCTGAAACCAAATGCTTCAGCATTGGCCTGTTTGGAGAATTGAGTAGCGATGGGTTTACGGCTGGGTGGACCGGGTACGATCTCCTTCATGGCTTTTAGCCTATTGGCCAGAGCGCTGATGGACGATATCGAGATCGCCAAGAACAGGCAGCGTTAACCTTCAGTGCACCATCGCCGGCCTGCCGGCGATGGTGCAAGGGGCTCAGCCCAGGCCGAGCAGATCCACACCCAACTGGAAGGCCACCCACAACGCCAGCCCGGTCGCGAATGCCAGCGCGATGTTTTCGAACAGGTTGTTGCGGTATTCCTTGCTGAGCAGCGACTTTTGGTTGGACATGATCAGCAAGCCCAGCGAAATGACGGGCAAGCCGATGATGTTCAACGCACTGACGCCAATGGTCAGGGTCACGAAGTCGGGCATGCCCGGGATCGACCAGATCAGCGGCGTGACCAGAATGAACAGCATGAACCACTTGTGCATCGGGTCTTTGTGGAACTCTTTGCCGTAACGCTCGCGCCGCTGCGGCTGTACATGCTGGAAGGCATCGGTAATCAGCATCGGGAAGGCCGTGGTCTTGCCGGAAATGCTGGCAAACAGCGTGGCGAACACGCCGATGAAGAAGATGTACCAGCCGATCGGGCCGAAGAAGATTTCCAGCGCCTTGCCCAGGTCGCCGAGGGTTTTCACTTCGATGCCGTTCGGCCGCAGGATTTCCGCGCCGACGATCCAGATGGCCAGGTTGATGACGATACCGACGAACACCGCGAACAGCAGGTCGTTGCGCTGGATGCGTTTGTGTTGCGGGCCTACCCAGCCCTTCTGGCGCATCACGTACGGGTGCACGAAGTTGGCCACCGAGCCTGCCACCGCGCCGATCACCGAGACCGCCACTAGCAGCGCCCCGTGCACGCCTTCGTCAGCCGGGATGCTGAAGCCGATCGTACCTTTGACGATACCGGCCACATCCGGGCCAGACATCACGGCCAGTGCCAGAAACGCCAGCGTCATCACGGCGAGCAGGACCTTCATCACGCCTTCGATCATTGCGTAGATGTTGCGCCCGACCAGCATCCACACAGCCAGCACCACAGCCATCGAGCACAGCAGCGGGTAGTCGATGCGCAACAGCATCGCCAAGGCTTCGCCGGCGCCCTTGATCATGTAGGCGTTCATCAGGTGGCCCATCAGCAGCGCATAGGCCAGCATGAACCAGGCAAATACGGGGTGCAGTTGCGCATACCCCTGAAGGATGGTCATGCCTTGGTTATTGCACAGCTGGAAGCGCGCGATGATGTTGACGATCAGGTATCTGAGCAGCAGCGAAACGGCCAGTACCCACATCATGGCGTAACCGTAGTTGGCGCCGGCCACGGATGAGGTTATCAGATCACCTGCGCCAAGCCAGGACAGCACCGCGATGATGCCTGGGCCCAGCAGTTT
Organism: Lelliottia jeotgali; assembly: GCF_977070485.1. NCBI lineage: Bacteria > Pseudomonadati > Pseudomonadota > Gammaproteobacteria > Enterobacterales > Enterobacteriaceae > Lelliottia > Lelliottia jeotgali. Next base: position 19,643 of record NZ_CDRVFO010000001.1, read on the forward strand.
GATCAGCCGTGTTACACGGCCTTGAGAGGGTGTGGCAGCACTGCCCTCGGCCGAATGAATGCTCGACATGGGGATGTCTCCGATTATTGTTCTTGTTAAACGAGCGCAGTCGAACACAGTAGATAGGATGTCGTACAACTACATTTTGTTTTCAAATGTTTCTAAGTATTACAGATTTTAGGTGATGCCTTGTTACTACTGGTGTCGCGAGCAGATGCCTTGAAAGTGCCAGTATCCTGAAGATGAAAAAGGCCGTTTGCACGGCCTTCCTCAGTCTCGCATGGGCATTTAGTTCTGGTTGCCTTGAGCGTCGTCTGGTTGGTAGTAGCGAATGCTCCGAACCTGGCCAGTGCTGTCCCGGTAGGTCATGGTCGCGGTGCTTGCCTGGCCTTGGCTTGTGGCCGAGGGGGCGAGGCTGATCACTTCGGCGATGTCCAGGTTCATGCCGTAGTGGTAGGGCGTCGCTTCGGTGGACTGGGCAAAGGCGCCGGCGCTGGTGCCCAGTGCAAGGGTAGCGAGGGTGAGTGCGAAAACGGTGCGAAGGGTCATGGTCGTTCTCCAGATTCAGTAAGGGTTGGCGACGATTGCTTGCTGTCTGGAATTAATATTGCGCGCAATTAGTTAGCGCACAAAATATATTGCTGCTATGGGCAGCATTGAGTGCGCATATGAGGGGCAGGCCGCAGGGCTAATGACTACCGGGCCGATACTGCAGGGCCTCGGCCAGATGCGCCCTGGCAATCGTGCTGGCCCCCTCCAGGTCGGCCAGCGTGCGCGCTACCTTCAACAGCCTGTGTGCGGCGCGAAGGGAAAGCGTCAGGCGCTCGCAGGCACTCTCCAGCCAGGCCTGATCGGCGGCGCACAATTCACAGTGCCGGCGCAGCCCCTCTAGGTCCAGAAACGCATTGGCACAGCCTTGCCGGCGGTGCTGCACCTCGCGCGCCTCGGCCACCCTGGCCGCCACATCGGCACTTGTCTCGCCGCAAGGTTGATTGTTGAGCGTGGTGGTTTCACGCGCCACGGTCAGGTGCAGGTCGATGCGGTCCAGCAGCGGGCCGGAAAGCTTGTTGCGGTAGCGCTGGATCTGTTCGGTGCTGCAGCGGCAGCGGCCCGTGGGGTCACCCAGGTAACCGCAAGGGCACGGGTTCATGGCCGCCACCAGTTGGAAGCGCGCCGGAAAGCGTACTTTGTCCCGTGCCCGGGCAATCACGATCTCGCCAGACTCCAGCGGCTCGCGAAGCACCTCAAGTACACGGCGCTCGAACTCCGGCAGCTCATCCAGAAACAGTACCCCATGGTGCGCCAGGGTGATTTCACCTGGCTGTGGCCGGCTGCTTCCGCCTACCAGCGCGGGCCCGGACGCTGAGTGGTGCGGATGGCGAAACGGCCGTTGCGGCCAGCTATCAAGCGGTTTGTGCCCGCTTACCGACTGGATGGCTGCCACTTCCAGCGCTTCATGCTCATCCAGCGGCGGCAGCAGGCCGGGCAGGCGGCTGGCCAGTAGTGTCTTGCCCGTGCCGGGCGGCCCCGTGAACAGCAGGTTATGCGCACCTGAAGCCGCCAGCAGCAAGGCACGCTTGGCGGCCACCTGGCCCTGCACCTCGCTGAGGTCGGGGTAAGGGCGGCTGTGCAGCAACAGACCGTTGGCGGCAAAGGGAGGCAGCGGCACCTGGCCGTTGAGGTGCGCGACCAGTTCCAGCAGGTGCCCCACGGCGTACACCACCAGCCCACCCGCCAGGCTCGCCTCTTCGGCGTTTTCCCGCGGCACCACCAGTGCCCGGCCAGCCTCGCGCGCCGCCAGTGCGGCAGGCAGCACGCCCTGCACCGGGCGCAGCTTGCCCGAAAGCGCCAGCTCGCCCAGGCATTCGATGTCGGTCAACGTGGCCACCGGCACCTGGCCGTCAGCGGCAAGGATGCCCAGGGCGATGGCCAGGTCGTAGCGCCCGCCATCCTTGGGCAGGTCTGCCGGTGCCAGGTTTTGGGTGATGCGCCTTTGCGGGTAGTTCAGCCCGGAGTTGACGATGGCGCTGCGCACCCTGTCCTTGCTTTCCTTGACGGTGGTTTCGGGCAGGCCGACCAGGGTGAGGTGGGGCAGGCCGTTGGCCAGGTGGGTTTCGACGCTGACAGCAGGTGCCTGCACGCCAACCTGGGCGCGGCTGTGGACGAGGGCAAGGGACATGGACGCTCCGTTGTCGATGATGAGGACGCCGCTTCCTGCGGCTTGGGCAAGCATAGAGAGGGTAGGGGGAACAAGCGCAAGAAGAGTGCGTCCTTGTTTTTCAGGTCAGGGATCTCCCCTGCTTTTCATACAACCTGACAAACAATGGATCCAATATCTTTGCGCCTGGCAAAGCTATGGCTTAGTGTTCAACCGTTACTGCCTTGCCATGGGATGGCAATGCGTCTCCTCCAAATGGACTTAAGGTACTGCCCGTGCAAACGCTCACTCGCATCCGCCAGCAGATCCATGAACAGGTAAAGGCCAAGGAGTTCGCTGAACTCAACCATTTCTTCGATACCCTTCAGGCGCAGTGGCGGCAAGCGCGCCCAGGGGCGTGCCCGGCCTACCTTGAGGCTGTTCAGGGGCACATGCTGGTCGACTGGGATGTAGAAGGCAGCAAGGCCCTCACACAACGCCTCAAAGCCTGGATCGATGCCTGCCCCAAGGCTTATCACCCCCAGGTAGCCATGGGCTTTCACTGCTTCAATCGCGCTTGCCGTATTCGCGGTACGGTTGCCGCCAATGAGGTATCCGCAGCGCGCTGGCTGGCCGCCGAGCAGGCCTGCGAAATGGCCGCAGCGCACTTCCTGCGGGCCATTGAGCGTTGCGCGCAGCCTGTAGCGGCGGCGATCGGTATGTTGCAGATCAGTGCGCATTTTCGTGAACCGGGCTGGCTGGTGGAGCTGTTTCAGGGACGGACGGCGTGCTTTCGGCCCAGTGCCCATGCCGATGTCGAAGTGCAGGAGGCTGCGGCACCGCTGCTGGTCAAATATGGGCTGGCACCCCTGGTTGAGCTGCCGCAAGTGCTGCCTTCGTGCCTGACTCACCGCCTGCTGGCTGAGCAGGAGCCTGCGCGGGACTACTGGCTGCGCCATGCCTTGAACTGGTTCCCTGGTTGCTTCGAGGTGGTCGAGGCCTATGCCAGCTACCTCACACCCCGTTGGGGCGGTAGTTATGAGGCCATTGATGCCGTGGCCAGCGGCCCTTTATGCCGGGGCTGGCCTGAAACCCTGCGTAATGCGATCCGTTGGCTGGCACTTGAGGATCAGTTCCGGCTGCCTTCTGCCGATCAGGTGCAGCAAGTCGCGGCTTGGCAGCGACTCTTCGAGCGGTGGATGCAACGCGAGCTCAGGCCAAAGGAACGCGCCACGCTCATGGCCCGACGAGGGGCTTTTCGCCGCTTTTCGCTAAAGGATTACCCCGGTGCGATGCACGACTTCGTCGCTTCTGTGGCGCTATACCCCGATCAGGGCTTCGTACCGGCCATTGGTGAGCCGTTCTACAGCTTTGTCTGCCTGGTAGTGACACATGGCGTGCAAGACGATGCGCAAAGCTTGCGTATCGCCATCGAGCGGTTAAGCGAAAACCGCAGGCAAGCGGCGGCCTGTGCTTTGCGGTCCGTGGGGCACCAGTTCGGGTTGTGGGGTTTCAGGCAATGCGCCGAGCAGGCCCGCACCTGGCTGAACGCTGCGGTTAAACGACAGTGCGGCCGCGAGGGGCTGGGCTTTGATGTACTCGAGGTAGCGCGCCTGCTTTGGGCCGCCAAGTATTACGAGGCCGCGTATTTCCTCTACAGGCAGTGTGCCGAGTGCAAGTTGCCCGATGCCGCCGCCGCGCTTTACGCGCTGCATTGCGGTCGGCTCGAGGGGACGCCGGAACACTACATAGACTCTGGTGCAGCAGCGCATTGGCTGCTGTGTGCCGCGCAGGCAGGCAGCCAGATGGCCAAGTACGACCTGGCCTGCCAACGCATGCGTAATGACCAGAACTTGAGCGAGCGTAGCGCGATGCTGGCGGTAAGGCGCTTGCTGCTCGATTGCCTGGGCAACGAGGCGCTCGATGCCCAGGCCCGCTTGCAGTTGGCCATTCTGCAGCGCCAGTTCGGCGACCCCCGGGAGCGTGCAGAGGCAGTCGCCTACCTGCTGGATCTGGTGCACTACGTTGATTGCGCGATAGCCGGGCGTGCCAGCGCGGAGCTTGGCCTGGCCTGGATGCACGGGCATGGTACGCGCAAGCCGAGCCGCTTCGCGGCCATCGAATGGGCCAACCGTGCGGTCGCGCTGCAGCCAGAGGATTCGGTCATCGAGGGCATTCAGGCCCGGATTCGCAATTCGCACAACCTGTTCAGGACGCTGTTCACGGTGTGCGGTGCAACGCTGTTTCGAGGGGACCTGCATGCCAGTGAGCTGCCGCCCAAGCCAAGCAGCCAGGCACCCGGCCGGCTGCGGGCTCCCGCGTGAGGGCAGGGCGCGGAGCTTAATCCTGTGCCGCGGGTGCCATGCGGGCTTCCAACTCGGCGACCTGTTTCTCCAGGGCCTCCAGGCGCGCACGGGTGCGGGCCAATACGACCATCTGGCTGTCGAATTCTTCGCGGCTGACCAGGTCCAGCTTACTGAAGGCACCTTGCATCAGCACCTTGAACTGGCTTTCCAGTTCGGCGCGGGGCTGGGCGGTGTCGCCACTGAACAGGCGCGAGGCCTGGTCGCTCAGGGCATCGAGAAGGGCTTTGGGCGCGAGCATGATCGGCTGTCCACTGCTGATGGGAATGGCCGGCAGTGTAACACGTGGCCCTTTCGCGCTTCGTTGCACGTTTTTCGAGCAGGCCCGTGCACTGATGTGCACCAAGGCTGTGCATCTTTTTAATGCTGGCGACTGGCCAATCCTGACTCTTTCACGCAACTGCCTGTTTTTCGGCGCTTTAACGGAACTGGCAAGGTTTCTGCAAAGACCTGTACGAGCCATGCACTGATGCAGTTCCTTGTGACCAGGCAGTGCGCACGCGGAGCCGGATGCCGACGACGCGTTACAAAGCCAACCGCTGCGCTTAGACTTGAGACGGGTTTGTTTTCCTGGGGCAAGTCCACCAAATCGGGAGAGAGTTTCATGAAGCTAGTCACAGCCATCATCAAGCCGTTCAAGCTGGACGACGTGCGAGAGTCACTGTCGGAAATCGGCGTGCAGGGCATCACCGTCACCGAAGTCAAAGGCTTCGGTCGGCAGAAGGGTCACACCGAGTTGTATCGCGGTGCGGAATATGTGGTCGACTTCCTGCCCAAGGTGAAGATCGACGTCGCCATCGACGACAAGGACCTCGATCGAGTGATCGAAGCCATCACCAAGGCTGCCAACACCGGCAAGATCGGTGACGGCAAGATCTTCGTGGTGAATCTGGAGCAGGCAATCCGCATCCGTACCGGCGAAACCGATACCGACGCGATCTAAGCGCCCAAAAAAGCCTCACCAAACCCAACGCCCCAGGAGAAAACAACATGACTCTGCGTAAGATCGCAGGGCTAGGAGCCCTATTGTCCCTCGTAATGCCGGGCATCGCCCTGGCAGAGGAGGCTGCCGCCCCAGTTCTGAACTCAGGTGACACCGCCTGGATGCTGACTGCCACGGCGCTGGTGCTGTTCATGACCATCCCGGGCCTGGCCCTGTTCTACGGCGGTATGGTGCGTTCGAAGAACGTACTTTCGGTGATGATGCAATGCTTTGCCATCACCGGCCTGATGAGCATTCTCTGGGTCGTTTACGGCTACAGCATGGCCTTCGATACCACCGGTATGGAAAAGGGCGTGCTCAACTTCAATTCCTTCGTCGGCGGCTTCTCCAAGGCGTTTCTCAGCGGCGTCACTCCGGACGGCCTGACGTCGGCTGCCGCACTGTTCCCTGAAGCGGTCTTCATTACCTTCCAGATGACCTTCGCCATCATCACCCCGGCGCTGATCGTGGGTGCCTTCGCCGAACGCATGAAGTTCTCGGCAATGCTGGTGTTCATGGGCATCTGGTTCACCTTGGTCTACGCACCGATCGCGCACATGGTCTGGAGCGGTGATGGCGCGCTGATGTGGGACTGGGGCGTGCTCGACTTCGCTGGCGGCACCGTGGTGCACATCAACGCAGGTATCGCCGGCCTGGTCTGCTGCCTGGTATTGGGCAAGCGCAAAGGCTACCCGACTACCCCGATGGCCCCGCACAACCTGGGCTACACCCTAATGGGCGCAGCCATGCTGTGGATCGGTTGGTTCGGCTTCAACGCCGGCTCCGCCGCAGCCGCCAACGGCACTGCCGGCATGGCCATGCTGGTGACCCAGATCGCCACCGCTGCTGCAGCGTTGGGCTGGATGTTCGCCGAGTGGATCGGCCACGGCAAACCTAGCGCCCTGGGCATCGCCTCGGGTGTGGTCGCCGGCCTGGTTGCCATCACCCCTGCTGCCGGCACCGTGGGCCCGATGGGCGCCCTGGTGATTGGCCTGGTGTCTGGCGTGCTCTGCTACTTCTGCGCTACCACCCTCAAGCGCAAGCTGGGTTATGACGACTCCCTGGATGCCTTCGGCGTGCATGGCATCGGCGGCATCATCGGCGCCATCCTCACCGGTGTGTTCGCGGCTCCGGCCCTGGGCGGCTTCGGCGCGGTCACCGATATCGGTGCGCAGGTCTGGATCCAGGCCAAGGGCGTGATTTTCACCGTGGTCTACACCGCCATCGTCACCTACGTGATCCTCAAGGTGCTGGACGTGGTGATGGGCTTGCGGGTCAACGAAGAAGAAGAGTCGGTCGGCCTCGACCTGGCTCAACACAACGAACGCGGTTACAACCTGTAACTGCGACGCTGGAAAAACTTGCCCGGCTTGCCGGGCATTTTTTTGCCTGTTTTTTGCCATTTCCCGCAGAGCAAACGGTTTATCAGTCACGTTCGCGACGTAGGCCAAAAACTTACAACAAGCAGGGCGTTTATGGAGCTTTGCTTTTTCCACGGGCGCGCTAGAATGCGCGCCGAGAGGTGTTGCACGAGTTGTCCGCACGCTTCGTCAGCCTTTGCTAGGCTTGCCAATAGCGTGTGGCCAGCAAGGGCTGCAAGGTTTTGTCAGGTCCTGCCAGGAGCAGGGCCTGCCGGGCGGGGCGTCCCATCAGGAGTGCCGTCCCAAGGGCAGTGGCCAACCCACGGCCAGTTGAATTTTCACTGGTGGCTGCCGGTCTACGGCTGCACTGGTCTATAACTAACCTGCTTTTCGCAAGTCATGAGGTAGAACATGAGCGACGACGATCTGGAAAATGATGACCTCGAAGTAGGCGACGAAGACGAGGCTGATGATGGCCTCGAAGCTGCGGCTGACGATGGCGCTGAAGACGCTGGCGATGACGACAGCAGCCCGGCACCGGTTGCCAAAGGCAAATCCAAGGCGGCTGTTTCGGTAGACGAGATGCCGAGCATGGAAGCCAAGCAAAAGGAGCGTGATGCCCTGGCCAAGGCGATGGAAGAATTCCTTTCGCGCGGTGGCAAGGTGCAGGAAGTCGAGGCCAACGTAGTCGCCGACCCGCCCAAGAAGCCGGACAACAAGTACGGCAGCCGCCCTATCTGAGTGGCTGAACACCAAAAAGCCCGCCGTCGCTGCGGGCTTTTTTGTGGCTATCGGTTTTCACTGCCGCAAAGCGGCCCCTGTCAGCGCCAGCGCGCAAGTATGTCGGGCAGCTGCGACAGGCGCTGGATTTCGGCATCCGGCGCCGCTTCCCCCAACCAGGCCTTGCCCTGGGGGTTGAACCAAACCGCCCGCAAGCCTGCGCGCTGGGCGCCGCCAATGTCATCCCCGGGATGATCGCCAACATGCACGGCGGCACTGGCTTCTACTTCGCCACGCTTCAGCGCTTCGATGAAGGGCGCCGGGTCTGGTTTGCCTATCCCCAGGTCCTCGGCGCACAGGGCGAAGCGGAAGTAATCGGCCAGGCCCAGGCGGCGTACGTCGGCATTGCCATTGGTGACCACCCCCAGGGTGTAGTGGTGGCGCAGAATTTCCAGCACCGGCTGCACTTCTGGGAACACCTCAACCTGGTGCCGGGCATGCAAGAACACCTCAAACCCTTCGTTGGCAAGCTCCTGAGCGTGCTTTTCGCTGTATCCCACCTCTTCCAGCGCATGGAACAGCACGCGCCGGCGCAAAGCGCTGATACGGTGCTTGAGGCCTGGCTCAGCCTGCACCAGACGTTCGCGAATGGCGAACAGGTGCTCCACCGGCACGCCGCCAAGTATCGGAGCGTTGGCCTGCAGCCAGTCGCGCAGCACGACTTCCGCGCTGGCAATCACTGGCGCGGTGTCCCACAAGGTGTCGTCAAGGTCGAACGTGATCAGCTTGATGCTCATGAGTCTGTGCCTTTGCTGCGTTTGGCCCGTGGGTGGGCGCTGTCGTACACCGCCGCCAGGTGCTGGAAGTCCAGGTGGGTGTAGATCTGTGTGGTGCTGATGTCGGCATGGCCGAGCATTTCCTGCACCGCCCGCAGGTCCTGGGACGATTCCAGCACATGGCTGGCGAATGAATGGCGAAGCATGTGCGGGTGCAGGTGCTGGCCCAGTTCGCGTTCACCGGCTGCCTTGACCCGCATCTGGATAGCCCGTGGCCCAAGGCGATTGCCTTGACGGCTGATGAAAACGGCGCCGTCACGCGGGCCGCCGATGCCGCGCAGCCGCAACCATTGCTGCATGGCTTCGCGCGCTTTGCGGCCGACAGGCAGCACGCGCGCCTTGCCACCTTTGCCGAGCACCTGTACCAGGCCGGCAGCAAGGTCCAGGTGCTCAAGGTCGAGGTTGGTCAGCTCGGACAGGCGCAGGCCAGAGGAATAGAACAGTTCGAGGATGGCCTGGTCGCGGCGGGCGATGAAGTCGTCGTCCACGCCGCCGTCGAGCAGTTGCAGGGCACGGTCGGTGTCCAGCACCTTGGGCAGCCGGCGCTCGCCCTTGGGGGCGCTCAGGCCGCTGGCGGGATCGTGCTGGCAGAGGCCTTCACGGTTCAGGTAGCGATACAGCCCGCGTACCGCCGACAGTAGCCGCGCCAGGCTGCGCGAGGATTGCCCCTGATGATGCTGGCGGGCGATCAGTTGGCGCAGTTGCTGGATCTGCAAGGCGCCCCAGCCAGCTATGCCTTGGGTGTTGCAGTATTCGATGACCTTTTCGAGGTCGCGGCGGTAGGCCAGCAGCGTGTGTTCGGACACCTGGCGCTCGTTGCGCAGGTGGGCGCAATAAGCCTCCAGCTGGCGTTCCATCAGCGCACCGGGCGCAGGGGCTGGGTAACGCGCGGCACCACGCGGCCTAGCACTTCGGCGATGTAGCCAAGGAACAGGGTGCCGACGCTGCTCTTGTAGTGTTGCGGATCGCGGCTGCCGATCGCCAGCACGCCGTGCAACCCTTGGTACTCCAGGGCAGCGACGGCGCTGGAGCCCACTTCATGGTGCTGCTCCTCACCGAACAGGAAGGCCAGTTCGTGCTCACGCAGGTTGCCACTGACTGTCTTGCCGCCGCCCAGCAGGCCGCCGATGGCCTGCTGGGCCTCGGCATTACTGACCCAACGGCCAACCGGCGCTGCATGGTCACCGAACAGGATCAGGCTGACGAACGGGACCTGGAACTCCTGGCGCAGGCTGTCTTCGACCGCCATGACCACTTCTTCCAGGCTGCCGGCATCGAGCAGGTCGAGGATCAGCCGGCGAGTCTTTTCGAACAGCCGGTCGTTGTCCCGGGCCACGTCCATCAGTTGTGATAGGCGATGGCGCATCTCGATGTTGCGATCGCGCAGCAGTTTGAGCTGGCGTTCCACCAGCGACACGCTGTCGCCACGCTGGTGAGGGATACGTTGCTCGACCAACAGTTCGTCGTGTTCGGCGAAGAAGGTCGGGTGGGCGCGCAGGTAGGCGACCACCGCTTCGGCATCGAGCTCACTGGACTGCTGGGGTACAACCTTGGGCTGATCGGTCATGGCGGTTACTCGCTTAGAGACGAACCTGTCCTTCGTAGACGCGTACGGCTGGGCCAGTCATCAACACGGACGTGCCGGGGCCGGCCCACTCGATGTTCAGGCGCCCACCAGGCAGGTCCAGGGACACCGGAGAGTCCATCCAGCCCTGGCTGATGGCGGCCACGGCTGCTGCACAGGCACCGGTGCCGCAGGCCTGGGTCTCGCCGGCGCCACGTTCCCATACCCGCAGGTTGGCGCGGTGGCGGTCAATGACCTGGAGAAAACCGGCGTTCACCCGCTGCGGGAAGCGTGGGTGGTTCTCGATTTTCGGGCCCAGGCCATGGACCGGCGCAGTACGTATGTCATCGACGCGCAGCACGGCATGCGGATTACCCATGGATACGGCAGCAATAGAGTGCAACTCGCCGTCGACTTCCAGCGGGTAATTGAGCGCCTGCTCATCAGCGACGAATGGGATTTCGGCGGGAATGAAGCGCGGTGGCCCCATGTCGACACACACCTGGCCGTCGTTCTGCACGTCCAGCTCGATGATGCCGCCCTTGGTTTCAACACGGATGCGCTTTTTCGCGGTCAAGCGTTTGTCCAGCACGAATCGTGCGAAGCAGCGCGCACCGTTGCCGCATTGTTCCACTTCCGAACCGTCGGCATTGAAGATCCGGTAGCGGAAATCCACTTCCGGATTGTTCGGTGCCTCGACGATCAGCAGTTGGTCGAAGCCGATGCCGGTGTGGCGGTCGCCCCATTGCTTGGCGTGCTTGGGCTGGATGTGTGCGTGCTGGCTGACCAGGTCCAGGACCATGAAGTCATTGCCCAGCCCATGCATCTTGGTAAAACGCAGAAGCATGGGGTCACTCCGGCAGCAGGCTTTCGCCAGCGTACAGTTCGGCAATGGTCTCGCGACGGCGGACTTCGAAAGCCTGATCGCCGTCGACCAGGATTTCCGCACAACGGCCACGGGTGTTGTAGTTCGAGCTCATGACGAAACCATAGGCGCCCGCAGACTGCACAGCCAGCAGGTCACCTTCGGCCAGGTTCAGCTGGCGGTCCTTGGCGAGGAAGTCGCCGGTTTCGCAGATTGGCCCGACCAGGTCGTAGGCACGCCCTTCGCCCTCACGTGGGGTGACCGCGCTAACGCCCATCCAGGCCTGGTACAGGGCTGGACGGATCAGGTCGTTCATCGCCGCATCAATGATGGCGAAGTCTTTGTGTTCGGTGTGCTTGAGGTATTCCACGCGGGTCAGCAGGGCACCGGCGTTGGCCACGATGTAGCGGCCCGGCTCGAACACCAGGGCCAGGTCACGGTCGCCGACGCGCTCGCGGATGGCCTTGATGTAATCGGCTACCAGTGGCGGCTCTTCGTCGCGATAGCGCACGCCAACACCGCCGCCCAGGTCCAGATGGCGCAGGTGGATGCCGCAATCGGCCAAGCGGTCGACCAGGTCCAGCAGGCGGTCGAGCGCGTCGAGGAATGGCTCTACGGTGGTCAGCTGCGAGCCGATGTGGCAGTCGACACCGACCACTTCCAGGTTTGGCAGCTGCGCGGCACGCACGTAGATGGCTTCGGCGTCGGCGATGGCGATGCCGAACTTATTCTCTTTGAGGCCGGTGGAAATGTAAGGGTGGGTGCCGGCATCGACGTCCGGGTTGACCCGCAGCGAGACGGGGGCGACCTTGCCCATCTCGGCGGCAACCACCTGCAGGCGCTCCAGTTCGTCGGTGGATTCGACGTTGAAGCAATGAACGCCGACTTCCAACGCGCGCCGCATGTCTTCGCGGGTCTTGCCGACGCCGGAGAACACCACACGGTCAGCCCGCCCACCGGCGGCCAGTACCCGCTCCAGCTCACCGCCGGAAACGATGTCGAAGCCTGCGCCGATGCGGGCCAGAACGTTCAGCACACCAAGGTTGGAGTTGGCCTTGACCGCGAAGCACACCAGGTGCTCGACACCTTGCAGGGCATCGGTATAGCTGCGGTACTGGGCCTCGATGTGGGCGCGCGAGTACACGTAGGTGGGGGTGCCGAAACGTTCGGCGATGGCCGACAGGGCCACGCCCTCCGCGAACAGTTCACCGTCGCGGTAATTGAAAGCGTTCATCTGATTTCCTTACTGCTCTGGCGTTTGCTCGGGCTCGATTGGCTGCTCATCCTGTGGCTGGACAGGCTGAGCGTGCTGGTGCTGATGCGACTTCTGGCTGCCCTTGCCGTCCTTGCCGTCTTCTGGCAGGTACAGGGGGCCCTTCTGACCGCAGGCCGAAACGAGGCAGGCAACCGCGACCAGCGCCGCGAGCGAGGAAATCAGGCGCTTCATGGGTGAAATCCTTTGAAATATGCAGTATTGCGCCCGAGTATACCGAGCGACTGCCGGATTGCCTATGCAAGAGCCGGTCCGCCGGGCGGGCAGAAATTAGCCACAAGCGGTGAGCGGCAAGCGGCAAGAAAAAGCCCTCAGGTGTACGCTGACCTTTTTCTTGCAGCTTGGAGCTCGCCGCTTGCGGCTGGCGCCAAGCGCCCGTATCTTGCCCGACCTGCCTGTAACGCAGCCAATTTCGAGGTTCCTGCAATGAGTTTGAGCGAAGCGCGTTTCCATGATCTGGTCGACGCCACCCAACAGGCCCTGGAAGACCTGTTCGACGAGAGCGGCCTGGACTTGGACATGGAGAATTCCGCCGGCGTACTTACCATCAAGTTCGACAACGGCAGCCAGCTGATCTTCAGCCGCCAGGAGCCACTGCGTCAGCTTTGGCTGGCCGACCGCTCCGGTGGCTTCCACTTCGACTACGACGAAGAGAGCGGCAAGTGGGTCTGCGAGAAGAGCGAAGAGCTGCTGGGCGAGATGCTCGAGCGGATTGTCTGGGAGCGGGCCGGCGAAAAGCTGGACTTCGACGAGATCTGATATGAGCGCCCAGGCGCGGCCCGCCAAGCCGCTTTACAGCAACGTCAGCCCAGCGGTGCCGTCGCCGTGCATCAGCGTGTGCCGGCTGGATGAACAGCGCGTTTGCACAGGTTGCCATCGCCATGTCGAGCACATTCGCGAGTGGCGCTCGGCCGACGACGAACGGCGCCGGCAGATTTGCCGCGAAGCCGATGCCTTGCGCGCGCAGGCTTGAGTATTTGCCCGGCTGTGGTAGTGTCGGGTTATGCGTCGGTGACGCCAAAGCACTCATCAAACCCCGCCCTCTGGGCGGGGTTTTGCTTTATCTGCCCCTAGAAAACCAACCGTTCAATGGAGTCTGACTGGATCATGAGCACCAAGCCTTCCCTCATCCTTACCCGATTGGACGTGCAGCGTCTGGAGCGCCTGATCGACAGCCTCGACGAAAGTACCCCGGGTGTGCTCGCCCTTCAGGACGAGCTGGACCGCGCCGAGCAGGTGGTCGGTCACGAGGAAGTGCCGGCGGGTGTTGTGACCATGAATTCGCGCGTGCACTGCCGTGAGGAAGCCAGCGGCAAGGACTACCATCTGACCCTGGTGTATCCGAAGGATGCCGGCGGCGAAGGCAAGGTATCGATCCTGGCGCCGATTGGTTGCGCACTGCTGGGCTTGTCGGTGGGCGAGCAGATCGACTGGCCTGCGCCAGGGGGCAAAACCCTCAAGCTCAAGTTGCTGGCCGTCGAGTACCAGCCTGAAGCTGCGGGCGATTTCGACCTCTGAGGGTTCAAGGCTCCAGGGTAGCCTGCAACTGAGCCAGGCCATCGTTCAGGGCCTGCTCCAGTTCGCGCTTGTAGCGCAGGTAGAGGACGGTCGAGCCCCTTTCGTCATCGAGCAGTTCGGACAGGTCAAGATCTGTGATGTAACAGCGGTAGTGCCCGGCGCTGCGGCGCTGGCTGAGAATCTGCCGGGCGACCACGGTGTAGAGCTCATCGCCGTGGTCCAGCTCGGAAAACTCCTGCTGATTGCAATAGAGCGTGACATGCATGTCATCGCCCGTGCCGGCCTGGAGGATGGCCTGCACTTCGTAATACGGCTGATCATTGAGGTCGTTGGGCGTTGACCGCGGCTCTATGCTGCGTGCCTTGCCCGGCCCCGAGGGCAACAGTTGCGCATAGTGGGTCTGCAATGGTGCTTGCTGCAGGTTGTCCAGCGGCACGCGTGCGTCGTGGCGCATTACCATCGAGCGCAGAAAGCGCTGCAGCGGCAGCAGCAGGTGGTTTTCGTCGTGCAAGGGCAGGCGTTGCTGCCACAGGGCATTGTACTCATCCAGCACATACAGGTCGGCCCAGCCCTCAAGCAGGCGGTAGAACACCTGGATGCAGCCGGGGCGGCCGTGTTCCAGCACCAGTGGCAGGTCGTGGTCCTGCAGGGCATTGGCATCCAGGTATAGCGGGCTGTAGGTGCTGCGTTCTTCGCCCAGGCAATCGAGTACGGCCTCATGCTCTGCGAGCGTGGTCAGGCTGACCTGGCCGGGCAGCAGTTCCAGCACGTGTGTGTGCTGCGCCACCTGCAGCAGGTAGCGGTGGTTGCGACCCTGGTCGAGCAACAGTTGCACCGTGTCGAAAATCTCCTCGACCCGCTGGCTGATGGCCTGGGCGCGGTTGTGGCAGAAACAGCGCACCCGCACGCTCGGCCGATGGCTGCGCTGGCCGAGGCTGTTGAGGAAATCGCGCAGGCAACGCATCAGGGCGTGCTCGCCGTCGTAGCGCTGGACCAGCACTTCGTTCCAGCTGTTGAGGGTAATCTGGTCGAGGGTCAGCACCAGGTTTTCGCGAACGCCCGCGTAGCTCAACGAGTCGGTCCGCTCGGTGGTCATCAGGATGTTCAAGTCGCGATGGTGTTGCAACGGATCGACGCCGACGTTGACCAGCAGCAGAATCTCGTTGGCCACGCTCGGTTGCAACAGGCGCACTTCACTGACGGTTTCCAATGGCAAAGGGATGCTCTGCTGCAGGCTGCCGAGCAGGTTGAACAGCTCGAACTCGTTCAGGTCACTGACGCCGGGGTGCAGCGCCAGGCGCGTGGTGTTGTCGATGACGCCGTTGCGGTGTGCCCAGGTCAGCAGCTCGATCAGCTCTCGGCAGCGTTTGATCGGGCTGAAGTGCTCCCATTCGTGAACACTCAGGCTACCGTTGTACAGGCCCCAGTGATGGCTGCCGGGTTCCTTGCGATTTGGCGACTGGACCAGGGTCAGGGTGTCCTCGGCGAGATCCGGGGCAATGCCGGGGTTGATCACTTCTATCTTGCCGGCACGGCGCTCGAACGCGGCATAAAGGCGCCGGCCCAGGACATTCAGGTCGCGCTGGTCGGCGCGGCTGCTGGCATTGTTGTTTTGCGCGAACTGGCTGAGGAAGCGGTAGCTATGGTTCAGCTCGGCAACCAGTTCGCGGCGCTCCACGGCCACCTGACGCACTTTCCACTGGCTGCGGCTGTCGAGCAACGCCAGTTGGCGCTCGTCCCAACCCCACTCATCGGCCAGGCGCTTGAGCAACCGGCGCTGCCAGCCGTTGCTTCGTGCGCGGTCCAGGCCGCTGAGTTTCTTGTTGACCTTCAGGTAAAGGCTGCGCCTTGCCAGCTCCAGCCGCCTGGTTTCACCGCGTGCTTGCAGGTAGCGTTCGATGCGCCGGTAAACCATGACGTAGGGATCAAGCGCATCGAGGTCGAGGTGGTTGGCGAATACCGCCTGTTTATAGTCCAGGCTCAGGCAGCGTACGGCTGGATGTTCGCTGGCGTAGACCTCGGTCAGCAACAGCTTGAGCAGTGACTTGTAAGGTGAGTCGATACCTTTGAACAGCTGCCACAGGCCAGCGCCGACATACTCGCCGGCCGGGATGTGGGCCAGGTTGCCGAGATCGAGAGCATCGGTGCTGCGGATGAAACGCTTGGACAGCAAGGTTTCGGTGTAGCTGCTGTAGTTGCGCTCTTCATACACCGGCACCAGCCACCACAGCGGTGTGCGCCCGGCCAACCAGATGGCCGTGCGGTAGAACTCGTCGAGCAGAAGGTAGTGCTGGGTGGTACCACAGTCGTCGGAGCTGAGCTGGCTGTCGCGCTGGCCTTGGGCGAAGCTTTGCGGGTCGATCAGGAAGCAGTGTGCTTCGGCGCCCAGGCTGGCGGCCCAGGTTTCGAGCAACTGGCATTTGCGTCGCAGTTCATCGAGCTGGCTGTCACCCAGGCCGGGGGCATGACAGACCCACAGGTCGATGTCGCTTTGCTCAGCCTGGGCCAGCGTGCCAAGGCTGCCCATCAGAAACAGGCCGTGTATCGGGCGGTTGGGGTTGCCCAGGCGTGTTTTGTAAGTGAACGATCGCGCCAGCCGTTGGCCCTCGGCGACCAGGTTGGCATCGGGCTCGAAGCCCGACACACCGGCCGGGGTGCTACCCGAAACGTAGCCAGGCAGCAGCGGGTGGTTGACGTGAAACAGCAGTGGTAGCAGGGTCAACACCTGTTGCTGGCGGGTCGAAAGCCCATCCATGGCGCGCTGTAGCCGGCCTGTGTTCAGTTGCAGAAACCGCGCACGCAATTTCGCCAGCACCTTGCGATCGATGCCTTCGTCGATATCGGGGCGGATTTCGTGGGGGTGGGTCATTGCACACTCAGGGCAGGCCGGGGAAGCTCTGTCGAGTTTAGCCTGAGTAATGCACTCGGATAAGCGGCAATTGGAGTTTTGACGCCATTTTTCTTGCGCCTTGGCGGGCCCCATCGCCGGCTTGCCAGCGATGGGGCGGGGCAGGCTTATGCCGGCTGGGGCGACTTGAGAATGTTCAGCAACAGTTGCACGCTTTCGACTGCGTCATGCCCAAGGCTGGTGAGGTAACCGCCATCGGGCTGATCGGTCAATTGCTTTTCATGCAGGCGTCGAGCTGCTGCGACCAGCGCGGGGGAGGCATTGGCGTGAATCTTGATGCCTTCCTGGCTGCTGTCCAGGTTGAACAGGGCAAGGACTTCCAGTTCAGCAATCAGTTCGGGGGTGAAGGACATGGCGACTCCTGACTTCCAGACGAGGATGGCGGCACCGCCAGCGGTGCCTGACCCTGGAGTGTAGTCGGGTTATTCGGCCTCGCCTTGATCTGCCTCAGGTGGCAGCTCGGGCAGAGCGCGCAGGGCGGTTTCGTACCACTCGGTGTTGAAAGGACGGTCCTCGTCGAGCATGTTGTCGATCTCGATGGCCAGCACGTGGGCCATGAGGTTGAGGATGTCTTCGCGCTCGTAGCCGACCAGGCTCAGTTTGTTGAACGTAGCCTTGGCTGCCGGCGGTTCGCCGCTTTCTATCTGGTTTTCGATGGCCTGGGTCAGCGTCGCTTCGGCGAAGGCTTCGTCGTCATTGTCGATGTCGGTGGGCTCGCTCATGGCGCTACTCCTGTGAATGGGCACACAGTGTGCCATGCCCGCGTCGGCAATGCCCGGTCATCGACCAGGTGCATGACGCTGGTCAGGCACAGCCGTAACGAGCTATAAAAGCCCGGCCAACCCCTACGGCCTGGAGGCTGTTACCCCATGCTCAAGCTTCACGGATTCTCGGTCAGCAACTACTACAACATGGTCAAACTGGCCCTGCTGGAAAAGGGCCTGCCGTTCGAAGAGGTCACCTTCTATGGAGGTCAGACGGCTCAGGCGCTGGAAATCAGCCCGCGCGGCAAAGTGCCGGTGCTGCAGACCGAACACGGCTCGCTCAGCGAAACCGGTGTGATTCTCGACTATATCGAGCAGACCCAACCGGGCAAGGCGCTGCTGCCAGCCGACCCGTTCGAGCAGGCCAAGGTGCGCGAGCTGCTCAAGGAGATCGAGCTGTATATCGAGCTGCCGGCCCGTACCTGCTATGCCGAGTCGTTCTTCGGCGCAGCGGTAGAGCCATTGATAAAGGAGCGGGCGCGTGCGGATCTGCTGGCGGGGTTCGCCACCTTGAAGCGCAATGGCCGTTTTGCGCCCTATGTGGCCGGTGAGCAACTGACGATTGCCGACCTGATGTTCTGCTTCTCGGTCGACCTGGCTTGTGCAGTAGGCAAGAAGGTGCTGAACGTCGACTTCCTCGCCGATTTCCCTGAGGCCAGAGCGTTGCTGCAGAAAATGCACGAAAACCCGCACATGGCGCGGATCGTGGCAGACAAGGAGGCGGCGATGCCGGCCTTCATGGAGATGATTCGCAGCGGTAAGCGCTGAAGACGAGGGCTGCTTCGCAGCCCAATCGCCGGCAAGCCGGCTCCCACGGGTACTGCACAGGGCTTGAAGCCGATGCGGTCGAGTGGGAGCCGGCTTGCCGGCGATCGAGGGCCAAGCCCTCGCAGTGGCGCTTAGCGAGAGGCCAGCAGCGCCTTGCCACGTACAACTGCAGCGAGTACCTGCGCTGGTGCAGTGCCGCCAATGTGGTCACGGGCATTCACCGAGCCTTCCAGGGTCAGCACGGCAAACACATCCTGCTCGATCTGGTCGCTGAACTGGCGCAGTTCGTCCAGGCTCATCTCGGCCAGGTCCTTGCCGGTGTCGACACCATACTTCACGGCATGGCCGACGATCTCGTGGCAATCACGGAACGGCAGGCCGCGGCGAACCAGGTAGTCGGCCAGGTCGGTGGCGGTGGAGAAGCCGCGCAGGGCTGCTTCGCGCATGATCGCGTGGCGTGGCTTGATCGCGGGGATCATGTCGGCAAAGGCACGCAGCGAATCGCGCAGGGTATCGGCGGCGTCGAACAGCGGCTCCTTGTCTTCCTGGTTGTCCTTGTTGTAGGCCAGCGGCTGGCCTTTCATCAGGGTCAGCAGGCCGGTCAGGGCGCCGAACACGCGGCCGCTCTTGCCACGCACTAGCTCGGGCACGTCGGGGTTCTTCTTCTGCGGCATGATCGAGCTGCCAGTGCAGAAACGGTCGGGCAAATCGACGAACTGGAACTGGGCGCTGGTCCACAGCACCAGCTCTTCGGAGAAGCGCGACAGGTGCATCATCGCCACGCTGGCGGCAGCGCAGAATTCGATGGCGAAATCACGGTCCGAAACGCCATCCAGCGAGTTGCCGGCAACGGCTTCGAACCCCAATAGCTTGCAGGTCAGCTCGCGGTCGATCGGGTAGGTGGTGCCAGCCAGCGCAGCGCTGCCCAGAGGCATGCGGTTGGTGCGTGTGCGGCAATCGACCAGGCGCTCGTAGTCGCGGCTGAGCATTTCGAACCAGGCCAGCAGGTGGTGGCCGAAGGTGACTGGCTGCGCGGTCTGCAAGTGGGTGAAGCCAGGCATGATGGTTTGCGCTTCACGCTCGGCCTGTTCCAGCAGGCCCTGCTGCAGGCGGGTGATTTCGGCCAGAATCAGGTCGATTTCGTCGCGCAGCCACAGGCGGATGTCGGTCGCGACCTGGTCGTTGCGGCTACGGCCGGTGTGCAGCTTCTTGCCGGTGATGCCGATGCGGTCGGTCAGGCGTGCTTCGATGTTCATGTGCACGTCTTCGAGGTCGACGCGCCAGTCAAAGTTGCCGGTCTCGATTTCACCCTGGATGGTGTTCAGGCCATCGATGATGGTGTCGCGCTCGGCATCGCTGAGTACACCGACCTGCGCCAGCATGGTGGCGTGGGCGATCGAACCCATGATGTCGTGGCGGTACAGGCGCTTGTCGAAATCGACCGAGGCGGTGAAGCGGGCGACGAAGGCGTCGACGGGTTCACTGAAGCGGCCGCCCCAGGACTGATTGGTCTTGTCGGTGCTCATGGATTCACTCGTTGAAGGCGTGAACGAAAAAGTGGCGGCGATAATAGCAGGGTTGGGCTTGCGTCCGAAGGACGCCGGTCGACAGAAATCGGCATAAAACACCGCTCAATGCAGGCAAAGACGATATTCAACGATTGAACGGCAGTGTTCCACGGACCGTCTACAGTTGGACAAAGGACTGGCAGCGAATCTGCCGGCGCAGTGAATCTTTGGCCATCGTATTGGTCTAGAGCGTGACCGCAGTGTCGCTCGACCTGCAACTGTCTACGCTATACCTGTGCGAGACTCACTCAGGAATCCAGAGCAATTATGAATGTCCTGATCGTTGATGACGAACCCCAAGCCCGTGAACGCTTGACGCGGTTATTCGCGGAACTGGAGGGGTACACCGTGCTGGAGCCCAGCGCCACCAACGGCGAGGAGGCCCTGGCCCTGATCGAAAGCCTCAAGCCTGATGTGGTCCTGCTGGATATCGGCATGCCGGGCCTTGACGGCCTGCAGGTCGCTGCCCGCTTGTGCGAGCGCGAAGCACCGCCATCGGTGGTGTTCTGCACCGGTGACGATGAATACGGCGCAGAGGCTTTCACGGACAGCACCCTCAGCCATGTAACCAAACCTATCCATCCCCATGCTCTGCGTGATGCCTTGCGCAAGGCTGAGAAACCCAGCCGTACGCAGCTGGCGGCGCTGACCCGGCCTGGCAGTGAAGGGGGAGGGCCGCGCAGCCATATCAGCGCGCGTACGCGCAAGGGCATCGAACTGATCCCTTTGCCCCAGGTGATCTATTTCATCGCCGACCACAAATATGTGACGTTGCGCCATGAAGCAGGTGAAGTGCTGCTTGATGAGCCACTCAAGGCCCTGGAAGATGAATTCGGCGAACGCTTCGTGCGTATCCACCGCAACGCTCTGGTCGCCCGCGAGCGCATCGAGCGCTTGCAGCGCACGCCGCTTGGGCATTTTCAACTGTTCCTCAAAGGCCTGGATGGTGATGCCTTGACTGTCAGCCGTAGGCATGTGGCTGGCGTACGCAAGATGATGCAGACGCTCTGAGCCCTCCAGCGGCCTCATCGCCGGCAACCCGGCGATGAGGCCGCTGGAGGCAGAGCCGGATCGTGACCCGAATCTGCTAGCGATACCGACGGAGCTGTTATCATCGGCGGCATTCCTAAGCATCGGGGCGTTCCATGTCCACTCGCGAAATCCGCATTGCCACCCGTAAAAGTGCCTTGGCCCTGTGGCAGGCCGAATACGTCAAAGCCCGCCTCGAGCAGGCACATCCTGGGCTGCTGGTGACCTTGGTGCCCATGGTCAGCCGCGGTGACAAGCTGCTCGACGCGCCGCTGGCGAAAATCGGCGGCAAAGGCCTGTTCGTCAAGGAGCTGGAAACCGCCCTTCTGGACAATGAAGCCGACATCGCTGTGCATTCGATGAAGGACGTACCCATGGACTTCCCCGAAGGCTTGGGCCTTTACTGCATCTGTGAACGTGAAGACCCGCGTGACGCCTTCGTTTCCAACCGTTTTTCCAGCCTCGATGCACTGCCTGCCGGCAGCATCGTCGGCACCTCCAGCCTGCGCCGTCAGGCCCAGTTGCTGGCCCGCCGCCCTGACTTGCAAATCCGCTTCCTGCGGGGCAACGTCAACACTCGTCTGGCCAAGCTCGATGCCGGTGAGTACGACGCCATCATCCTTGCAGCGGCGGGCCTGATCCGCTTGGGCTTTGAAGAACGGATCACCGCCAGCATCAGCGTCGACGATAGCCTGCCGGCCGGTGGCCAGGGCGCGGTGGGCATCGAATGCCGTAGCGCAGACAGCGAGATCCATGCGCTGTTGGCGCCTTTGCATCACATTGATACCGCTGACCGTGTGGTGGCCGAACGAGCGTTGAACAAGCACTTGAACGGCGGCTGCCAGGTACCGATTGCCTGCTATGCCGTGCTCGAAGGCGAGCAGCTATGGCTGCGCGGCCTGGTTGGCCAGCCCAGCGGTGGGACCCTGTTGATGGCTGACGCCCGTGCACCGCGGGCATCGGCCGAAACGTTGGGGGTACAGGTGGCCGAAGACCTGCTGGGCCAAGGTGCTGCGGCCATTCTCAAGGAAGTCTACGGTGAGGCCGGGCACCCGTGAGCTCGTGGCGCCTGCTGCTGACCCGTCCTGAAGAGGACTGTGCCGCGCTGGCGCAGACGCTGGCAGCTGCCGGCATTGGCAGCGAGTGCCTGCCTTTGCTGGCGATCGAACCCGTGCAACTGGGCGCTCGGCAGCGCCAGCAGCTTGCCGGGTTAGGGCAGTGCCAGGCCATGATTGTGGTCAGTAAACCGGCAGCCAGGTTGCTGCTTGCGCAGCTCGCACATGCAGGGCTGCAGCCCCCCCCAGCCGGTTGGTTCACTGTAGGTGAAGCCACGGCGGCGGTGTTGCAGTCTGCGGGGCTGACGGTGACTTACCCTGCTCAGGGTGACGACAGCGAAGCCTTGCTCACGCTCCCGGCCTTGCGCGAGGCTATGGTGGGCCCTGCGCCACGTGTTCTGATCGTCCGTGGTGTAGGAGGTCGCGAACTGCTGGCCGAGCGTCTTGCAGAGCAAGGTGCTAGTGTCGATTATCTGGAACTGTATCGTCGTTGCCTGCCGGTGTATCCGGCGGGCACGCTGGTGCGTCGCATCGAAGCGGAACGCCTGAACGGCGTGGTGGTCAGCAGTGGGCAGGGTCTTGAACACCTGCAACAGTTGGCCGCTGCCGATTGGCCGCGTGTGGCGCGCTTGCCATTGTTCGTGCCGAGCCCCAGGGTGGCCGAGCAGGCCAGGGCCGCTGGGGCACAACAGATTGTGGATTGTCGTGGCGCGAGTGCCACGGCCTTGCTGGCAGCCGTGCAGCGCAGCGCTGCACCTGCCTCTTAAGGCGCTAAGCTCAGAGCGACGCGCCCCCATGCAAAGGATGGATACGTGAGCGAAACTGTCTTGTCCCACAATGATCAGCCGTCGGCGCAAGAGCCGACGCAACCCGTCACCCCCCCACCTGCCAAACGTTCCGGCACAGGCCTGGCCTTGCTGGCACTGTTGGTGGGTGCTGCCGGGGTCGCAGTGGGCGGGTGGGGTGTCTGGCAGGTGCGGCATCTGCAAGGCAGTGAGCTGAGCCAGGGTCAGCACCTCGAGGCGCTGAGCCAGCGTGCCGCTGCACTGCAGCAGCGCGAGCAACAGATCAGTGCCCAGTTGGCCAGCCTGCCGGCAGCCAGCGAACTGGAAGACCGCCGCCGCCTCGTGGCGCAGTTGCAAGGTGATCAGCAGCGCTTGAGCCAGCGGCTGGAAACCGTGCTTGGCGAAAGCCGCAAGGAATGGCGCCTGGCCGAGGCCGAGCACCTGTTGCGCCTGGCCACCCTGCGGCTTTCGGCCCTGCAGGACATCACCAGCGCCAAGGCCCTGGTCGAAGGCGCCGACGAAATCCTGCGCGAGCAGAGCGACCCTGGCTCGTTTGCCGCGCGCGAGCAGTTGGCGCGTAGCCTGGCAATGCTCAACAGCACCCAGCAGCCGGACCGTAGCGGTTTGTATCTGAAGTTGGCTGCCCAGCGGGAGTTGGTGCAGCAGCTCAATGCCCAGTCGCCAGAGTTCGACAGCGATGCCGATGCCCTCGGTGCTTTGACCGCCGATGGCGATGGCACCAGCCGCCTGGCGCAGTGGTGGGCGGAGATTTCCAAGTATTTCCAGATTGATTTCAACGCCGACGACAACGTCCGTCCGTTGCTGGCCGGGCAGTCGCTCAACCAGTTGCGCCTGGCCCTGAGCCTGACCATCGAGCAAGCCCAATGGGCTGCGCTCAATGGCGACGCCAAGGTCTACACCCAGGCGCTGGATGATGCGCGCAGTGTGCTGGTGGCCAATTTCAACGCTGACAACCCGCAGAGCAAGGCCATGCTCGAAAGCCTCAATGCGCTGGCCGAGCAGCCGGTGTCGGTGGTTACCCCGGACCTGAGTGAAAGCCTGGCGGCGGTGCAGGCGTATATCCAGCGCCGCCATCTGCCTGCCGAGGGTGAGGGGGGCAAGCCATGAAACGTGTGTACCTGCTGGCCGTGCTGGCGATCGTGATCGCTGCGGCACTGGGCATCGCGGTGGCCAAGCACAGTGGCTACGTGTTGATTTCCTACGGTGGCTTCCGTTACCAGTCCGGGCTGTGGGCGGCTCTCGCGGCGCTGGTTGCCGTGCTTGCCCTGTTGTGGCTGCTGCGCTATCTGGTTGGGTTGGTGCTGACGTCCAGTGGTGTGGTCAACCCCTGGTCGCGACGTAACCGCAGCCGGCGCATTCGCATCGCAATCGAGCAGGGCCAACTGGACCTCGCAGAGGGCCGTTGGGCCAGCGCCCAGCGTCACTTGCACCGCGCCGCCGAGGCCGAACGCCAGCCATTGCTGTATTACCTCGGTGCCGCCCGTGCGGCCAATGAACAGGGGCGAAAGGAAGACAGGGATAACCTGCTCGAGCGTGCGCTGGAGCGTCAGCCCCAGGCGGAACTGGCGGTCGCCCTGACTCATGCGCAATTGCAGATGGACCGTGGCGAAAGCGATGGCGCCCTGGAAGCCCTGCTGGCCATGCAGGAGCGGCACCCGCACAACAGTCAGGTCTTGCGCCTGTTGCAGCGCCTGTATCTGGAGCGCGGCGACTGGTCGGCGTTGATTCGCCTGTTGCCCGACCTGCGCAAGGGCAAAGTGCTGCCGCCCGAGGAGCTTGCTGCACTTGAACAGCGTGCCTGGGGTCAGAACCTGGGCCTTGCGGCGGCCCGTGGTGACGATGAGCAAAGTGCCCGTCAGTCGTTGGAGCGGGCCTGGCAACAGCTGACTGCGGCCCAGCGTCAGGAACCTAGGTTGGTGCTGGCTTATGCCGAACAACTGCGCCAGGTGGGAGCTCAAGGTGAAGCCGAACAGGTACTACGCGCTGCCCTCAAACGTGACTACGAAAGTCACCTGGCGCGCCTGTATGGCCTGGTGCGCGGCGATGATCCGGCGCGTCAACTGCAAACAGCCGAAGGCTGGCTCAAGGCGAATCCCCAAGACCCGAGCCTGTTGCTGACTCTTGGCCGCCTTAGCTTGCAAAACCGCCTTTGGGGCAAGGCGCGCGATTACCTGGAAAGCAGCTTGCGCATGGAGCGCAACCCTGAAACCTGCGCCGAACTGGCTCGGCTGCTGGCTGGCCTCGGTGAGACCGAGCGCAGCAACCAACTGTTCCAGGAAGGCCTGGGTCTGCTTGATGAGCGTTTGTTGGCCCTGCCATTGCCGGAGGGCGTGCGCGCCTGAAAGGCTCCATGAGCCCGCACCGGGCGGGCTCATGGGGTGGTTGGTGAGTCTTGCGATACCTGTTTTTTTCTGTAATGCGCTTCGCAAGAAATTTCCCACAATGCGAGTGGAAATTTCTTCTACCCCTCAGTGACTTATCTCCCCTGTAGTGCCTTGAAACAAAGGACATCTTTCCTCTACCGTTCCAAGCCACTCAATTTGCCCCGGGACAACCACCTTTCATGTTGCCGGCCCGCTTGCGCACTTTTTTTCTACCGGCCAGCCTTGCCTCATTGGCGGTGCTGCTTGCGTCCTTTTACCTGGAGAGCGCTCTGGGCCTGGTACCTTGCCCGCTGTGCTTCAGTCAGCGGTTCCTGGTGGGCGTGTATGCCATGATCTGCCTGTGTGCGGCCATTCATGCGCCGGGCGTTGCCGCTATGTGCCGGTATGCGCGAGCAGCTTTGGGTTGTTCGGTGGCCGGAGCCCTGCTGGCGGCCAGGCATGTCTGGTTGCAAGGGGAGATTGGTACAAGCCATGAGTGCCCGGTGCCATTCTGGCAAACACTGGAAAGCTCCTGGCGTGAAGCGGCCCGTCAACTCTTGCTTGGCGGGCCGGATTGCAGCTCGTTGACCTGGAGCTTTCTTGACCTGACCTTGCCCGAATGGAGCCTGCTGGCCTTCCTGTTGCTGGCAATGCTACCCATGGCCTGTCTGCTGGCGTATCGTTTCCGCACACTGGGCAAAGCCTGACTTGGCGCAGGCTTCAGTAGATGGCACGACCAGTGGTGATACCCCAGGGTATTAAACACTTGTATGAACTTTGTCTGCTGCGTACCTTGAAGGGCAGCACGTGCGGGAATAATCTCCCAGCACGCATACCAAAAACACAACTGCTCGATGCCGTCCTGCTGATGTCACCTTTGTACCGCACGATCGGGGTGCGAGGTGCAGCGGCATCTACCCAGAAGGGAAGAGATCGCCATGCTCGATAGTTGTCAGAACGCCCAGGAACGCTGGGGTGGGGTTCACAAGCTGATCGACACCTGGCTCAAGGAGCGGGAGGAGTTGGTTCAGGCTTTCGGTGCCTTGCGCGATGCCAAGCCGGCATTTGCGGACAAAGACAAGAGCCGCGACTTTTGTGCGGTGCTTGTCGATTATGTGTCAGCCTGGCATTTCGAGGTCAGTGAACAACTGGTCACTGAGGCCAAGGCGTTTGGTGACCAGAAAGCGCTGAAGCTGGCTGAAGAGATCAACCCGCGGATCAATGACATTACCCAGATTGCGCTGGCTTTCAATGACCACTGCGAGAAAGGTGATTGCAAGGACACTGAGCGCTTCGCCGATAAGCTCGGCAAGCTCGGCAGCCTGCTGCACGAACGCTTCGAGCTGGAAGACTGCCTGATCGAAGTGTTGCACAACGCGCACAAGGAAGAAGACGCGATCGAGGCCTGATGGTCGACGTCAGCCGCCGACCGCCAGAAGCTCGATTTCGAATACCAGCGGCGTGTAGGGCGCGATCAGGTCTCCCGCGCCCTCGGCACCGTAGGCTTGTGCCGATGGGATCACCAGGCGCCATTTCGCTCCCGTTTTCATGTGTGGCAACGCCACCTGCCACCCTTCGATGACCGAATCCAGGCTGAACCACTGTGGTTGCTGGTTCTGATCGAACACCGTGCCGTCAGGCAACCTGCCTACATAGCGGACCTGCACCTTGCCCTTGGGGCTGGGCTGCGCGCCGATACCACTTTTCAGTTCACTATAGAGCACACCCTCAGGCAGCTCATGCACACCGGCGCGTGCGCGCTCGTTGGCCATGAAGCGCGCCTCGGTGGCTTGCAGTTTTTCCACTTCGGCTTGCACGGCGGCGTTGTTCGCCTGTTCTTCATGCTGCTGAAGAATGGCTTGCATGCGAGCCTTGTCGAGTTTGAGGGGCTGGTTCTGATAGGACTGGCGAAGGCCTTCAACCAACGCCTCCAGCTGCAATCCAGGCACCTCCTGGCGCAGTCGCTCCCCAAGGCTGGCGCCCAGGCTGTAGGCCACGTCGTGATCACTGGCAGGAGCCGACTCGGGGGCGGCGAGCGCGATAGGAGCCACCAGGCACAGGCCGATAAAAAGATAACGAGGCATGGTCAACTCCGAGCTCAAGAGCTGCGAAGTATGCCAGCCTTGTTGCTTCGATTTGCGTAAATGTCGGCAACGATTTGCTAAGCAACTACACTTTCACGCAGCTGCAAGACAACAACTTTGCCCAGGCATGCAACGCGGCGCCAACGATACTGTCAACATGCCCTAGCGGCGGTAGCAGCACAAGCATAGTATTAGCCGCAATCTCGTCAGCCAGGAGGTAAACCATGTCGGCCAAGAAGAAGCCAGTAAGTACGCCGTTACACCTGCTCCAGCAACTTTCGGGCAGCTTGCTCGAACACTTGGAAGATGCCTGCTCGCAAGCGCTGGCTGATGCGGAAAAACTGCTGGCGAAGTTGGAAAAGCAGCGTGGAAAGGCCCAGGAAAAACTGCACAACGGTCGCCTGAAGTTGCAGGACGCGGCCAAGGCAGGTAAAGCCAAGGCCCAGGGCAAAGCCCAGAAAGCCATTGGTGAACTTGAGTCGTTGCTCGACTCGCTCAAAGAGCGTCAGACGCAAACCCGTACTTATATCCAGCAACTCAAACGCGATGCCCAAGAAAGCCTGAAGCTGGCCCAGGGTGTAGGCAAGGTGCGCGAGGCTGCTGGCAAGGCACTGGACCAGCGGGCTGTGGCAGCCAAATCGGCTAAGCCGGCCACTGCAAAAGCGCCTGCCAGAGCAGCGGCCAAACCTGCAGCAAGACCGGCCGCCAAAGCTGCCGCAAAAGCGCCTGCCAAGGCCGCCGCTGCCAAGGCGCCGTCGCGGGCTGCTGCTGCCAAACCTGCTGCCGCAAAAGCCCCGGCCAAGGTTGCGGCTAAACCTGCAGCCAAACCAGTCGCTGCCAAAGCGGCTGCTGCCAAGGCGCCATCGCGCGCTGCTGCGGTCAAGCCTGCTGCCACCAAGGCTCCGGCCAAAGTCGCTGCTGCCAAGCCTGCCGCCAAACCAGCCACTTCCAGAGGGGCTGCGGCTAAACCGGCTGCGGCCAAAGCGCCGGCTAAAACCACCGCAGCCAAGCCTGCTGCGAAAGCTGCCGCGAAACCTGCAGCCAAGCCAGCCGCCAAAGCCCCGGCCAAGGCTGCGGCCAAACCTGCGGCAAAACCTGCCGCTGCCAAGCCGGCCGCCAACAAGCCGGCTGAACCCAAACCGGCTACGCCTGCGGTGACCAACTCGGCAGGCCCCGCAATCCCGGCGCCGTCCTCCGCACCGGCAAGCACCTCGCCTCAGACGCCGTCTTCGGCCTCTTGAAGCCCTGTGGCGGCGACTCGCAGCTGAGCCAGCGAGTCGTGGCCACGGACCTGGTCGGGCGCCAGCCTGGCCAGCCAATCGTCTGCGGGCTCAAGCGAGCCCGTGGGCCATTGCCGTGCGCATTCCTCAAGGCGTTGCAGCAAGCGCTTCTCCGCCTGCAGTTCCAAGCCCTTTACTTGCTCACGCAACGCCTCCAGGTGCGGGTCATGCTGCGCGGTAGTCCGCCATTTCTGGCGCAAACTGCGTAGCGGCGTTACCACTTCAGTTTGCCAAGGCTCGGCAATTGCGCGCAAAGCGTCGATTCGCCCGGCTTCTACGGCGACACCTCGGGTTTGCAGCCAGCTCGCGCACAGCAACAGGCACACATCGCCCCCCTCGGCCTGCACGCTCAGGCAAGCCGCTTCAACTCCCGGCCGGGCATACAGGGCCAGGGCGTAATTCCACAGGTCGGTGTACATGATTCCACTTACGCTCCGGGTCGAGGAAGCTGGTAGACTCCGCGACCATCATGATCAGACTATCCAACCTCACTTTACAGCGTGGTCCGCAGCGTTTGCTAGAAGGCGCCGAGATGACCCTGCACGCCGGTCACAAGGCCGGCCTGATCGGCGCTAACGGCGCCGGAAAATCCAGCCTGTTCGCTTTGCTGCGCGGTGAGCTGTCGCCTGATGGTGGCGACTGCCAACTGCCGGGTGACTGGCGCATCGCCCACATGCGTCAGGAGGTCGATACCCTCGATCGCCTGGCCGTGGACTATGTGCTCGATGGCGACGCGCGCCTGCGCAAGGTCCAGGCCGAGCTCACTTTCGCCGAGTCGGCCCAGGACGGCACTGCCCTGGCACGCCTGCACAGTGAGCTGGAAAGCGCAGACGGCTATACCGCCGATGCCCGTGCGCGCAAATTGCTGGCCGGTCTTGGTTTTACCAACGAGCAGATGGACCGCCGCGTTGGCGACTTCTCCGGTGGCTGGCGGATGCGCCTGAACCTGGCTCAGGCCCTGATGTGCCCATCCGACCTGCTGCTGCTCGACGAACCGACCAACCACCTGGACCTCGATGCGATCTTGTGGCTCGAAGACTGGCTCAAGGGCTACCCGGGCACGCTGTTGCTGATTTCCCACGATCGCGACTTCCTCGACGCTGTTGTCGACCATGTATTGCACGTCGAGCAGCGCAAGCTGAACCTATACAAGGGTGGCTATACCGCCTTCGAACGCACCCGTGCCGAGCGCCTGGCGCAGCAGCAGCAAGCCTACGAGAAGCAACAGGCCCAGCGTGCGCACATGGAAAAGTACATTGCCCGTTTCAAGGCCCAAGCCACCAAGGCCCGTCAGGCGCAGAGCCGGATCAAAGCCCTGGAGCGCATGGAAGAGCTGTCGGCGGCGCATGTCGATTCGCCGTTCGACTTCGTTTTCCGTGAATCGCAGAAGATTTCCAGCCCGCTGCTGAGCCTTTCCGAAGGCTGTCTGAGCTACGGCGACAAGGCGATCCTCGACAAGGTCAAGCTGCAACTGGTGCCCGGTGCGCGCATCGGCCTGCTGGGCCCTAACGGCGCCGGCAAATCGACCCTTATCAAGAACCTTGCCGGCGAACTTGCGCCGCTGTCGGGCCGCCTGGTGTTGGGTGAGAACCTGGCCGTCGGTTACTTCGCCCAGCATCAGTTGGACTCGCTGGACGACAAGGCCAGCCCGCTGCTGCACTTGCAGCGCATTGCGCCGGCCGAGCGCGAGCAGACGCTGCGTGACTTCCTCGGCGGTTTCGACTTCCATGGCGACCGCGTGGACGAACCGGTGGTGAATTTCTCCGGGGGCGAAAAAGCCCGCCTGGCGCTGGCCCTGATCGCCTGGGAGCGGCCAAACCTGCTGCTGCTCGACGAACCGACCAACCACCTGGACCTGGAAATGCGCCTGGCGCTGACCATGGCGTTGCAGGAGTTTGCCGGTGCCGTAGTTGTCGTGTCCCACGACCGTCATTTGCTCAAGAGCACCACCGACGATTTCCTGCTGGTGGCCGATGGCAAGGTCGATACCTTCGATGGCGACCTGGACGACTACAGCCGCTGGCTGGTCGAGTACCGGCAGCGCAGCGCACCGGCGAGCAACGCGCCGGTCAACCCGGACAAGACCGACAAGAAGGCCCAGCGCCAGGCCGCCGCTGCCTTGCGCCAGCAACTGGCACCGCACAAGAAGGCTGCCGACAAGCTGGAGGCCGAACTCAACCAGGTGCATGCGCAACTGGCCGAGATCGAAACCGCCTTGGGCGACAGCGGCCTCTACGAGGTGGCGCGCAAAGATGAGCTGCGCGACCTGCTGGCCCGCCAGAGCAAGCTGAAGCAGCGTGAAGGCGAACTCGAGGAAGGCTGGATGCAAGCCCTGGAAACGTTGGAGAGCATGCAGGCCGAGCTTGAGGCGCTGTCCTGAGGCCGGAGTTGGCGCAGGCGGGGGGAGCTAGATCGCGGTAGGGTTTGCGGGTGTCAGGCTGTGTATTTGCAGCGAGCACAAAATCGAGCGCCGCCCGCGCGGGTGGCGCTCGATTTACAACACACCCAAAACCCCAAGCTTTCCCTTTGAACCCTACAAAATTCGCTGGTTATTTTTTCGCCAACACCTTAGCTTAACGTTTTGCAACATATGTTCGAGCGAGGTGTGTGATGTCGATGGAAGTGTGGCTGGGCTTCTTTGCCGCTTGTTGGGTGATCAGCCTTTCACCCGGGGCCGGGGCGATCGCCTCGATGTCCAGCGGCCTGCAATATGGTTTCTGGCGCGGTTACTGGAACGCGCTGGGCCTGCAGATTGGTCTGGTCGTGCAGATCGCCATCATCGCAGCGGGTGTCGGCGCCATCCTTGCGGCTTCCGCTACAGCGTTCACCATCATCAAATGGTTCGGCGTCGCCTACCTGGTCTACCTGGCCTACAAGCAATGGCGCGCTTTGCCGATGGACATGACCGATGAGTCCGCCGTGCGTCCGATCGGCAAGCCGTTGAGCCTGGTGTTCCGTGGTTTCCTGGTCAACGTCAGCAACCCCAAGGCGCTGGTGTTCATGCTCGCTGTACTGCCGCAGTTCATCAACCCGCATGCTCCGCTGTTGCCACAATACGTGGCAATCACGGTCACCATGGTCACCGTCGACATGCTGGTAATGGCGGGTTATACCGGGTTGGCTTCACGGGTGCTGCGCCTGTTGCGCACCCCCAAGCAACAGAAGCGCTTGAACCGGACCTTCGCCGGCTTGTTCATTGGTGCTGCCACGTTCCTGGCGACCCTGCGCCGCGCGCCTGTCTGACCGATTTGCGGGGGGCCTCGCACAGGCCCCTCATTTCTCTCGGTCCATCATCCCCTTGAGCAAGTCCAACGGCATCGGAAACACGATGGTCGATGTCTTGTCGCCGGCAATCGACCCCAGCGTTTGCATATAGCGCAACTGCATGGCCCCCGGCTCCTTGCTGAGCATCTGCGCCGCCTGCATCAATTTCTCCGATGCCTGCAGTTCCCCTTCGGCATGGATGACCTTGGCCCGGCGTTCACGCTCGGCTTCGGCCTGACGGGCGATGGCGCGGACCATCGATTCGTTGAGGTCGACGTGCTTGATCTCGACGTTGGCCACCTTGATGCCCCAGGCATCGGTTTGCGCGTCCAGCACCTGGCGGATATCCAGGTTCAACTGTTCCCGCTCGGCCAGCAGCTCGTCAAGTTCATGCTTACCCAGGACCGCGCGTAGCGTTGTCTGTGCCAGCTGGCTTGTGGCGACCAGGAAGTCTTCGACCTGGATGATCGCTTTCTGAGGGTCGAGCACACGGAAGTACAGCACCGCATTGACCTTCACTGACACGTTGTCGCGAGTTATCACATCCTGCGGCGGTACATCCAGCACCACGGTGCGCAGGTCTACCCGAACCATCTGCTGGATCACGGGGATGAGCAGGATCAGCCCCGGGCCTTTGACCTGCCAGAAGCGCCCAAGCTGGAACACCACGCCGCGCTCGTATTCGCGCAAGATACGAAACGCAGACAGCAGTAGAACGCCCAGCAGCATCAGCAGGGCGCCGAAACCCAATTGCATGAACATCGTCATTCTCCTTGCGCTGTAGGGGCAGCAGCGCTCACTTCGAGCATCACGCCATGACGCGCGGTGACCCGCACCTGCTGGCCGAGCTGCAAGGGCGTAGTGCACTGGACCTGCCATTGTTCGCCCTGGGCCATTACCGCGCCACAGAACGGATTGCCTGCCACCACCTGAGTGACGGTCACCAAGCTGCCTACCAGGCCGGCATCACCGCTGACCAAGGCTCGCTTGCGAGCTTTGAGGGCCATGCCCAGCACACCACCGATCAACAATGCCGACAGCATTGCCAGGCTCGCGATCAACCCCAACGGAATACCAAAGCCGGGGGCGTCGGTGTCTATCAGGATGACCGCGCCTACCACGAACGCCACTATGCCGCCGAAGCCGACCACACCAAAGCTGGGGAGGAACGCCTCGGCGATCATGAAGGCGATACCGAGCATGACCAGCGCGACACCGGCAAAGCTCACCGGTAGCAATTGCAGGGCATACAGCGCCAGCAACAGGCAGATTCCACCGACCACGCCGCCCACGCCGGAGCCTGGGTTCATGAACTCGAACAGCAAGCCATAGACGCCGATCATTATCAGAATCAGTGCCACGCTAGGGTTGGTGATCACGGCCAGCAGGCGCGTGCGCCAGTCCGGCACATGTTCGACCAGGCTGGCGTCGCGAGTCTGCAACTGGCGCGGCTGGTCAGCGGCGATCAGGGTCTTGCCGTCGAGCTGGCGCAGCAGGTCAGGCAGGTCGTTGGCCACGTGGTCGATCACCTTCTGCTTGAACGCTTCGCTGGCCGACAGGCTTACCGCTTCGCGTACAGCCTTTTCTGCCCAGTCGGCGTTGCGCCCGCGCAGCTGCGCCAGGCCGCGGATATACGCGGCTGCATCGTTCACTTGCTTGCGCGCAAGGGCTTGTTCATTGGTGTCGTTTTTGGCCTTGTCATCCTTTGGCGCACCCGTGGGGCTGCCAACCTGCACGGGTGTGGCGGCGCCGAGGTTGGTCCCGGGAGCCATGGCCGCTACGTGACTGGCATAAAGGATGTAGGTGCCAGCGCTGGCTGCACGGGCACCGCCTGGGGCAACGAAGGTCGCGACCGGCACGGGGCTGGCGAGAATAACCTTGATGATCTGACGCATGGCGCTGTCCAGGCCGCCGGGTGTATCCATGCGGATCACCACCAATTGCGCGCCTTGTTCCCTGACCTGATCCAGGCCGCGCATCAGATAATCGGCACTGGCCGGCCCTATGGCATCGTCGATGCTCAGCACCCAGATAGCGCCGGGCGCAGCCTGGCTGCCCGGTGCAAAGCCAAGCATCAAAACCAGCAACCACCAGCGCCAGCAGCGAGCGATCACCTGTCGTCACCTTGTTCGCCTCTATACCGCAAGTTTAGTCATGCCTGCCCAGGCAAGGCCTAAAATTGGAGATGGGGGCGAAACCGGAGGTGCATCATGCGAATGGCCAAGACCCTGCAGCAGCGCCTGGACCAGGCCAACTGCGATTACGACATCATTCCCCATCCCCACTCGGCGACCAGCCTGGAGTCGGCGCGTACGGCTGGCGTGCCGGCCGAGCGGGTCGCCAAGTCGGTCATGCTCGACGACCGCCATGGCAATTACATCATGGCGGTGCTGCCTGCCAATCGGCACCTGGACATGAGCAAGGTGCGCATGTCCGGCGCCTGGCAACTAACCCGTGAAAGCGGCCTGCCGAGCTTGTTCGGTGACTGCGAGCGTGGCGCCATTCCGGCAATGGGCGACGCTTATCAGATAAAGATGCTGCTCGATTCGAGTCTTACCCGCCAAGGCGATGTCTACCTGGAGGCGGGTGACCACGATCACCTGATCCACATGAGCATGGAGCAGTACCTGAAACTGGTGCCGCAAGCCGAAGTACGCGAGCTGTGCTGATGTTCTCAAACCAATGCCGGGCCGGCGTCGTGGATGGCCCGCCCGGTACCGAGGAGTAAACATGGAAGCGCCTACCCACCACTTTTCCGAGCTGTTCAAGCAGTTGGGCTTGCCCGACGATCCTCAGAGTATCGATCAGTTCATCACCAGCCATTCACCGCTGAAAAACGAGATCAAGCTGGTGGATGCGCCGTTCTGGAGCGACTCCCAGCGTGCTTTTCTCAAGGAAAGTATCATTGAAGATTCCGATTGGGCAGTGCCCTTCGATCAACTCAACGAAGCATTGCGCCGCCCCCGAAAATAAAGCGCCGAGCGGCACCTGACGAGTGATCGGCCGTTGCTATGCTCAGGAAAACAATAAGGGGATATGCGCGATGAAAGATCCCTACGCACCAGGTTTCTGGTGCACCGTGACCATCCTGGGCACTCTGACGGCCGGTTACTTCTACGGTATCCGCCATACACACCAGATGAGCCAGGCTGTGCAGTTCCTGTACGCGGCGGCGGCAGTCGCGGCGGCGGTCGCGCTGCTGGGCCTGACGTGGATCGCCTGGCAGCAACTGCACCTGAACAAGCGCGAGGTGATCCAGGGGCGAACATTGCTCACCATCTGGAACACCAAGGTAGCGCTACGCCGGGTAGAGACGGTTTTCGACCGGTATTTCTGGGGCAGCTATTGGCATTCGGGGCGCACCTTCGAGGAAGTGATGGGCGAGCTCAAAGGCACCCCCCTGGAGCAAAGCCTGGATGCGCTAAAGCGCCAATGTCGGGCGCTGGACCGTGAGGTCCACGACCATCACCATCACTGGTTGGCCAATGCCCGCGACTTATCAAGTGTGGCCACGGCCATGGCACGCGAGCGTTATCAACTCGACCTGTGCGAGCCCTTGAGTAGTGGCCAGGGCAACACAGCAGTACTCAATCGTGACCTTGAAGTGCTGGTTTACACCTGGTCGGCGCGCCTGCGCAGCTTCGACCATCAGTTGGACGAACTGGAGCGCGCTTACCATTGAGGGTGGTCATTCGCCGCGGATGTACTGCTCCAGTTGCAGGATCAGGCTGGCCTGTTCGGCGATGGTTTCCTTGACCAGGTCGCCGATCGACAGCAGCCCGAGCAGCTCGCCATTACTGACCACTGGCAGGTGGCGCAGGTGGCGGTTGGTCATCAGGTTCATGCAGTACTCAAGATTCTGCTTGGGCTCCACCGTGACCACAGGTGCACTCATGATTTCCCGCACTGGCGTGGCCGCCGAAGAGCGCCCCTTGAGCACGAGCTTACGGGCATAGTCACGCTCGCTGACGATTCCCACTACCTGGTTGTTCTCCACCACCGGCAGCGCACCGACGTTTTTCTCCGCCAGCATTTTCAGGGCGTCGAGTACCGAGTCATCCGGGCCGATGGTGTAGACGGTCTGGTGCTGGGACTTGGTCTTGAGAATTTGTTCGACGTTCTTCATACAGGCCTCTGCGGATGGAAAAAACGGGCTCTTGGAGTAACTAAAGCATCCGGTAAGGTGGCTTGCACGGCAATGCAGGAAACGGCATCGAGTCGATTGAAAAACGTCATGGATGCGTCCTGCTCGATACGCTTACCAAGGGGCCGCTCTGCGGCCCATCGCCGGCAAGCCAGCACTCCCCATAGCTCAGGCTTACAGCTTCGGCATCTGCCCGATTCGCGCCACCATCTCGCTCACCACCTGCAAGTCCAGCATGAACTGCTCTACGGTCTTGAACTCGTTGTCATTGTGCCCGGTGTACTTCACGTCCGGCATTGCCAAGCCAAACTGCACGCCGTTGGGCAGGTCATGTACCGAGGTGGCGCCGGCTGAAGTGCCGAACGCGTGCTTCATGCCCAGGTTCTCGGTGGCCACGTCGAGCAGCGCCTTGACCCATTCGCCTTCCGGGTTGCGGTACATCGGTTCGTCAAGGCTATAGTCGAAGGCCACCGAGGTGTGGCTCTGGCGTGTCCAATTGCCGAGTTTGTCGGCCAATTCGTCCTTGATCGTCGCCAGCGATTTGCCTTTGGGGATGCGCAGGTTGACCGCAAGTTTCAGGCCTTTTTCATCCACGCCTACAAACGTCAGCGATGTCGTCAGCGGGCCCATGAACTCGTCCTCAAAGCCTATGCCGAGGTGTTTGCCCAGGTAGTCCAGCCCCCAGTTGTCGGCAGCGTAGCGTGCAGCATCGGTGAAGTGGTTGTGCTTGAGCGGCACCTGCGCGCCAAGGCCATTGATGAAGACCAGCATGCGCGCCACCGGATTGACCCCCGATTCCGGCTCGGAAGAATGCGCAGAAACACCTGTCACGGTAAGCAGTACGTTTTTGCCATCGACCTTGGCATCGATGCTGAAGTCGCCACCATTGCGCTTCACAAAGTCGGCACCTGCTTTTTCAAGCTGCGTTGCCAGTTGCGCCGGATTGTCGGCGGCCAGGGTGGCTACCGAGGTGGTCGGAATCTGGTTGGTGGCCAGCCCGCCGGTGAGGTGGGTGATCTCCGCTCCCTTGCCACTGCCTGGGCGTGTACTGAAACTGGCCATGACCGTGCCGTAGCCTTTTTCGGCTATCACAACCGGGTAACCGCCATCGAGCGCCAGATTGTAAGCGGGCGTGGGGTTGCGCTCGAAGTAGTAGGGGATGGCATCACCGCTGGTTTCCTCGGTGGTGTCGATGAGTAACTTGAACTGCCGGGCCAGCGGCAGGTTCTCGTCTTTCGCAACTTTAAGCGCGTAAAGCGCGACGACGATGCCGTTCTTGTCGTCTTCGGTTCCACGCCCGTACATGCGGTCGCCCACCAAGGTGACCTTGAACGGGTCCAGGCGTGTACCGTCGGCCAGTTTCCAGTTGTCCGGGTTGACCGGCACGACGTCGGCGTGGGCATGGATGCCTACCACTTCCTGGCCGGCACCCAGCGAAACTTCGTAGACGCGGTTGTCGATATTGCGGAAGGTCAGGCCAAAGCCCTCGACCAAAGCTTTGATCTTTTCAGCGATCTTGAGGAACTCGGGGTTCTCGTGCTGAGGGACACCGTCGACGCTGAAGGTGGGGATGGCCACCAGTTCACGCAGGGTATCGGTAGCAGCCTTGCCATACTTGATGCGGGTATACAGGCCGAGCAGGCGGTTAATTTGGTTCTGCTGCTCGGCGTTGAGCGGCGTACCCGCCAGGTAGGTGTCGAGGGTGCCGTCCAGGTTGTCGGCTTTAGCCTGTTCGCTGGCCTTAAGCTTGCCGAGGAATTGCTTGAAGTCGCTTGGCTCGGTGCCGTCGAAGGCCTTGACGATCGCGGCGGACTGCTGCTGCGTAAGGTTGGCCTGGGCGGGTTGGGTGAACAGGCCGATGCTGGCCAGCAGCAGGGTAGTGGCAGTGAGCTTTTTCAAATGCATGGGTGTGCGCATTCCTTCGCAGGTCAGTGTCAATGGGATGCCCGTCGAGAAACGGGAAGGTGCCCACGCTAACATCAATGACCCATGGCACGGGAGTGCCAGAAACGCGATGTACTGCACAAACGAAAAAGCCCCGGGCGCATGCCCAGGGCTTTTTGATATGGCGCACTCGGCGGGATTCGAACCCACGACCCCTGCCTTCGGAGGGCAGTACTCTATCCAGCTGAGCTACGAGTGCAACGCGCACGCATGATACCCATCTGATTCGGTTGCGTCCATCGCCTTGATCTTGGTCCATTTTTCCTGATCCAGGCTCACTTGCGCGACGCACACCAGATTGCGCAATTTTTGCGCAATCACCTCCGCCCGGTGTCCACTCAGGCCGCCGATACCTATTTCGATATCCAGCCAGTCATCCTGCCGGCTGACCTGCACGCTGTGCGGCGTCAGAAACTGCAGGGCGAACAGGTTGAGTACCCGGCACAGGGTGTCCGGCTCGGCTTCGGCTTGCAGGCGATAGCACACGGTGCGGTGGTTACTGCTGGCGGCCCAGACATCGGTTCGGGGCAGGGGGCGTTCGAAAGGGTTCATGCTGGTCTCCGCAAGGTAGGGAGAAATTCTGGCAGGTTGATGACGGTATTTTTTCGCTATGATTTGACGAATTAGCCGTTCAGGCGAATTGATCAATTTGAAATATGCAAGCTTTGGGGGTTTTTAATGCAAAGCGAACTGGATGCGTATGATCGGCGGATCCTCGAGCTTCTTCAGGAGGATGCTTCACTGTCCAGCGCGCAGATTGCCGAGCGCGTAGGGCTGTCGCAGTCACCGTGCTGGCGCCGTATTCAGCGGCTCAAGGACGAGGGGGTGATCCGTGGGCAGGTCACCTTGCTTGATCGCAAGAAGGTCGGCCTGAACACGCAGATCTTTGCCGAGGTGAAACTGAACGCACATGGTCGCTCCAACTTCACCGAGTTCACCGAGGCGATCCGGGGCTTTCCCGAGGTGCTGGAATGTTATGTGCTGATGGGGTCAGTAGACTTCCTGTTGCGTATCGTCACACAGGATATCGAGGCTTATGAGCGGTTCTTCTTCGAAAAGCTGTCGAACGTGCCAGGGATTCAGGAGGTCAATTCCATTGTGGCGCTGTCGGAGATCAAGTCCACCACCAGCCTGCCGCTGATGCGCTGAGACTGTCGCCGGCAAGCCGGCCCCTACACGTCAACCACGGCTCTCGGGGCCGTGGCGATCGTAGGGCTTGCCGGCGATGATGCACAAGCGAATGTCAGGCCTTGAGCAGATGCTTCCAGCCACGGCTCTGATCAATCGCACGGGCCTGTTCCACGCGGGCCTCCAGCAGCTCGCTAGGCTCTTCGGCCAGTGGCAGCTCAGCCAGCTCAAGCAGCTTTTTCAGGTCGCCATACAGGCGGTCCATCTGCGGAGCCTCGAGCACATGGCGCGCATGGTGCAGCCAGGCCAGCAACTGTTCGATGCGCGGCAGTTGTTCTGCCAGGTCTTCCGGGCGTTGGGTGTAAAGCGGTAGCTTCAGCGCACGGCCTTCTTCGCCCAGCAGGTGTGCCACCCAGCTGGCCAGTTGCGCCTTGCCCTGGCGTTCGCCACGGCCCTTGCGCTCTGCGGTCCAGGCACGGGCCAGCAGCCAGCGTGATGTTTCCAGGGAAAATTGGCCCCAGCGCACGTCTTCGAGCTCTTCGAGGAACTGCTCTGGCGCGGCGCGACGGATGTCTTCGTCGTCATTGCCGGCCTGTACCAGCGGGCGCCAGTCTTCCAGCAGCGCGTCCAGGCTGGCGCGCAGGTCACGGGTGCTGGCGCGCGGCGCGGCTTGGCCAAGGCTTGCGACCAGTGCACGCAGTTCTGCCAGGCACTGTACCCAGTCCTGCAGCAGGCGCCAGTGGCCATTGTGGCGGTATTGCTCGGCCAGGCGCTGGCTGCTGCCCAGCAGTTGCCAGGCAAGGGCAGCGAAGGCATCGTCGACTGGCATTTCGGCGTCCAGTTCGGTGCTTGGCAGGCCCAGTTCGTAGCTGTCCGGCTCCAGCAGGCGGTAACCGCGCTCGGCCTTGCTGATGTCGCACGGCATCAGGGGCAGGCTGGCGGCCAGCTCGGCGGCCAGCTCCAGCAGCGCTTCGGGGGCACCTTCGCGCAGTTCCAGCTCCAGCTCGCAGATCTCTTCCTTGCGTTTGCCGGCAATCACGAAGCCCTGGTCCAGCGCTGCCTCGATCACCACTTTGCTCTTGCCGCGGCCCCAGGCGATCTCAGCGAATTCGCGAGTGAAATCGGTGGTGAACAGCGGTTTGATGGATTTTTTGTCCAGTTCGGCCAGTTGCTCAGGCCAGCAGGTGGCGTCGAGCTTTTTCAGGTCGAGTTTGACTTTATCCAGGTGCCACTCGTATTCGTTGCGTTCGGACAGGCCGGCGACGCTTTGGCCACGGCACTTCAGGGTCTGGATGATCACCTCGCCGTCGCGGCGCAGGCGCAGCGCGACGCGGGCAGCAGAAAGGTCGCGCTCAGGGGTATCGAAGTACTGGTTGAGCAGCTCGCGGGTCTGCCAGCCGGACTTGTTGCGCTTTTTCAGCAGAGGGTGCTCGCGCAGTGCGGCCAGGGTGTCGCGGCTGGCGCGGAGCTTGAGTTCGGTTTCTTTGTGCATCGCAGGCTCGAAGAGGGGCGTGATTGCCGTGCAGTCTACAGCAGTGTGCCGGCAACGGTTTATTCCTTACGGCGGATGGCCCTATGATGGGCAATGCTTCCGAGGAGTTCGCGCATGTCGTTGCCCACGCTGAAAGACCAGTTTGCCGCTTTGATCGCCGCGCCCTCGGTCAGCTGCACCCAACCTGCACTGGACCAGTCCAACCGCCAGGTCATCGACCTGCTGGCAGGCTGGTTGGGCGACCTGGGGTTTAGCTGCGACATCCAGCAGGTCAGCCCAGGCAAGTTCAACCTGTTGGCCAGCCGTGGCACTGGGCCGGGCGGGCTTGTGCTGGCTGGCCACAGCGACACCGTGCCGTATGACGAGCAGTTGTGGACGAGCGACCCGCTCAAGCTGACCGAGGTCGATGGTCGCTGGGTGGGCCTGGGCAGCTGCGACATGAAGGGTTTTTTCGCCTTGATCATCGAAGCGGTGATTCCGTTGCTGGAGCATGACTTCAAGCAGCCGCTGCTGGTCCTCGCTACCTGCGACGAAGAAAGCTCGATGTCCGGTGCCCGCGCCTTGGCCGAGGCGGGTCAGCCGCTTGGCCGTGCGGCGGTCATCGGTGAGCCGACCGGTCTGCGCCCGATCCGCATGCACAAGGGGATCCTCATGGACCGCATCGACATTCTCGGGCGCAGCGGCCATTCCTCTGACCCAAGCCTTGGCCACAGCGCGCTGGAGGCCATGCACGCGGTGATGGGTGAGCTGATGGGCCTGCGCCGGCAATGGCAGGAAACCTACCGCAACCCGCAATTCACCGTGCCCACGCCGACCATGAACTTTGGCTGCATCCACGGTGGCGACAACCCCAACCGTATTTGCGGCCAGTGTGCCCTGGAGTTCGACCTGCGCCCACTGCCAGGCATGGATGTAGAGCAGTTGCGTGCAGCCATCCGTGAAAAGCTTCGACCGGTGGCCGAGCGCCATGAGGTGCGTATTGACTACGCGCCGCTGTTCCCCGAGGTGCCACCATTCGAGCAGGCGGCCGATGCCGAACTGGTGCAGGTGGCCGAGCGCTTGACCGGCCATCGCGCCGAAGCGGTGGCGTTCGGTACCGAAGCGCCTTATCTTCAGCAGCTGGGTTGTCAGACCATCGTTCTTGGCCCTGGCGACATTGCCTGCGCCCACCAGCCGGGCGAATACCTGGAAATGTCACGAATCGAGCCTACCGTGCGTCTATTGCGTGACCTGATCCGGCACTATTGCCTGAATTAAACGTCCACCCTGCTGATTCGTCTTTGCCTAGAGGAGACCGCGCGTGACCGCAAGCCTGTTCCGACGATGATCCTGAACGCCGTGTGATCCAACGTTCTCCGTCCACTTTATCCACAGGCCCTGTCATGCCCGATTACGTCAACTGGCTGCGTCATGCCTCCCCGTACATCAATGCCCATCGCGACTGCACCTTTGTGGTCATGCTCCCCGGCGATGGGGTAGAACATCCGAATTTCGGCAATATCGTCCATGACCTGGTTCTGCTGCACAGCCTGGGCGTGCGCCTGGTGCTGGTGCATGGCTCGCGCCCGCAGATCGAGAGCCGGCTGGCGGCCCGTGGCCTGACTCCGCACTACCACCATGGCCTGCGCATTACTGATGCGGCAACCCTGGATTGCGTGATCGACGCGGTGGGTGCCTTGCGTCTGGCCATCGAAGCACGCCTGTCGATGGACATCGCCGCCTCGCCGATGCAGGGCTCGCGCCTGCGCGTGGCCTGCGGCAACCTGGTGACCGCCCGTCCTATCGGCGTGCTCGAAGGGGTGGACTACCACCACACCGGTGAAGTACGGCGCATCGACCGCAAAGGCATCAGCCGCCTGCTCGACGAGCGCTCGATTGTGTTGCTTTCGCCGCTGGGCTATTCGCCGACTGGTGAGATCTTCAACTTGGCCTGCGAAGATGTGGCCACCCGTGCTGCCATCGAATTGGGTGCCGACAAGCTGTTGCTGTTTGGCGCCGAGCCCGGGCTGCTGGATGAGAGCGGCAAGCTGGTGCGTGAATTGCGCCCGCAACAGGTCGCACCGCACCTGGCGCGGCTGGGTAGTGATTACCAAGGCGAGTTGCTCGATGCCGCCGCCGAGGCATGCAAGGGTGGCGTGGCGCGTAGCCACATCGTCAGCTATGCCGAGGACGGCGCACTGCTCACCGAACTGTTCACCCGCGGCGGTGGCGGCACGCTGGTGTCGCAGGAGCAGTTCGAAGTAGTGCGCGAGGCGACCATCGAGGATGTGGGGGGGTTGCTGGAACTGATCAGCCCGCTGGAAGAGCAGGGCATTCTGGTGCGGCGCTCACGTGAAGTGCTGGAGCGTGAGATCGAGCAATTCAGCGTGGTCGAGCGCGAGGGCATGATCATCGCTTGCGCGGCGTTGTATCCGATTGCCGATTCTCAGGCGGGTGAGCTGGCGTGCCTGGCAGTGAACCCGGAGTACCGCCATGGCGGGCGCGGTGACGAGCTGCTGGAGAGGATCGAGAGCCGGGCGCGGGCTTTGGGGTTGAATACCTTGTTCGTGCTTACCACCCGGACCGCGCACTGGTTCCGCGAGCGTGGCTTTGCCCCCAGTGGGGTAGAGCGGCTGCCGTCGGCGCGAGCATCACTGTACAACTACCAGCGCAATTCGAAGATTTTCGAAAAGTCTCTGTAAGCCAGGGAATCGAGTGCCCTGCCAACCAACGAAAAACGCCGCCCCAGAGGGCGGCGTTTTCATTTACACGGTATGCAGATACCAGTTGTACTCGAGGTCGGAGATCGAATGCTCGAACTCCTCCAGCTCGCTCTCCTTGCACGCGACGAAGATGTCGATGTACTTCGGATCGATGTACTTGTTCAGGATCTCGCTGTCGTCCAGCTCGCGCAGAGCATCGCGCAGGTTGTTCGGCAGGCTCTGATCCAGCTGCTCGTACGAGTTGCCTTCGATCGGCTCACCCGGCTCGACCTTGTTGGTCAGACCATGGTGCACACCAGCCAGCACGGCGGCCATCATCAGGTACGGGTTGGCGTCGGCGCCGGCCACGCGGTGCTCAAGGCGTACTGCGTCGGGCGAGCCGGTCGGCACGCGCAGGGCTACGGTGCGGTTGTCCAGGCCCCAGCTCGGCGCGTTCGGCACGTAGAACTGAGCGCCAAAGCGACGATACGAGTTGACGTTCGGGCAAAGGAACGCCATCGACGCAGGCAGGGTCTCGAGCACACCGCCGACAGCGTGACGTAGCGCGGCGTTCTGCTCGGGATCCTCGCTGGTGAAGATGTTGTTGCCATCCTTGTCCAGCACGGAAATGTGTACATGCAGGCCGTTGCCTGCCTGGCCCGGGTAGGGCTTGGCCATGAACGTGGTATCCATTTCATGGTCGTAGGCGATGTTCTTGATCAGGCGCTTGAGCAGCACTGCATAGTCACAGGCCTTGAGCGGGTCGGGGACGTGGTGCAGGTTGACTTCGAACTGTGCCGGGGCGCTTTCCTTGACGATGGCGTCGGCCGGAATGCCTTGCTCCTTGGCGCCTTCGAGGATGTCCTGCAGGCAATCGGCGTATTCGTCGAGATCGTCGATCAGGTACACCTGGGTCGACTGCGGGCGCTTGCCCGAGATCGGTGAGCGTGGTGGCTGCGGGCGGCCGTTCACGTTCTCCTGGTCGATCAGGTAGAACTCCAGTTCGAACGCGGCGCAGATGGTCAGGCCCAGGTCGTCGAACTTGCTCACCACCTGACGCAGCACTTCACGAGGGTCGGCGAAAAAAGGCTCGCCTTCAAGCTCGTGCATGGTCATCAGCAGCTGTGCGGTTGGGCGTTTCTGCCACGGCTCGTTACAGAGCGTATCCGGGATCGGATAGCAGATGCGGTCAGCATCGCCGATGTCCAGGCCAAGCCCGGTGCTTTCGACGGTGGAACCGTTGATATCGAGGGCGAAGAGGGAGGCCGGCAGGTTGATGCCTTTCTCGTAAACCTTGTGGAGGCTGGTGCGCTCTATGCGCTTGCCGCGCACCACACCATTCATATCTGCAATCAGAAGGTCAACGTAGAGAACCTCAGGATGTTCCTTAAGGAACGCGTTCGCTTCGTTAAGCTGAACGGCACGCGGGGGTACCGACATGATGCAACACCTTTGTTGTTAAAAATATCAATCAAGGGGGGCTTGCAGGACCAGTCAATCGAAAAGCCTTACTGATGTCAAGCCAACCCCATGATGCCCTGAAATGGCACATCGACGGCAGATTTGCTGCATATCGGGGCGTGCCATTATCCGCTATTTCCCTGTCATAGGGCTATCTCCGACATGCCGTGTTTTATTTTTTACGGAGGTGTTGTGTAAAAAAATGAACAAGGCTAAGCTCGGTCTCAACCCAAAACACAATAATACGAGGGTCACATGGTCCGCTTGTCGCGACCTGAAAGCGCTGCCTGTGCAGCGCGCTCGGGTATCCCTGCCGTTCCGGCACGCATCAATTGCGCTGTGGTCGCACTGGCCGCAATAATTGACGCCTTGCGCTTCTGGACCATCCCTCGTAGCGCCGTTTCGCTTCCTTTCTTGTATTCCTGCCCTTCGAACTCATTACGGACACGCTTGTTTCCAGTGTATCCACTGTGCTCCTGCGTGGGGGTTTTTGCTTTAGCAACCCACTCCATCCAGAATCAATGCGCGGACCACATTACCTCCTGAGGTATCTATGAGTAACAACCTCGACCAGCTCACCGATTGGTTGAAAGAGCACAAGATCACCGAAGTCGAATGCCTGATCAGTGACCTGACCGGCA
Organism: Lelliottia jeotgali; assembly: GCF_977070485.1. Taxonomy (NCBI): domain Bacteria; kingdom Pseudomonadati; phylum Pseudomonadota; class Gammaproteobacteria; order Enterobacterales; family Enterobacteriaceae; genus Lelliottia; species Lelliottia jeotgali. The sequence continues at coordinate 64,642 of NZ_CDRVFO010000001.1, forward strand.
TTACCCGCGGCAAGATCTCGCCAACCAACAAGTTCATCGCCGAAAAAGGCATGCGCCTGCCCGAGAGCGTGTTGCTGCAGACCGTGACCGGCGATTACGTCGATGACGACATCTATTACGAACTGCTCGACCCGGCCGACATCGACATGATCTGTCGGCCCGATGAAAACGCTGTGTTCCTCGTGCCGTGGGCCATCGAGCCTACCGCCCAGGTGATTCACGATACCTACGACAAGAAGGGCAACCCGGTCGAGCTGTCGCCGCGCAACGTACTGAAGAAAGTCCTGCAGCTGTATGCCGACAAGGGCTGGCAACCGATCGTCGCGCCAGAGATGGAGTTCTACCTGACCAAGCGCAGCGAGGACCCGGACTTCCCGCTGCAGCCGCCGGTAGGTCGTTCTGGCCGCCCGGAAACCGGCCGTCAGTCGTTCTCCATCGAAGCTGCCAACGAATTCGACCCGCTGTTCGAGGACGTTTACGACTGGTGCGAGCTGCAGCAGCTGGACCTTGACACCCTCATTCACGAAGACGGCACGGCGCAGATGGAGATCAACTTCCGTCACGGCAACGCCCTGCATCTGGCCGACCAGATCCTGGTGTTCAAGCGCACCATGCGCGAAGCGGCGCTCAAGCACAATGTGGCCGCCACGTTCATGGCCAAGCCCATGACCGGCGAGCCGGGCAGCGCCATGCACCTGCACCAGAGCGTGGTCGATTCGGTCACCGGCAAGAACATCTTCAGCAATGAAGACGGCAGCATGAGCGAGCTGTTCCTGCACCACATCGGTGGCCTGCAGAAGTTCATCCCCGAGGCGCTGCCGCTGTTTGCCCCGAACGTCAACTCGTTCCGCCGCTTCCTGCCAGACACTTCGGCCCCGGTGAACGTCGAGTGGGGCGAGGAAAACCGCACCGTCGGTTTGCGCGTACCGGATGCTGGCCCACAGAACCGTCGCGTCGAGAACCGCCTGCCAGGCGCCGATGCCAACCCTTACCTGGCCATCGCTGCGAGCTTGCTGTGCGGCTACATCGGCATGGTCGAGGGCATTGCCGCCAGCGCGCCGGTGCAGGGGCGCGGCTACGAGCGGCGCAACCTGCGCCTGCCGCTGACCATCGAGGACGCCTTGGAACGCATGGAAGTCAGCCGCGCGCTGACCCAATACCTGGGCAAAAAATTCATCACCGGTTACGTCGCTACCAAGCGCGCCGAGCATGAGAATTTCAAGCGTGTCATCAGCTCCTGGGAGCGTGAGTTCCTGCTGTTTGCTGTGTGATCAACCCCTGAGGCCGCCCGCCGGCGGCCTGTGGACCCTGGAGAAGCACATGAGCGTCAAAAACCCGCAAACCCGTGACTGGCAAACCCTGAGCGGCGAGCACCACCTTGCACCTTTCAGTGACTACAAGCAGCTGAAGGAAAAGGGGCCGCGCATTATCACCAAGGCGCAGGGTGTGCATTTGTGGGACAGCGAGGGGCACAAGATCCTCGACGGCATGGCCGGCCTGTGGTGCGTCGCGGTGGGTTATGGCCGTGAAGAGCTGGTGCAGGCTGCCGAAAAGCAGATGCGCGAACTGCCGTACTACAACCTGTTCTTCCAGACGGCCCACCCGCCTGCGCTGGAGCTGGCCAAGGCCATCACCGACGTAGCGCCCGAAGGCATGACCCATGTGTTTTTCACAGGCTCCGGCTCTGAAGGCAATGACACCGTGCTGCGCATGGTCCGCCACTACTGGGCGCTCAAGGGCAAGCGGCAGAAGCAGACCATCATCGGCCGTATCAACGGCTACCACGGCTCGACCGTCGCCGGTGCGAGCCTGGGCGGCATGAGCGGCATGCACGAACAGGGCGGTCTGCCGATCCCGGGCATCGTGCATATTCCGCAACCGTACTGGTTCGGTGAAGGCGGCGACATGAGCCCGGACGATTTCGGGGTGTGGGCGGCCGAGCAATTGGAGAAGAAAATTCTGGAAGTGGGTGAGGAAAACGTCGCGGCCTTCATCGCCGAGCCGATCCAGGGTGCCGGCGGCGTGATCATCCCGCCAGAAACCTACTGGCCCAAGGTCAAGGAGATCCTCGCCAAGTACGACATTCTGTTCGTCGCTGACGAAGTGATCTGCGGTTTTGGCCGTACCGGCGAGTGGTTCGGCTCCGACTACTACGATCTCAAGCCCGACCTGATGACCATCGCCAAAGGCCTCACTTCCGGTTACATCCCCATGGGCGGTGTGATCGTGCGTGACAAGGTGGCCAAGGTGCTCAGCGAAGGCGGAGACTTCAACCACGGTTTCACCTATTCCGGCCACCCGGTGGCGGCTGCGGTAGGCCTGGAAAACCTGCGCATCCTGCGCAAGGAGAAGATCGTCGAGAAGGTCCGTACGGAAGTGGCACCCTACTTGCAAAAACGTCTGCGTGAGCTGCAGGACCACCCGCTGGTGGGCGAGGTACGCGGCCTGGGCCTGCTCGGCGCGATCGAACTGGTCAAGGACAAGGCCTCCCGCAGCCGTTACGAAGGCAAGGGTGTTGGCATGGTGTGCCGCAACTTCTGCTTCGACAACGGCCTGATCATGCGCGCGGTGGGTGACACCATGATCATCGCTCCGCCCTTGGTGATCAGCCATGCAGAGGTGGACGAGCTGGTGGAAAAGGCGCGCAAGTGCCTGGACCTGACCCTCGAAGCGATCCGTTGAGCGCCTGCTAGGCTAGCGATGTGACATTAAGTCGTTACAAGGGGATGGTTTCCTTGAAACAGCGCCTTGTAACTTGCCAGACTAGCGGCTGTTTCAGTCGCCCGGCGCTCTGCACGGTAGGTTCTGGCTGCTGAACAGATGGCTAAATAAAAAATTCTGGAGCATGACGCATGAAGAAAATGGGCAAGACGTTGCTGGCCGCCGCCCTGATGGGTGCCATGGCCACCGCTGTACAGGCTGAAGACAAGGTGTTGAACGTCTACAACTGGTCGGACTACATCGCTCCGGACACCATCGCGAAGTTCGAAAAACAGACAGGCATCAAGGTCAAGTACGACGTCTTCGACAGCAACGAAACCCTGGAAGCCAAGCTGCTGGCGGGCAAGTCCGGCTATGACGTGGTCGTACCGTCCAACAACTTCCTGGCCAAGCAGATCAAGGCGGGGGTCTACGAAGAGCTCGACCGCTCCAAGCTGCCGAACTGGAAGAACCTCGACGAAGACCTGCTCAAGGCCGTCGGTGACGCCAGCGACAAAGGCAACAAGCACGCTTTCCCTTACATGTGGGGCTCGATCGGTATCGGCTACAACCCGGAGAAGGTCAAGGCCGCGCTGGGCGTCGACAAGATCGATTCGTGGGACGTCGTGTTCAAGCCTGAGAACATCGCCAAGCTCAAGAGCTGCGGTGTGAGCTTCCTCGACGCGCCGACCGAAATGCTGCCGGCCGCGCTGCACTACCTGGGCCTGCCTAGCGACAGCACCAAGAAAGAAGACCTGAAGGCGGCCGAGGACCTGTTCCTGAAGATTCGTCCTTCGATCACCTACTTCCACTCGTCCAAATACATCGGCGACATGGCCAACGGCAACATCTGCGTGGCCGTGGGTTACTCGGGTGACCTTGAGCAATCCAAGGCCCGCGCCCATGAAGCCGGCGACAAGGTCAAGGTCGATTACGTCATTCCTAAAGAAGGCGCCGGTACCTTCTACGACATGGTCGCCATCCCCAAGGATGCCGAGCACAAGGAAGCCGCCTACAAGTTCATGGACTTCCTGATGCAGCCGGAGATCATGGCTGAGATCACCAACGCCGTACGCTTCCCGAACGGTAACGCTGCTGCGACCCCGTTCGTGGACAAGGACATCACCAGCGACCCGAGCATCTATCCGCCTGCTGACGTGAAAAAGCACCTGTACGCGATCGCCGCGCCAGAAGCTGCTGCCCAGCGCCTGATCACCCGCAGCTGGACCAAGATCAAGTCGGGTAAATAAGCCCGATGCAGTATCTCTGGGCCGGGGTTTTCCGGCCCAGAGCCGGTGAATGGCAATTGATGATTGCGGCATCGTGGCTGCGAAGGTAAGTTGCGCGCCGGTTTTGCGTGCGTGGCAGCGCTGCGCCGTTACCAAGGCACTGATTGTGAGGACCACCCACTTGTCTATTTCTGTATTACGCAAAGCCTTGATGGCTGGAGCGGGCCTGACGCTGGCATGCAGCGTCCAAGCGGCGCCTACGGTGCACTTTTATAACTGGTCCGACTACATTGGCCCGACCACGCTCGAAGACTTCGAGAAAGCCACGGGTATCAAACCTGTGCAGGACGTGTTCGACTCCAACGAAACCCTGGAAGGCAAGCTGCTGGCCGGCAACACCGGCTATGACGTGGTAGTGCCGTCTAACCATTTTCTCGGCAAGCAGATCAAGGCGGGCGCGTTCCAGAAGCTCGACAAGAACCTGCTGCCCAATTATTCCAACCTGGACCCGGCGTTGATGAAGCGCCTGGAAAAGAACGACCCAGGCAACCAGTACGCCGTGCCTTACCTGTGGGGCACCAATGGCATCGGCTACAACGTCGACAAGGTCAAGGCGGCACTGGGCGTGGACACCATCGATTCCTGGGCCGTGCTGTTCGAGCCCGAGAACATGAAGAAGCTCTCCCAATGCGGCGTGGCCTTCCTGGACTCGGCGGATGAAATGCTGCCAGCGGTGCTCAACTATATGGGGCTGGACCCCAACAGCACCAACCCCAAGGACTACGAGAAGGCCGAGCAAAAGCTGCTGGCGGTACGCCCGTACGTGACCTACTTCCACTCGTCCAAGTACATCACGGACCTGGCCAACGGCGACATCTGCGTCGCGGCAGGTTTTTCCGGCGATGTGTTCCAGGCCAAGGCCCGCGCTGAAGAAGCGGAAAAAGGCGTGAACCTGGCCTACGCGATTCCCAAGGAAGGCGGCAACCTCTGGTTCGACGTGCTGGCAGTCCCCAAGGACGCCAAGAACGTCAAAGAGGCTCACGCCTTCATCAACTATTTGCTGAAACCTGAGGTTATCGCCCAGGTCAGTGATTACGTCGGTTACGCCAACCCGAACCCCAAGGCTGGCGACCTGATGGACCAGGCCGTGAGGACTGACGCCGCGGTTTACCCACCGCAGGAAGTGCTGGACAAGATGTTCGTCAACAGTGAGTTGCCACCGAAGGTGCAACGTTTGATGACCCGCAGCTGGACCAAGGTCAAGTCGGGCAAGTAACAATCCAGGCCCGTCGCCAAAGCAGGGGCGGGCACACAAATCTTGTTGGGAGTTTCACTCATGGCAGTTGCCTCCGGTGCCTATAAGAAAGCCCTCGAGGGTGGCCAGCAACCCAAGCAGGTGTTGGTCAAGATCGACCGGGTCACAAAAAAATTCGACGAAACGGTAGCGGTGGACGATGTGTCGCTGGAGATCCGCAAGGGCGAAATCTTCGCCCTGCTCGGTGGCTCCGGTTCGGGCAAGTCGACCTTGCTGCGCATGCTGGCCGGTTTCGAGCGCCCGACTGAAGGGCGTATTTTCCTCGATGGCGTAGACATCACCGACATGCCGCCCTACGAGCGGCCGATCAACATGATGTTCCAGTCCTACGCGCTGTTCCCGCACATGACCGTAGCGCAGAACATCGCCTTCGGCTTGCAGCAGGACCGGATGCCCAAGGCCGAAATCGATGCCCGCGTGGCCGAGATGCTCAAGCTGGTGCACATGACCCAGTACGCCAAGCGCAAGCCGCACCAGCTCTCCGGTGGTCAGCGTCAGCGTGTGGCCTTGGCCCGTTCGCTGGCCAAGCGCCCCAAGCTGTTGCTGCTCGATGAGCCAATGGGGGCGCTGGACAAGAAACTGCGTTCGCAGATGCAGCTGGAGCTGGTCGAGATCATCGAGCGCGTGGGCGTGACCTGCGTGATGGTGACCCACGATCAGGAAGAGGCCATGACCATGGCCCAGCGCATTGCCATCATGCACCTGGGCTGGATTGCTCAGATCGGTTCACCTGTGGATATTTATGAGACGCCCACCAGCCGCCTGGTGTGCGAGTTCATCGGTAACGTCAACCTGTTCGAGGCCGAAGTGATTGACGATGCCGAAGGCCATGCGCTGATCGCCTCGCCGGAGCTCGAGCGCAAGATCTACGTTGGCCACGGTGTGTCCACTTCGGTTGAAGACAAGCACATTACCTACGCCCTGCGCCCGGAAAAAATGCTGGTGACTACCGAGCAGCCGGATTTCGAGCACAACTGGTCACGCGGCAAGGTCCATGACATCGCCTACCTGGGTGGCCACTCGGTGTTTTACGTCGAGCTGCCCAGCGGCAAGGTGGTCCAGTCTTTCGTCGCCAACGCCGAGCGCCAGGGCACCCGCCCGACCTGGGGCGATGAAGTGTACGTCTGGTGGGAAGACGACAGCGGCGTGGTACTGCGGTCATGAAACTGCGCAAGCTCAAGCGAGCCTTCCAGCGCCTTATCCCCGAGGGGCGGCACCTGGTGATCGGCGTGCCGTTCATCTGGCTGTTCCTGTTCTTCATGCTGCCGTTCTTCATTGTGTTGAAGATCAGCTTTGCCGAAGCCGACGTGGCGATCCCGCCCTATACCGAGATCTACAGCTACGTCGAAGACAAGGTGCAGCTGGTAATCAACCTGGCCAACTATGGCCTGTTGACCGAGGATGAGCTGTACATCTCGGCCTATCTGGGCTCGCTGAAGATGGCCTTCATCAGCACCGTGCTGTGCCTGCTGATCGGCTACCCGATGGCCTACTCGATTGCCAACGCACGCAAGGAAACCCAGACCGTGCTGTTGCTGCTGATCATGATGCCGACCTGGACCGCGATCCTGATCCGCGTCTATGCCTGGATGGGCATCCTCAGCAACAACGGCCTGCTCAATGGGTTCCTGATGTGGACCGGGCTGATCGATCAGCCGCTGCAGATCCTCAACACCAACCTGGCGGTGTATATCGGCGTGGTCTATTCGTACCTGCCGTTCATGATCCTGCCGCTGTTCGCCAACCTGGTAAAGCACGACCAGAGTCTGCTCGAAGCCGCATCGGACCTGGGTTCGAGCACCTTCAACAGCTTCTGGAAGATTACCGTGCCGCTCTCGAAAAACGGCATTATCGCCGGCTGCATGCTGGTGTTCATCCCGGTGGTGGGCGAGTTCGTCATTCCGGAACTGCTGGGCGGCCCGGAAACCCTGATGATCGGTAAGGTGCTGTGGCAAGAGTTCTTCAACAACCGTGACTGGCCGGTGGCATCTGCCCTGGCGGTGGTGATGCTGGCGATCCTGATCGTACCGATCCTGCTGTTCAACCGTAGCCAGGCCAAAGAGATGGAGGGCAGGGCATGAAGCGCTTCAGTTTCTCCAAGCTGATGCTGGTGCTCGGCTTGCTGTTCATCTACCTGCCGATGCTGATCCTGGTGATCTATTCGTTCAACGCCTCCAAGCTGGTAACGGTGTGGGGCGGCTGGTCGATCAAGTGGTACGTCGGCCTGCTCGACAACACCCAGCTCATGGGTTCGGTGATGCGCTCGCTGGAGATCGCCTGCTACACGGCGGTGGCGGCGGTGGCTTTGGGTACCCTGGCAGCCTTTGTGCTGACCCGGGTCACCCGCTTCAAGGGCCGCACGCTGTTCGGTGGCCTGGTCACTGCACCGTTGGTGATGCCTGAAGTGATCACCGGCCTGTCGCTGTTGCTGCTGTTCGTGGCCATGGCGCAGATGATCGGTTGGCCGCAGGAACGGGGCGTGGTCACCATCTGGATCGCCCACACCACGTTCTGCGCGGCTTATGTGGCGGTAGTGGTGTCGGCGCGCCTGCGCGAGCTGGACCTGTCGATCGAAGAAGCGGCCATGGACCTGGGTGCCAAGCCGTGGAAGGTGTTCTTCCTGATCACCATCCCGATGATCGCCCCATCGCTGGCGGCGGGCGGCATGATGTCGTTCGCCCTTTCGCTGGATGACCTGGTACTGGCCAGCTTCGTGTCCGGGCCTGGTTCGACCACCTTGCCGATGGAAGTGTTCTCCGCTGTGCGCCTGGGCGTTAAGCCGGAGATCAACGCCGTGGCCAGCCTGATCCTGCTGTCGGTGTCGTTGGTGACCTTCATGGTCTGGTACTTCAGCCGTCGCGCCGAAGAGCATCGCCGCAAGGCGATTCAGCAGGCGATCGAAGAGGGTGCTGCGGCCAGCGTGTCGCAGCCGCAGATCAAGCGCCCGACGGCAGCCGCTGCGTCGGCCTGAGCGCGGTAGTCGCGGGCAAGCCCGCTTCCACAGGTAGGTTGCACGCCGCGAGGGCTGCATCGATCCAGCGGAAGCGGGCTTGCTTGTTTCAGGGCCCGCATTGTCGACATGACCGCCCAACTGACCCTGATCAGTGTTTTTTCTGAACCCTGATCTACGCTAACAGTCGCATCCCACGAATCATTTGCGCGCAAGCCAGGAGCCTGCATGAGGGTGACGCGTTCACTGTTGGTTGTAGGCATGGGGCTGCTTGGCCTGCTCGCAGGCTGCAGCAAGGAAGAAGCTCCCGAGGTTTTGCCACGGGTCGGTGTATTGCAAGTTCAACCCACTGACTTCGCCGCCAGGGTCACCCTGACCGGTGATGTGCAGGCGCGTGTGCAGACCGATCTTTCGTTTCGTGTGGGTGGCAAGATCATCTCGCGCAGCGTTGACGTGGGCGATCATGTGAAGGCCAATCAGGTGCTGGCCCGGCTGGACCCCAAAGACCTGCAGAACAATGTCGATTCGGCCAAGGCCGAGGTGTTCGCCGCTCAGGCGCGTGTCACCCAGACCAGCGCCGCCTTTGTGCGCCAGCAAAAACTGTTGCCCAAGGGCTACACCAGCCAGAGCGAGTACGATTCCGCCGAAGCCGCGCTGCGCAGCAACCAGAGCGCGCTCAAGGCAGCCCAGGCGCAACTGGCCAATGCCCAGGAGCAACTGAGCTACACCGCATTGGTGTCGGAGGCTGACGGGGTGATCACCGAGCGCCAGGCCGAGGTCGGGCAAGTGGTCCAGGCGACCATGCCGATCTTCAGCCTTGCGCGCGATGGCGACCGCGATGCTGTGTTCAATGTCTACGAGTCCCTGCTGGTGGCGCCGCCGAGCGATGCCGGTGTGATGGTCAGCCTGCTCGACGACCCTAAGGTCCAGGCCCAAGGATTTGTTCGTGAAATCACCCCGACCGTATCGGCACAGAGCGGCACGGTGCAGGTCAAGGTGGCCCTGCGCAATGTGCCAGCGGCCATGCGCCTGGGTTCGCCTGTTACCGCCACGGCCAACGCGCAGGGGCGGCCGAGTATCGAGTTGCCCTGGTCGGCACTGACCAAGGCGTTGCATGAGCCTGCGGTGTGGGTGGTGGGCGAAGGCGACAAGGTTGAGTTGCGCAAAGTCCAGGTAACCCGTTATCTGACCGGCAAAGTGGTCATCGCCCAGGGCATCAAAGGCGGTGAGACGGTTGTCGTCAGCGGTGGTCAGTTGTTGCATCCAGGCATGCAGGTCGAGAAGATCGATGCCAAGGGCGGAGGCGCCGCGCCATGAATAAAGTACTGCTGATGTGTGCGGCATGCTTGCTGTTGATGGCCTGTGGCAGAGAGGAAGAACAACCCGAAGCTGTGCGACCGGTGCTATCAACCGTGGTCGAAGCCCAGGCGCAGTCGCAGCTTGGCCGCTTCGCCGGTACCATCCAGGCGCGCTATGAGAGCACGCTGGGTTTCCGGGTGGCCGGGCGCATTGCCCGGCGCTGGTTGGATGTGGGGGCTCAGGTCAAACCGGGTGACACGCTCGCGACCCTTGATCCCACCGACCAGCAGAACCAGTTGCGCGCTGCCGAGGGCGACCTGGCCAGGGTCCAGGCGCAATGGATCAACGCCCAGGCCAATGCCCGCCGGCAACAACAGTTGTATGACCGTGGCGTCGGCGCCCAGGCCCAGTTGGACATTGCCCAGACCGACCTGAAAACCACCGGCGCGAGCTTGGAGCAAGCGCGCTCGGCGGTCAGCCAAGCGCGTGACCAGCTCGATTACAGCACCTTGCGCAGCGACCATACAGCGGTGATCACGGCCTGGCAGGCAGAGGCCGGGCAGACGGTCACCGCCGGTCAGGCGGTGGTCACGCTGGCCCGGCCTGACATCAAGGAAGCCGTGATCGACCTCCCCATCAGCATCGCCGAACAGCTGACCAAGGACCTGACGTTCACGGTTGCCTCGCAATTGGACAACAGCATCAATACCACTGCCACGCTGCGTGAGCTGGAGCCCCAGGCTGATGCCGCCACGCGCACCCGGCGTGCCCGCCTGACCCTTGCCAGTACACCCGATGCCTTCCACCTGGGCACCGCGATCAGTGTCACACTGACCTCGGCAATCACCCCGCGCAGCGAATTGCCGCTGAGCGCGCTGCTTGAACGCGATGGCAAGACCCAGGTGTGGGTCATCGACCCGCAGCAAAAAACCGTCGCTACCCGCGACGTTGCCCTGCTGGACCGCACCGGCGACAGTATCGTGCTGGCGTCTGGAGTGCAGCCTGGCGAGCGTGTGGTCACTGCCGGCGTCAACAGCCTCAAGCCTGGCCAGAAGGTCACCTTCGACGAGGATGCGCAATGAAAGGAAGCTTCAACCTGTCCGAATGGGCTTTGCGCCATCAGTCTTTCGTCTGGTACCTGATGTTCGTCGGCCTACTGATGGGGATTTTTTCCTACTTCAACCTTGGCCGCGAAGAAGACCCATCGTTCACCATCAAGACCATGGTGATCCAGACCCGCTGGCCTGGCGCGACCCAGGACGAAACCCTGTACCAGGTTACCGACCGCATCGAGAAAAAACTCGAGGAGCTGGACTCCCTCGACTACACCAAGAGCTACACCCGCCCGGGTGAGTCCACCGTCTACGTCTACCTGCGCGACACCACCAAAGCCGCCGACATCCCGCAAATCTGGTACCAGGTGCGCAAGAAGATCCAGGATATTCGCGGAGAGTTCCCACAGGGTATCCAGGGGCCAGGGTTCAACGACGAGTTCGGCGATGTGTTCGGCTCGATCTACGCGTTCACCGCAGATGGGCTGACCCTGCGCCAGCTGCGCGATTACGTGGAGCAGGCCCGCGCCGAGGTGCGCGAAGTCCCCAATATCGGCAAGATCGAGCTGGTCGGCACCCAGGACGAAGCGCTCTACCTGAAGTTCTCCACCCGCAAACTGGCCGCTCTGGGCATCGACCAACGCCAGGTCATGCAGGCCCTGCAGCAACAGAACGCGGTAACCCCGGCCGGGGTGATCGAAGCGGGCCCAGAGCGGATCTCGGTGCGCACCACCGGGCAATTCGCGTCGGAGAAAGACCTGCAGACTGTCAACCTGCGCATCAATGACCGTTTTTTCCGCCTGGCCGACATCGCCGATATCGAGCGCGGCTATGTCGATCCTCCGTCACCGATGTTCCGTTACAACGGCCAGACCGCGATTGGCCTGGCCATTGGCATGAAGGCCGGCGGCAACATCCAGGTGTTCGGCGCCGCACTCAAGAAGAAGATGGACAGCATCGTCAACGACCTGCCGGTTGGCGTGGGCGTTCACACCGTGTCCGATCAGGCGGTGGTGGTCAAAGAGGCGGTAGGGGGCTTCACCAGCGCACTGTTCGAGGCCGTGGTGATCGTGCTGGCAGTGAGTTTCGTCAGTCTTGGCGTGCGTGCAGGGCTGGTGGTGGCCTGCTCGATCCCGCTGGTGCTGGCCATGGTCTTCGTGTTCATGGAGTACAGCGGCATCACCATGCAGAGGATCTCACTCGGTGCGCTGATCATCGCGCTGGGCCTGCTGGTGGATGATGCGATGATCACTGTCGAGGTCATGGTCACACGCCTGGAAATGGGTGATAGCAAAGAGCAGGCGGCGACGTTCGCCTATACCTCGACCGCGTTCCCCATGCTTACCGGCACCCTGGTGACCGTGGCCGGCTTCGTGCCGATCGGCCTGAACGCCAGCTCCGCCGGTGAGTACACCTACACCCTGTTCGCGGTGATTGCCGTGGCGCTGATCGTGTCCTGGGTGGTTGCGGTATTCTTTGCGCCAGTGCTCGGTGTGCATATTCTCAAGAGCGACAAGCTCAAGGGCCATGAGGCGGAGCCCGGCCGCGTGGGGCGGGCGTTCGAAGGTGGTTTGCTGTGGTGCATGCGGCACCGCTGGCTGACCATCATCGGCACCATCCTGCTGTTCGCCCTGTCGCTGTTCAGCATGCGCTTTGTGCAAAACCAGTTTTTCCCGTCCTCGGACCGTCCGGAAATCCTCGTCGACCTCAACCTGCCGCAGAACGCCTCGATCGAGGAGACGCGCAAGGTGGTCGATCGCCTGGAGGCAAAGATCAAGGACGACCCCGACATGGTGCGTTGGAGCACCTACATCGGCCAGGGCGCCATCCGTTTCTACCTGCCGCTGGACCAGCAGCTGCAAAACCCGTACTACGCCCAGCTAGTCATCGTCAGCAAAGGCTTCGAGGAGCGTGCAGGCATGATGGCGCGCCTGCAGAAGCTGCTGCACGAAGAGTTCGTCGGCATCGGCACCAATGTGCAGTCGCTGGAAATGGGCCCGCCGGTGGGGCGGCCGATCCAGTACCGGGTCAGCGGCAAGGACATCGACCAGGTGCGCAAGCATGCGATCGACCTGGCCACGATGCTCAATACCAATGAGCACATCGGCGAGATGATCTACGACTGGAACGAGCCGGGTAAGGTGCTGCGCATAGAAATCGCCCAGGACAAGGCGCGGCAGCTCGGGCTGTCGTCCGAGGATGTGGCCAATGTGATGAACAGCATCGTCAGCGGCGCGCCCGTCACCGAGGTCAACGACAACATCTACCTGGTGGACGTGATCGCCCGTGCCGTGGACAGTGAGAGGGGCTCACCAGACACTCTGCAGAACCTGCAGATCGTCACGCCCAGTGGCACCTCGATACCCTTGCTGGCATTCGCAACGGTGCGCTACGAGCTGGAGCAGCCGCTGGTATGGCGCCGCGACCGTAAACCTACCATCACCATCAAGGCGTCGGTCAACGGTGAGATCCAGCCTACCGACCTGGTCGCGCAGCTCAAGCCGAAGATCGACGAGTTCGCCAGCCAATTGCCAGTCGGTTATGAAGTGGCCACCGGCGGTACGGTGGAGGAAAGCAGCAAGGCGCAGGGCCCGATCGCCAAGGTCATTCCATTGATGCTGTTCCTGATGGCGACGTTCCTGATGATCCAGCTGCACAGCGTGCAGAAGCTGTTCCTGGTGGTCAGCGTGGCGCCGCTGGGGTTGATCGGCGTGGTCGTGGCGCTGGTGCCGACGGGCACGCCCATGGGCTTTGTGGCGATTCTCGGGATTCTCGCGCTGGCCGGCATCATCATTCGTAACTCGGTCATTCTGGTGACCCAGATCGATGAGTTCGAGGCCCAGGGCTACTCACCCTGGGATGCGGTGCTGGAAGCCACAAACCACCGCCGCAGGCCAATCTTGCTGACTGCCGCAGCGGCCAGCCTGGGTATGATCCCGATTGCCCGTGAGGTGTTCTGGGGGCCGATGGCCTACGCCATGATTGGTGGCATCATCAGTGCAACGCTGCTGACGCTGCTGTTCCTGCCGGCGCTTTACGTGGCCTGGTACAAGATCCGCGAGCCAGAAAACAGCGAAAAACCTGCGGCGTGATCTTTGTGGGAGCTGGGCAAAACAGCTCCCACAAACGCATCGAACCGTAATTTCAAAACGGTTATATAAAAATTCTTAAACAGTATTTTTAAGAATAACTGCGGCTGGCTACTATTGCTCTCAAGCCAGGCGCAAACCCCCTTCAAAAACTTCTGCCCGGCACCTCACTCACAGGAGAACGAGCATGAGTGCATCTGTGCGCAGCATCGACGGTCAGGACGAAGCCACCATTTTGCGTGAGATCCAGAGCGCCTTGCGCGATCTGCGTTTCGGTGCGGTGGAGATAACCGTGCACAACGCTCAGGTCGTGCAGATCGAGCGTAAAGAGAAGTTCCGCCTGCAACAGCCTGGCAACAAACCCGGCTGATCACGCACCACACACAAAATTAGAAAAATGCCAATCGGGAGCTTCACCATGTCCATCCGCCGTTATGCACTCGCCGCGTTGGCCAGTGCTGTTTTTGCCGGTTCCGCCATCGCCAAGGACTACGAACTGCTGAACGTGTCCTACGACCCGACCCGTGAGCTGTATCAGCAATACAATGCTGAATTCATCAAGCACTGGCAGCAGTCTCACCCGGACGACAAGGTGAAGATCCAGCAGTCCCATGGTGGCTCAGGCAAACAGGGCCGCGCGGTAATCGACGGCCTGCGCGCCGACGTGGTGACCCTGGCCCTGGCGGGTGACATCGACGAGATCGCCAAGCTGGGCAAGACCTTGCCGGAGGACTGGCAGAAGCGCCTGCCGGACGCCAGCACCCCGTACACCTCGACCATCGTGTTCCTGGTGCGCAAGGGCAACCCGAAAGGCATCAAGGACTGGGGTGACCTGATCAAGAAGGACGTTTCGGTCATTACCCCCAACCCTAAAACCTCCGGTGGCGCTCGCTGGAACTTCCTCGCCGCTTGGGCCTACGGCCTGAAGCAAGGTGGCAGCGAAGCCAAAGCCAAGGAATACGTGCAGGAGCTGTTCAAGCACGTGCCGGTTCTGGATACCGGCGCCCGTGGCTCGACCATCACGTTCGTCAACAACGGTCAGGGTGATGTTCTGCTGGCCTGGGAAAACGAAGCTTTCCTGGCGCTGAAGGAGGACGGCGGTACCGACAAGTTCGAAATCGTCGTTCCTTCGCTGTCGATCCTGGCCGAACCGCCTGTGGCGGTGGTCGACAAAAATGCTCAGAAAAAGGGTAATGAACAGATCGCCGAGGAGTACCTCAAGCACCTGTACAGCCCGGCTGGCCAGAGAATCGCTGCCGAAAACTTCTACCGCCCACGTGACGCGAAGGTCGCAGCCGAATTCGGCAAGCAATTCCCGAAACTGGATCTGGTAACCATCGACAAGGACTTCGGTGGCTGGAAGACAGCACAGCCCAAATTCTTCAATGATGGCGGTGTGTTCGACCAGATCTATCAGGCGCAGTAAACAGCCATGGAGAAGCGGGGCCGCCTTGCGGCCCTTTCGCGACACAAGGCCGCTCCTACAGGTAGAGCGTGGCCTTGCGTCGCGTAAGGGCTGCGCAGCAGCCCCAGGATTCACAAGCCTGCACCGGCCCGGCATAACCGCCGGGCTTCGTGCGTTCAACCAGGGATCTTTATGTCACGTCGCATTTCCCCCGTCATACCCGGCTTCGGGCTGACACTGGGCTACACCTTGGTGTATCTCAGCCTGATCGTGCTGATACCGCTGGCCGCCATGTTCGTGCATGCCGCGCAGCTGACCTGGGAGCAGTTCTGGAACATCATCAGTGCGCCGCGTGTGATCGCCGCGCTCAAGCTGAGTTTCGGCACCGCCCTGTTCGCCGCCATCATCAATGGTGTTATCGGTACCCTGCTGGCTTGGGTGCTGGTGCGCTATACCTTCCCAGGGCGCAAGATCATCGATGCGATGATCGACCTGCCGTTCGCGCTGCCCACCGCCGTTGCAGGCATCGCCCTGACGGCCTTGTACGCACCTGGGGGCTGGGTCGGTCAGTTCGCCACCGACCTGGGCTTCAAGATCGCCTACACCCCACTGGGCATCACCCTGGCGCTGACCTTCGTCACCCTGCCGTTCGTGGTGCGTACAGTGCAACCGGTGCTGGCGGATATCCCGCGGGAAGTCGAAGAGGCTGCTGCCTGCCTGGGCGCGAAACCACTGCAGGTGTTCCGGCACGTGCTGGCACCGGCCCTGCTGCCCGCCTGGCTCACAGGGTTTGCCCTGGCCTTTGCCCGTGGCGTGGGCGAGTACGGTTCGGTGATTTTCATTGCCGGCAACATGCCGATGAAGACCGAGATCCTGCCGCTGCTGATCATGGTCAAGCTTGACCAATACGACTACACCGGCGCGACTGCCATCGGCGTGCTGATGCTGGTGGTTTCCTTCATCCTGCTGCTGCTGATCAACCTGCTGCAGCGCCGCATCGAAACCCCTTGAAGGAGGCCGGCATGTCCAGTTCATCCCTGAGCACTACCGCCGCCGCCAATGCCGCACGGCGTGGCAGCGCCACGTCGCGGCGCATCCTGATCGGCCTTGGCTGGCTGGTGTTCGCACTGTTTCTGCTGCTGCCGCTGGTGATCGTGGTATCGCAGGCGTTGAAGAACGGTTTCGGTACCTTCTTCGAGGCGATCTTCGAGCCTGATGCCTTGTCGGCGCTGAAGCTGACGCTGCTCGCCGTCGTCATCTCGGTGCCGCTGAACCTGGTATTCGGCGTCAGCGCCGCCTGGTGCGTGAGCAAATACACCTTCCGTGGCAAGAGCATCCTGGTCACCCTGATCGACCTGCCATTCTCGGTATCGCCGGTGATCGCCGGCCTGGTCTACGTGTTGATGTTCGGCGCCCAAGGCTTGTTCGGGCCTTGGCTGCAGGACCACGATATCCAGATCGTCTTCGCTTTGCCGGGCATCGTGCTGGCGACCATCTTCGTCACCGTGCCCTTCGTTGCCCGTGAGCTGATCCCGCTGATGCAGGAGCAGGGTACCCAGGAAGAAGAGGCTGCGCGTCTGCTCGGTGCCAACGGCTGGCAGATGTTCTGGCACGTGACCCTGCCGAACATCAAGTGGGGCCTGATCTACGGCGTGGTGCTGTGTACCGCGCGGGCCATGGGCGAGTTCGGTGCGGTATCGGTGGTCTCGGGCCATATCCGTGGCGTCACCAATACTTTGCCGCTGCACGTGGAGATCCTCTACAACGAGTACAACCACGTCGCGGCCTTCAGCGTGGCCAGCCTGTTGCTGATCCTGGCGCTCTTCATCCTGCTGCTCAAGCAGTGGAGCGAGAACCGTATTAACCGCCTGCGCCATAGCGCAGCGGAGGAATAAGTCATGTCGATCGAAGTTCGTAACGTTAGCAAGCGCTTCAACAGCTTCCAGGCCCTGGACAACATCAACCTGGATATCCACAGCGGCGAGCTGGTGGCCCTGCTCGGCCCCTCTGGCTGTGGCAAGACCACCCTGCTGCGCATCATCGCCGGCCTGGAAACGCCGGATGACGGCAATATCGTGTTCCACGGCGAAGACGTATCCGGCCATGATGTACGTGATCGCAACGTTGGTTTCGTGTTCCAGCACTACGCGCTGTTCCGCCACATGAGCGTGTTCGACAACGTTGCCTTCGGCCTGCGCATGAAGCCCAAGGGCGAGCGCCCGAGCGAGAGCAAGATTGCCGAGAAGGTTCATGAGCTGCTGAACATGGTGCAGCTGGACTGGCTGGCGGACCGCTACCCTGAACAGCTTTCCGGTGGCCAGCGCCAGCGTATCGCCCTGGCCCGCGCTTTGGCGGTGGAGCCCAAGGTGCTGCTGCTCGATGAGCCGTTCGGTGCCCTCGATGCCAAGGTGCGCAAGGAATTGCGCCGCTGGCTGGCGCGTTTGCACGAGGATATCAATCTGACTTCGGTGTTCGTTACCCACGACCAGGAAGAGGCCATGGAAGTGGCCGATCGCATCGTGGTGATGAACAAGGGGGTGATCGAGCAGATCGGCTCCCCAGGGGAAGTATATGAGAAGCCGGCCAACGACTTCGTCTACCACTTCCTCGGCGACTCCAACCGGCTGGCGTTGAGCGAGGGTCATCATGTGCTGTTCCGCCCGCACGAGGTGTCGCTGTCGCGCCATGAAACAGAAGGGCACCATGCCGCCGAAGTCCGTGATATCCGCCCATTGGGCGCGACTACCCGGGTGACCTTGAAGGTGGAAGGGCAGAGCGAGCTGATCGAGGCGGAGGTGGTCAAGGATCACGACAGCCTGACCGGCCTGGCGCGAGGTGAGACGCTGTTCTTCAGGCCAAAGGTCTGGCAAAAGGTGGCGGATATCTGATTCGCTTCAGAGGATGAACAACCCGGGCTTGGTCCCGGGTTTTTTTTGTCCTGGGGATTATGGGTGCTGTGCTGCAGCCCTGGTGCAAATTCGATGTCTTTTAGGAATGTTTACCATGCAAGGATTGCATCACATGTGTAGTGCTAGCGCGCAGGCCCCGTATTACGCGGGTTTCAAGATTTAGGCAAAAGACCATATATGAAAAAGATCTAATTTTAGCTTTAAACATTACTTTAAGAGATAAGTCTCCTGCCCTGATGATTCAGCCACACACCTGAATCAAGAACCCCAGGAGTTTGATCAATGGGTAATGTCCATTCGGCCGTCAGGGCCTACGACCAGCCACGGCACCCTGCACCGGGTGACCTGGTCGAGCTTGGACGGACGCTTCGCTTGCCGTTGGGCCAGCTCCGCCTGCAACGTACCCCGGCCAGCGGCCTCAAGCGCCGCGACAAGCTGGCGCTGGCTTTGCTGGTGCTGGCTGTGCACGGTGCTGCCGCCTTTTGGGTGAGCCGGGCCCCGACGCGGGAGTTGCCCGTAGTACCGCCACAAATTCCTCCCATGACCATCGAGTTTGCCGCCCCGGCACCTCCGGTAGTCGAGCCGCCACCGCCGGCCCCGGCACCGCCGGTTGTCGAGCCGCCTCCACCTGTAGTTGACGAATTGGCCGCCAAACCCAAGCCCAAGCCAAAACCCGCTCCTAAGCCGCTGGCCAAGCAACCGCCCAAACCACAGCCCAAGCCTGTGGAGGCACCACCGCCTGCCCCCACACCGGTCGCCGCTTCTTCAACGCCTGCGCCACCCGCGCCGGCCCCGGTAACGCCGCCCTCGGCCAACGCTGCGTACCTGAAGAACCCGGCGCCGGAGTACCCGCAGATGGCTCAGCGCCGCGGCTGGGAAGGCACCGTATTGCTACGGGTGGAGGTTTTGGCCAGCGGCAAACCCGGGCATATCCAAGTCCAGAAAAGCAGTGGTCGCGATGCCCTCGACGCTGCCGCCCTGGCTGCGGTCAAGCGCTGGAGTTTCGTCCCCGCCAAGCAGGGCGACGTGGCGCAGGCCGGCTGGGTCAGCGTGCCGATCGATTTCAAGCTTCGTTAACTTTTTCGCAGAACAAAGGAAGACACCCTCATGAGCCTGCTGGCATCCCCCCTCGAATCCGTTGAAAGTGCAGTCATCTGGCTGCTGGTCGGTTTTTCCGTCGTCACCTGGGGCCTTGCCCTGGCCAAGATCGTGCAATTCGTGCGGCTGAAAAACCAGGACAAGCGCTTCCACACGCAGTTCTGGGCCGCCTCAAGCCTCGACGCGGCGGCCCAGGTCAGCCACGAACTGCCTGGCCCGGCCGCCCGCGTCGCCCAGTCCGGCTATGCCGCCATTGCCGTCGGCGAGGCACAGACCAATGACCTGAGCCATGCGATCAATCACCAGGACCGCCTCGAACGCGCCCTGCACCAGCAGATAGTGCGGGAGCGGCGCTCGCTTGAAACCGGCCTGGCGGTGGTGGCCAGTATCGGCAGCACTTCGCCCTTCATCGGCCTGTTCGGTACCGTATGGGGCATCATGGAAGCACTCAAAGGCATCAGCGCGGCGGGTTCGGCCAGCCTGGAAACCGTGGCCGGCCCTATTGGCGCTGCACTCGTAGCTACCGGTGTGGGTATCGCCGTCGCGGTGCCGGCGGTGCTGGTCTACAACTACTTCCTTCGTCGCCTCAAGTTGACTGCCGCTGAGCTGGATGACTTTGCCCACGACTTCTACAGCCTGGCGCAGAAGAGTGCCTTCCGCGTGCTGGTGCATCCTGGCGTGCAGAAGGTGCAGGCCGGCTTTACCCAGCCTGTGAAGGAGGCGTCCTGATATGGCCTTTTCGACGCAGGACAGCGACGAAGTTCTAAGTGAAATCAACGTTACGCCCCTGGTGGACGTCATGCTGGTGCTGCTGGTGGTATTCATCGTCACCGCGCCGCTGCTGACCAACGCCATCCCCATCAACCTGCCCAAGACCGAGTCCGTGGCCCCGGTTGAGCAGAAGGACCCATTGGTGGTGAGCATCGATGGCGCCGGCAAGCTGTTCATCAACAAGGACGAGATACAGCCGGACCTGCTGGAGACCAACCTCAAGGCCGCCAGGGACAAGGACGCGAACGTTCGTGTGCAACTGCAGGCCGACGACGGCGTCAACTACGGCGAGGTGGCCCGTGCCATGGCCGCCATCGAACGTGCGGGGATCACCAAGCTGGCGGTGATAACCGCACGCTGATACCTGTAAAACCTCATCAGGCAAGTGACTTTCGCGAGTGCGTTGGGGCCATATCTCTTGGCAGGGGTTGGCCCTTTTTTTTGTCCGGGCATTTCGCGTCACTACAGGGTCCGCGCCTGGGGAAATCTTTTTTGGTTATTAATAAATATCTTCTTATTCCTTTACGGATATAACTCCCTCCCTATACTTGTCTCCAAGCACGCAAACTTACTGGAGGCGTCCCCATGCGCAATGAGTCTATTCGTTACCTGATTGTGTCGGGCTGGCAAGGATCGCCAGACAACCATTGGCAAAGTCACTGGCAGCGTACCCTGCCCAACAGTGCACGGGTCGAGCAGCACGACTGGCTCACCCCGCAACGTGAGGACTGGGTGCAGGCGCTGGAGCAGGCGGTTGCCGCTGAATGTGCGCCGGTGATCCTGATTGCCCACAGCCTTGGCTGCATCACTGTCGCCCATTGGGCCGCGCAGGCCAGCCCGGCCTTGCTGCGCAGGGTGCGTGGTGCACTGCTGGTGGCGCCGGCAGACGTCGAGCGCCCCACCTGCGCGCCAGCCCTGCGTAACTTTGCGCCGATCCCTACCGAAGCGCTGCCGTTTCCCAGCCAGGTAGTCAGCTCGGACAACGACCCGGCCGTGAGCGTGCCACGGGCGCTGTACCTGGCCCAGGCATGGGGCGCCGAAGCGGGGTTGCTGAGCAATGCCGGGCACATCAACGTCAAGTCCGGCCATGAGCGCTGGGAACAAGGCTTCGCCTACTTGTATCGCTTGCAGAGCCGGGTCGAGCAGCGCGCACTGCGTCGCGCCTGACAGCCCTCACTGCTTACCGTTTACCTGACGCCCGGCCTATGCAGGCCTGGGGCGGGAGTTCGTCATGACGCTTCAACACCCGTTTGGCCAGCCACTGCTGACCTTCCCCGAGCTGGACAAAAGCCCGCTGAGCATCCGTGCCAAGGCCTTGGTGTTCATCGACCCGCGTTCACAGCAGTTACGCGAAGACCTTGAGCGTCTGGCACCGCAACCCTTGCCGGTGCTGATCCGTGGCGAAACCGGCACGGGCAAGGAACTGCTGGCCCGGCAGATCCATCGTGCCAGCGACCGTGGAGGGCTATTCGTGTCGGTCAACTGTGCGGCTATCAGCCCCACTTACGCCGATGCCGAGCTGTTCGGCTATAGCGCTGGCAGCCATGGCGGTACGGCCAGCAGCCGCGCCGGCTGGTTCGGTTCGGCCAACGGCGGCACGCTGTACCTGGACGAGATTGCCGACTTGCCGCTGGCTATCCAGGGTAAGCTGCTGGCGGCCCTGGAAAACCGCGAGGTCACCCGGGTGGGCGCGCAGCAGCCACAGCCGGTCGACGTGCGCCTGGTGGCTGCGACCAGTATTGACCTGGCCCGGGTGGTTAAAGCTGGCAGGTTCAATGAACGCTTGTACCAGTACTTGCACGAAGGTGCGCTGGAGCTGCCTCCGTTGCGTGAGCGCTGCGGCGATATCCTGCCGTTGGCTGAGTATTTCGTGGGGATCTACTGCGCACGCCTGCAGCGCCCTGTGCCGTTGATCAGCGAAGCGGCTCAGCAGGTGCTCGAAGCCCACGCGTGGCCCGGCAATACCCGTGAACTGGAGAACATCATCCACTTCGCCCTGCTGGTGAATGATAGTGAAGAGATCCAGCCAGAGGACCTCGACCTGCCGAATACCCCGCGCTAGACGTTGCTCATAAACAAAGTGGGCAATGGCAGTTTGCTTTTGGAATAAGCAGCTAATTAAAAGGTATTGTTGCGGAATAAAAAATCTCGGTATCTTCCGCCTCACGCCCGCTGATGAAACGGTTGGGCACCTGACTTCGCCATCACAGATGGCCCAGAAACAAAATAAGGACCACCATGAAGAAGACCCTGCTGACCACTGCCCTGGCCGCTGCCCTGTCGTTCTCCGGCCTGGCTGCCGCCGCCGAGAAACTGGTGGTCGCCGCTACCCCGGTGCCGCACGCCGAAATTCTGGAGCTGATCAAGCCGACCTTGGCCAAGGAAGGCGTGGACCTGCAGATCAAGGTCTTCACTGACTACGTACAGCCCAACGTACAGGTAGATCAGAAGCGCCTGGACGCCAACTACTTCCAGACGCTGCCTTACCTGAAGAGCTTCAACGAAGGTAAAGGCACCCATTTGGAAACCGTGATCGGCGTGCACGTCGAACCGTTCGGTGGCTACTCGAAGAAGATCAAGAACCTGTCCGAACTGAAGGACGGCGCCACCGTTGCCATTCCTAACGAAGGCAGCAACAGTGGCCGCGCCCTGATCTTGCTGCAGAAGGCTGGCCTGATCACCCTGAAAGATCCAAAAAACGCCCTGGCCACTCCGAAAGACATTGCCGAGAACCCGAAGAACCTGAAGTTCAAGGAGCTTGAGTCGGCCATGCTGGCGCGTGTGCTGGATCAGGTCGACCTGGACATGATCAACACCAACTACGCGCTGGAAGCTGGCCTGAACCCGGCCAAGGATGCGTTGGTGATCGAGGGTAGCGACTCGCCTTACGTGAACTTCCTGGTGGCCCGCCCGGACAACAAGAACAGCGAGGCTATCCAGAAGCTGGCCAAGGCCCTGACCAGCCCTGAGGTCAAGGAATTCATCGCCAAAAAGTACAGCGGTGCGGTGCTGCCGGCGTTCTGATTCGCCTGCTTAGCCCTTGCATGAAAAACGCCGACGCATTCGCGTCGGCGTTTTTTTTGGGGGGGCACAACGCTCAGCGTTGGCTACCTAATGCCCGGCTCAATGCCAGCAGCCACAGCAGTTGTTCGTTGGAGTCAGTCGGGCAGGGGCTTTTCATCGTTATCGTCCTTGTAGTGTGATGGCCGTGCGGATCGCAGTCTGAAGCTGTTGGAGAAGCCGACCCGAAGAAAAGTTTCCATCACTCTGCCGGCACCAGACGCAAGGTAGTGCGAGCCGGTATCACCCCCATCTGGGCGCGCTGGTACTGCCCCTCGATATAGCCTTCAGCCTGATCCGAATAGTGCCGATCGAACGGCACACCACTCTGCCCGACCGGGTTGCTGGTCAACGCCTGCCCAGCGTCGGCGAAGTCGATCAGCCTCCGTGTCGATGGCCCATACGTCACCGGCCACGGCGCAGGCCCGATTTTCGCCGATAGGTTGTTGGGTACCTCGTGGGTGCCCGGCGCGGCAAACGGGCCGACGTTGAACAGCAGGTTCATCGGCTTTTTAGCACCCAGTGGATGGTTGTGCGTCAGGGTATGCGCCTTGCCCCATTGCCAGCTGGCCGGGTCTTTGCCAAAGGTTTCGCGCAGGTGCTCGAGGGTTTGCTGCCAGGCGATGCGCACGATGGCGGTGCGGTCGGTACGTTGGTTGGCACCGCGCGTGTTCCACCACGGTGATTGCGCGTCCGCCGCCAAGCGTGGCAGTGCAGAGTCGATGGTGCGGGTACTGATGAGCACCGGGAACCAGGTATCGCCCAGCTCGTCATGCAGCGCGGCATGTGCCAACTGGTAGAGAAACTGGTTGAACAGTGTGGCGTTGGTCGAGTCCAGCGGGTGATCTCCGCGCCAGGCGGCCAGTTGCTCTACCAGCTCTTTTTCCTCATCGCCCTGGGCGATGTCGCGCAGCGTCGCAAGCAGGGGCGCCAGGGTACGTGGGCCGTAGTCGTTGGCGGTGTCCAGTTGCAGCGCCTGGCTGTTCTGGGTATCCCACTTCACCTGCGGGTTGGCTAAGTGGCGCTCCAGCTGGCGGCCCCGGTCCGGCAAGTTGTAGTAGCCCGGTATCGGTACCGCCGCTGGCGGCTGGTAGTTCGCTGAAACGATGTAACCGCTGGCCGGGTTTTCCTGCTGTGGGTTGACGCTGAAAGGGTAAAAACCCAGCTTGTCGGCCTGGTGGCTCGCGCCATCGAGGATGAACGACGGGTTGACGTCATCCGGGCGGATCGGTAGTTGCGCCGCAGCCCACCAACCAATATCGCCACCTGCACTGGCCCAGACGAAGTTGAGCCCCGGCGCCTGAACCTTGGCCGCCGCCTCGCGCATCTTGGCAAGGGAGTCGGCACGGTTGAGCTGATAGAAGCCTTCGAGGATCGGATTCTCGGTTTCCAGAAAGGCCCACCACATCGCGATTGGCGTGGTGCCGGCGGTCGCGCCAAGCACGTCGTTGACGATCGGCCCGTGGGGTGAGCGGCGCAGGCTGATGCTGACCGGCTGCTCGCCTTTGACGGCGATTTTCTGCTCAGTCTTTTCCAGTGTTCGCCATTGGCCCTGGACCATGACCTGA
This sequence comes from Lelliottia jeotgali, assembly GCF_977070485.1. Taxonomy (NCBI): domain Bacteria; kingdom Pseudomonadati; phylum Pseudomonadota; class Gammaproteobacteria; order Enterobacterales; family Enterobacteriaceae; genus Lelliottia; species Lelliottia jeotgali. The sequence goes on from NZ_CDRVFO010000001.1 coordinate 89,087, forward strand.
TCGCTGTTGGTCGGGTTGGTCTTTTCCGCAATCAGGTCGACATCGTCGTTCTGGAACATGGTCAGGCTCCAGCCGAAGTCGCGATTGTGACCGAGCAGCGCGAACGGGTTCAGCGCCTGGAAGTAGCCGTACAGGTTGAACCCTGGCGCCGACAGCTCGGCCTCGTACCAGACGGCCGGCACCGCGAAGCTGATGTGCGGATCGCCGGCCAGCAGCGGCTTGCCGCTGCGGGTACGGCCGCCGGCCACTGCCCAGGCATTGCTGCCTTCGAATTGGGGAATGCCGGCATCGCCAAGGGCTTCGTGGCTGAGGCGGGCGAGGGCTTCAAGGCCCTGCCAGTCCGCCGTCGCCAGCGGGGTTCCCAGCGCGCCGTCAGGTTGCCAGTCGAGGTCGAAAATCTTCAGGTACTGCGGCCCGAGCTGGTCGCGGATGTAGGTCAACGCAGGCTCGGTGCGGAACGCGGCGGCAAAACTGTAGGCCAGGTACCCGGCAATGCTCAGGGTATCTTCAGCGGTGAACGGCCTGGGCGTGATGCCTATAAGGTCGAACTCCATGGGTTTGGGTTGGCTCGCCTGCCAGGCGTTGATGCCATCGAGGTAGGCTTGCAAGGCCTTCCACGCGGGGGATTGGTGGTCCAGGCGCTGAACCATCAGCGCCGCCTGATCACGGATGCGCAGGCTGCGGAACAGGGTATCGGTGGGCAGCAGCTTGTCACCCAACACCTCGGCCAGCTCACCGCGGGCCAGGCGGCGCATGATTTCCATCTGGAACAATCGGTCCTGGGCATGCACGTAGCCGAGGGCGCGGTACAAGTCTGCTTCGTTCTGCGCCTGCAGGTGCGGCACCCCGCGGGTGTCATAGCGCACACTGACTGGGGCCTGCAGGCCGGCTACCGCTACCTCGCCGTCACGCTGCGGCAGTTTACCGTGCACGTACCAGTAACCGGCACCGGTGGCCACGGCCACTACCACGGCCAACAGGGTCAGGCTGCGCTTCATTGAGGCTCCTTGTGCATTCGAGCGGAAATTGTGGTCCGATCTTCGGCGGATTCGCGCAAAGAGCATAGCCCTCGACAGGAGTTTCCATGTCCCTCAGCGAAAAACAGAAAATGCTTAGTGGCCAGCTCTACCATGCCGGCTGCCCCGAACTACAGGCCGAGCAAATCGCCACCAAGCACTGGATGCAGCGTTACAACACCAGCTTCGACCTGCTTAACGAAGCCCGCAACGGCCTGCTTGCCGAGCACTTCGGCCATGTGGGCGAAGGCACGGTCATCCGCCCGCCGTTCTATTGCGACTACGGCTACAACATCAGTGTCGGCCGCAATACCTTCATGAATTTCAATTGCGTGATCCTGGACGTGCTGCCGGTGCGTATCGGCGATGATTGCCAGATTGGCCCGGCGGTGCAGATCTACACCGCCGATCACCCGCTCGACCCTGAACTGCGGCGCACTGGGCTGGAGAGCGGACGGCCGGTGACTATCGGTAACAATGTGTGGATCGGTGGCGCTGCAATCATCCTGCCCGGGGTGACCATTGGCGATAACGCAGTGGTTGGTGCGGGCAGTGTGGTGACCCGCGATGTGCCGGCAGGCGCGGTAGTGGTCGGTAACCCGGCGCGCGCGCGTCAGCCGGCCCAAGGGCAATAGCAGCCGACGGCCAGCGTGTTCGATGCGGTGACGTGGCGGTCATCGAGCAGGGCCTTTAGGATCGGTTCGATGAAGCTGTTTGTGGCGTTGCACACCGCGCCTTCGCTGTAGGGGCCGAAGTAAGCGAGGTTGCCTTGGCGGTCCCAGATCGCTACGGCCGGAGAGGCGGGCAGGTTTTCACTGCCGGGCAGATGGGTGATGGGCTGCAGGCGGGTGAGGTTGGCCGGCAGCCGGCCTTGGCTGCCGGGCTTTTGCACGACGTGGAATGCCACGCCCTTGTCTGCGAAGTGGCTGAGCAGGTCACCCAGGTGCTGCTGGTTGCCGACATTGCATGGGCAGGTCGGGTCCCAGAAGTGTACTACGCGCACAGGGCCGGGGCCGGCGAGCTCGGCGGGCAGGCGTAGCTGGGTGCCGTCGAACAGCGTGGTCTGGCTTTCGAACGGGCGCAGGTAGCGGGACTTAAAGCTGTCGTATGCCCACCAGAGCACGGCGGCGCATGAGAGCAGTGCAATGGCTAAAATTATCGGCTTGATTGTTCGATTTTTCATGGCCCATCCGCAGCCCTTTGAGGAGCGGCATTGTTGATTCAAAAGTGGCCAAGCTTGCCACGGCGCAGCCAAGAGCTGAATATCCCGGATCAATACTCGCTTCGCTGTGGATGTACCCGATGCCTGCCGCTTTTCACCCCGACCGCCTGCGCGCCAGCCTCGCGCCCCTTGGCAAACGCCAACCCTTGTCCGTTCAGGCGCAGGATTATCAGCGCTTCTACGGCTTGAACCTGCCAGCGCAGAGCTGGCTGGGCGGTTTTCAGGCGGCGGGTTTCGAGCTGGCGGGGCAGGTCTGGCTACCTTCGCAGCCCGTGGCGACACTGTTTCTGCTGCATGGCTATTACGACCACATGGGCCTCTACCGCCACGTGATCGAATGGGCACTGCAACAGGGTTATGCAGTGATCAGTTGCGACCTGCCTGGCCATGGCCTGTCCAGTGGCGAGCGCGCCAGCATCACTGATTTCGCACTCTATCAGCAGGTGCTCGATGCCCTGTTCGAGCAGGCGCGCAGCCTTGCTTTGCCGTGCCCGTGGCACTTGTGCGGGCAAAGCACTGGTGGCGCCATTGCCGTCGATCATCTGCTGCACCAGGGGGTACAGAGCCCGGTTGATGGCCAGGTGATCCTGCTTGCGCCGCTCGTGCGCCCACGTGCCTGGCTGTGGTCGAAACTCAGTTATCGAGTGTTGCGTCACTTCGTCAATGGCATTGAGCGGCGCTTCAGCGAGAACAGCAACGACCCGACGTTCCTACCGTTTCTGGAGGCCGACCCGCTGCAGCCTCGGCGCCTGCCGACAGCCTGGGTCGGCGCGCTGATGGCCTGGGTCAAGCGGATCGAGGCCGCGCCGTGCAGTGCGCGGCGACCGTTGATCGTTCAGGGGGAGGCTGACGGCACGGTGGACTGGCCCTACAACCTCGAAGTGCTCAAGGCCAAGTTTGCTGAGCCACAGATCCTGCTGCTGCCCGAAGCCCGTCACCACCTGGCCAATGAACTGCCGGGCATCCGTCAGCGCTATTTCGACTTCATCAACCAGCGCTTGGGCTGACTACTTGAGGTTCGCGCCGTTCTGGCCGACTGCCAGGCCGGCGCGCACCGCTGCCACTGCGGCCTGGTAGTACGCTTTGCCTTCAGGTGACTCGGCGAAAGTGGCGAACTCTTCCAGCTCGGCGTCGGAAAGGTCGCGGTAGACGTAAAGCAACGTGTTGTTGAGGTCTTCGCCAATCTGGTTCATCAGCCGCTGGCGCTGGCCATCGAGCAGGCCTTGGGCCTGGCCGCCGCCGAACAGACCGGGGATCATCGAGCTGAGGCTGTCGGCCGCCACGCCGGCGATAGCCAGGCTAACCTCGGCACCGGCTTCGCGGGCCGGGAGGGCCTGAGCCAGGTGTCCGATGATCAACAGACGGTTATCGCTGGCCTGAATTTTCGGCAAGCCCTTGGCGTGCTTGGCCAGCTGGTCCTTGCGCGTGGCCAGCAGTTCGGCGGCGACGATCTTGCGCCCCAGCGGTGACTGGAAAAAGGCCAGCGCCGGCGCAGGGTCGGGCAGGGCGCTGCGCAATTGTGCCTGGGCACGGCGGTCCATGGCCGCTGCCTGGAAGCGCTGGTTGCTGTTGCTGACCAGAGCCTGGTAAACCGCAGGCGGCAGGCTGTTGCGGTAGCGCTGCTGGGCGGCGCTCACGGCATCATTGAAATGGGCGCGCTGGTCGGGCCAACCGGCGGCCTTGTAGAGCTGATCAAGGCTGTCTGCCCAGACAGGCATGGTGCAGATCATCAGCAGAATCAGGGAAAACAGACGGCGCATTCAGGACTCCTGTCGGCAGGTGGCTATTGTCCTTGGCTCGGCGCCGGTTTGTCGAGATAGGGGCGTAATTCTCGGCCAAGTGGCGCTGTGCGAGTGCATGGCTAATGGATATGATGCGCGCCATGCATATCTCCCCTGAACACCCGATGCTTGCGGCCGTCGTTGACGATCTGGCCTCCCATGGCTGGTCGCAGCAGGCCCTTTTCCTGCCGGCTGAGCTGGTGCGTGCGCTTGCGGCCGAGTGTCGGCGCCGTGATGCCGAAGGCCAGCTCAACCCTGCCGGGGTGGGGCGCGGTGTGGCCCAGGAAGTGCGCGAGGCGATCCGTGGGGACCAGATCCAGTGGGTCGACCCGGGGCAGGCCGAGGCTTGCGACAAATACCTGGAAGCCATGGACCAGCTGCGTCTGGCAATCAACCAGGGCCTGTTCCTTGGCCTTGAAGAGTTCGAGTGTCACTTCGCCCTATACCCGCCAGGTGCGTTCTACCGTCGCCACCTGGACCGTTTTCGCGACGACGACCGGCGCATGGTCTCGGCTGTGCTTTACCTCAATGAAGACTGGCAGCCGCAGGATGGTGGCCAGTTGCGCATGTTCCTGGCTGACGCTGTCGAGCATGACGTGCAGCCCGTTGCCGGCTGTCTGGTGGTGTTTCTATCGGGTGAAGTGCCTCACGAAGTCTTGCCAGCGGGGCGTGAGCGGCTTTCGTTGACGGGTTGGTTCCGGCGCCGTGGCAATGACCCGTTCTGACCCGCCCAAGGTGCTGGTCAGCGCCTGCCTGCTGGAACAGCCGGTGCGTTATGACGGGCGGGCCAGCGGCCATCCTGATCTGTTGCAGCGCTGGCAGGCTGAAGGGCGTGTAGTGCCGTTGTGCCCGGAGGTGGCCGGCGGCCTGCCCACACCGCGCCCGCCCGCGGAGATCCCGGGCGGGCAGGGCGGCGAGGTGCTCGACGGGGCGGCGCAGGTGCTGACGGTGAATGGCGAGGACGTAAGCGCGGCCTTTCTTGCCGGTGCCCAGCAGGCGCTGGCGCTGGTGCGTCGGCATGGCATCCGGGTGGCTGTGCTTAAGGCGGGCAGCCCTTCGTGTGGCAACCGCTTGACCTACGATGGCACGTTCGCTGGGGTGAAGGTGCCAGGGCAGGGGGTGACCACCGCACTGCTGCGGCGGGAGGGAGTGCTGGTGTTCAGTGAGCTGGAGCTGGAAGAGGCCCAGCGAACGCTGGCTGGGTTGTCAGCGTAGTTTGGTGCTGGCCCTTTCGCGAGGTTACCCGCGAAAAAGCTGGTGCAGGCAATAAGTGACTCACTGCCCGGTAGCCGTCTCCGGCACACCCTTGAACCACTTCTGCTCAAGCTCCGCTGTACGGCCGCTGTCCTTGAGGCGCTGCAGCGCGTTGTTCACCGCACTCTCGAACGCCGGGTTGTCTTTCTGGAACGGGATGACCAGCTTCCTCTCGCCAAAAGGCTGGCTCAGATCAAACGGCGTATCGGCCTTGGGAGCATTGTCCGATGGGGTCACAGTGATGTCGTATTTGCCACTTTCAACACCCGGCAGTATCTCGGCCACAGGCGTTTCAATGAACTCGACACGCAGGTCCAGTTGTTTGGCCAGCTCTTGGCCGAATTCGATTTCAAACCCCGTCAGATGGTCGTTTTGCTTGAAGGCATACGGCGAGTTGTCGGCCTGTACGGCAATGCGCAGTTCGCCCCGGTCGGCGATTTCGTCTATCAGCTCGGCTTGAGCCAATGGCGTGATCAGTACTGCCAGCAGTACACCCATGGTCGAACGCATCTAATGCCCCTTTTCTTTGGCAAATGAATAACTGTCGCCACGACTTTCTTCCTCGTCGTGGTCGAGCGCAGCCTATGACCTTGAAGCCTTGGCGAGGTTTAACCCTAACTGAATTTTTTCTCTTTGTGGGCTATGGTGAACTTCCGCCGCCGTTCGTTTGCAGGTTGCGGTCAATAAGTGAATCACAGGAGAAGTGAATGAACAGCCTATTTTCGCGTGCTGCCGTAGCCGGTCTGCTGATGGGGGCCTCGGTACTGGTCAGCGCTGCGGATGCGCTGAAGAGCCAGGAGCCGCCCAAGGATGCCAAGGTCTTCATCGTTTCCCCCGCCGACGGCGCAACGGTCGACAAGACCTTCACCGTCAAGTTTGGCATCGAAGGCATGGGGCTCAAGCCTGCGGGTGACCAGACCCCGCACACGGGCCACCACCACCTGCTGGTGGATGTGGACAAGGAGCCTGTTGCCGATCAGCCATTGCCGACCAGCCTGATGCCGGAAGGCGGGGCAGCGCTGCCTGCCGGCCCGCAGGTGCTGCACTTCGGCAAGGCCCAGACCGAGACCACCCTTACCCTGACGCCGGGCAAGCACACCCTGCAGCTGGTGCTGGGTGACCAGTATCACGTGCCGTTCAAGCCAAGCGTTGAGTCGAAGGAGATCACGGTTGAAGTGAAGTAAGCCGAGCCATTACGCAGCCCTTAAGCTGGCAAGTCGATCCCTACTGGCATCGTGGTGTGAGCTGGCTTGTTGGCGAAACAAAAAAAGGGAGGCCACCAAGGCCTCCCTTTTTTCATACCGCAATTACGCTCAGAACAGTACGCGCGAGCGGATGGTGCCCTTGACGTGCTGCAGCTTCTCTTGCGCAAGGTCCGAGTACTCGGCGTCAACGTCGATTACCACGTAACCCACTTTCTCGTTGGTCTGCAGGAACTGACCGGAGATGTTGATACCGTTCTCGGCGAAGACTTTGTTGATCTCGCTGAGCACGCCCGGAATGTTTTCGTGGATGTGCAGCAGGCGATGCTTGCCCGGGTGCGCCGGCAGGGCGACTTCCGGGAAGTTGACCGACGATACCGAGGTGCCGTTGTCGCTGTACTTGACCAGCTTCTCGGCCACTTCCAGGCCGATGTTGGCTTGGGCCTCGGCGGTGGAGCCGCCGATGTGCGGGGTGAGGATCACGTTGTCCAGGCCGCGCAGCGGGCTTTCGAACTCTTCATCGTTGGAGCGTGGCTCGACCGGGAACACGTCGATGGCGGCGCCGATCAGGTGCTTGTCCTTGATGGCTGCGGCCAGGTGGTCCAGTTCTACCACGGTGCCACGGGCGGCGTTGATCAGGATCGAGCCCTTCTTCATCGCGCGGATTTCTTTTTCGCCGATCATCCACTGGGTGGATGGCAGCTCAGGCACGTGCAGCGAGACGATGTCGGCCAGGCCCAGCAGTTCGTGCAGGCTGGTGACTTGTACGGCGTTGCCCAGTGGCAGCTTGGTCAGCGGGTCGTAGAAGTAGACCTGCATGCCCAGGCTCTCGGCCAGTACCGACAGCTGGGTACCGATCGAGCCATAGCCGACGATGCCCAGCTTCTTGCCGCGGATTTCGAACGAGTTGGCCGCGCTCTTGATCCAGCCGCCACGGTGGCAGGAGGCGTTTTTCTCGGGGATGCCGCGCAACAGCAGGATGGCTTCGGCCAGTACCAGTTCCGCCACCGAACGGGTGTTGGAGTATGGCGCGTTGAACACGGCAATGCCGCGCTCGCGTGCAGCGTCCAGGTCGACCTGGTTGGTGCCGATGCAGAAGCAACCGACGGCGACCAGTTTCTTGGCACAGTCGAAGATCTCTTCGGTCAGCTGGGTACGCGAACGGATGCCGATGAAGTGCGCATCAGCGATCTTTTCCTTGAGTTCTGCTTCCGGCAGCGAGCCAGTGAGGTACTCAATGTTGGTGTACCCGGCGGCCTTGAGGGTATCCACCGCGTTCTGGTGCACCCCTTCAAGAAGAAGGAACCTGATCTTGCTCTTGTCGAGAGAAGTCTTGCTCATCTGCGTAAACCTGTATCCCGGAGAAAAAATGGCGAGAAGTGATGCTAGGCGCAGCGCGGGCCTTAGCACGAACAGCGGGGGCGCTATGCTAGCATACGCGACACAATCTGAGCTTATCCCGACAGGTGAAGAGTACTCAGGGTGACTATGAATAAGTCGAGAGTTCCGGCGATGACGCACCCCGCGGTAATTGATGAACTGATGACCTTGGTAGACCCTGGCAAGGTCCTGACCGATGCCGTTTCCCTGGAAGCGTACGGCAAGGACTGGACCAAGCATTTTCCGCCCGCACCCACAGCAATCGTGTTCCCCAAAAGCGTGGAACAGGTTCAGGCCATCGTTGGCTGGGCCAATCGCCATCAGGTGGCGCTGGTGCCTTCCGGCGGTCGGACCGGGCTCTCCGCCGGTGCCGTGGCAGCCAATGGTGAAGTGGTAGTCGCCTTCGACTACATGAACCAGATTCTCGATTTCAATGCCTTCGACCGCACGGTGGTCTGCCAGCCAGGGGTCATCACTCGCCAGCTGCAGGCATTCGCCGAAGAACAGGGGCTTTATTACCCGGTGGATTTTGCCTCGAGTGGCTCCAGCCAGATCGGCGGCAACATCGGGACAAACGCCGGCGGCATCAAGGTCATTCGCTACGGCATGACCCGTAACTGGGTTGCTGGCCTGAAAGTTGTCACTGGCAAGGGCGAGTTGCTCGAGCTGAACAAGGACCTCATCAAGAACGCCACGGGCTATGACCTGCGCCAGTTGTTCATCGGCGCCGAAGGTACCCTGGGTTTCGTGGTCGAGGCCACCATGCGCCTGGACCGCGCCCCACGCAACCTAACCGCGATGGTGCTGGGCACGCCAGACTTCGATTCGATCATGCCGGTGTTGCATGCCTTCCAGGGCAAGCTTGACCTCACGGCATTCGAGTTTTTTTCCGACAAGGGCCTGGCCAAGATCATGGCACGTGGCGATGTACCTGCGCCGTTCGCCACCGACTGCCCGTTCTATGCCCTACTGGAGTTCGAGGCCAGCACCGAGGAGGTGGCCAACGATGCGCTAGCCACCTTCGAGCACTGCGTCGAGCAAGGCTGGGTAATAGACGGGGTGATGAGCCAGAGCGAAGCTCAACTGAAAAACCTTTGGAAGTTGCGCGAGTACCTGTCCGAAACAATCTCCCACTGGACGCCGTACAAGAACGACATTTCGGTCACGGTCTCCAAGGTGCCGGCATTCCTGCGCGACATCGATGCCATCGTCAGCCAGCACTATCCTGACTATGAGGTGGTCTGGTACGGGCACATCGGCGACGGCAACCTGCACCTGAACATCCTCAAGCCCGAGTCCATGAGCAAAGACGATTTCTTCGCTTCATGCGCCAAGGTCAACAAGTGGGTGTTCGAGATCGTCCAGCGCTATAACGGCTCGATCTCCGCCGAGCACGGTGTGGGCATGACCAAGCGCGATTACCTTGGCTATAGCCGCTCACCACAGGAAATCGCCTGCATGAAGGCGATAAAGGCCGTCTTCGACCCTAACGGCATCATGAATCCGGGTAAGATCTTCGCTCCTGAATAAAAGCAGTAATCAAAGGAGTCGGCCATGAGTTACCAGCACCAGTACGTAGACGGCACCCGTATCCACTTCCCGCTGGGCAAGGTGGTGTGCGTTGGCCGCAACTATGCCGAGCACGCCAAGGAACTGGGCAATCCCATTCCGACCGAGCCGTTGCTGTTCATCAAGCCGGGCAGTTGCGTGGTGCCGCTGGAGGGTGGTTTCAAGATTCCTACCGACCGTGGTTCGGTGCATTACGAAGCCGAAATCGCGGTGTTGCTGGGCAAGCCGCTGTCGGCACATCCATCTGAAGAGGAAGTGCTGGATGCCATCTCCGGCTTTGCCCCGGCGCTGGACCTGACCCTGCGTGACGTGCAGGCCAAGCTCAAGGAAAAGGGCATGCCGTGGGAGACTTGCAAGAGCTTCGACGGTGCCTGCGTACTGCCGCCTTTCGTCGCTGCCGGCACGTTCGAAGACCTGGCCGACATCCCGGTGCGCCTGACCATCAATGGTGACGTTCGCCAGGACGGTAACAGCGCGATGATGCTCAACCCGATCGTGCCGATCATCCAGCACATGGCCTCGCACTTTTCGCTGCTGCCGGGGGATGTGATCCTGACCGGGACCCCGGCAGGCGTCGGCCCCTTCGAAGTGGGTGATGAGCTGGTGCTGGAGTTGCCGGGCGTCAGCCGCTTCGAAAGCCGGGTACTCTGAGCAGAGACTGTGTCGCCCGCGAAGCGGGCGACGCGATTTACCGTTTTTTTCACAACCTATCTGGATAATGCGCGAATCTCCGCCTATTTACCCAGGAATACTCTGTATGGCCCTGTCTTCCAGCGCTCCCGTATCCACCAAGCGTCGCTTCTACCTGCGCTGGCCGTTCGGCCTGGCTGTGGCTGCGGTGATCGGCTATGGCGTGGCCGTGGCGATGCACTGGGATGACCGTGGCCGACTGTGGGTCCAGGAAGGCTTCGAGAGCAGCGCCGAGCGCAGCGAAAGCGTCTGGTTGCCGGACTATAAGGTCGATATCGATGCCAAGCCTATGCCGGGCATGGAAGATGATGAAGCCTCGGACGTAGCGTTCAATCCGCATACCCGCACGCTGTTTGTGGTCATGGGCAAGAACCCGTTCCTGGTCGAGCTGAGCCTGGATGGTGATGTGCTGAGGCAGATCCCCTTGCAGGGGTGGAACAACCCCGAAGGGGTTGCCGTGCTGGAAGATGGCCGCTTGGCCATTACCGATGAACGTCTGCACGACCTGACCGTGGTCAAGGTGGACGCACAAACCAAGTCGCTGAACCATGCAGATTTTCAGAGCCACGACCTGGGCGAGTCGGTGAAAAGCAACAAAGGCTTCGAAGCTGTGGCATGGGACCCGATGCGCCAGCGTCTGGTGATCGGCGAGGAGCGGCCGCCAAAGCTCTATACCTGGAGCACCGATGGGCGCAGCCCGCTCAAAGGTGACAAGCAGCCGCTGGCCAGCAACGAACTGGACCTGCGCAACCTCTCAGCCTTGAGCGTCGACCCGCGTACGGGCCACCTTTTGGTGCTGTCGGCGGACTCCAACATGCTGCTGGAGCTCGACGAGCAAGGTCAGCAGGTGAGTTTCATGACCTTGCTGGGCGGTTTCAACGGCCTCAAGGACACCATTCCGCGTGCTGAAGGGGTGGCGATGGACGATCAGGGCAACCTGTACATGGTCAGTGAGCCGGCGCTGTTCTATCGGTTCAAGAAAAACTGACGGCCATTTCAGATTTTTCGCATGCTGGCATTAAGCTTTACTTCAGTTGTTCGTGGTTAGATTCGTCATCCTCAAACCGAGTCTGCCCTATGCGTCGCTATGTTCGTCTGCCCCTGGTCCTGGCTGTCATTGGCCTGCTCGCCGTGCTCTTGCTGGGCGTGGCGGAGCAGCAGTTCCGTTTGCTCGAGCGTGGCTGGTTCAACTTCAAGACCTGGTGGCAGCCCGCTGAGCAAAGCATGGGCCTGGATCGCTATCGGGTAGTGACCGAGGCGCAGCCTATAGACGGGCTGGACGATGATGTTTCGGCACTGACTTACGACCCCGACCGCAAGACCCTGTTCACGGTGACCAACAAGCGGTCCGAACTGATCGAGTTGTCCCTCGACGGCCGTATCCTGCGGCGGGTGCCGTTGACCGGTTTCGGCGACCCCGAGGCGGTGGAATACGTAGGGCCCAACAGTTACGTGATCACCGATGAGCGCCAGCAACGGCTGATTCGCGTGCGCCTTGAGGACGACACAATGTTCCTGGATGCCAACGATGCCGAGCAGTTGAGCCTTGGTATCGGCCTGAACGGCAACAAGGGGTTCGAGGGGCTGGCCTATGACTCGGCGGGCAAACGCCTGTTCGTGGCCAAGGAGCGGGACCCGATGGTGATCTACGAAATTCACGGTTTTCCCCATGAAAACCCGGAGCAGCCTTATGCAGTGCATGTGGTGCAGGACCGCAAGCGTGATGCGCGGCTGTTCGTGAGGGATCTGTCGAGCCTGCAGTTCGACGAGCGCAGCGGGCATCTGCTGGCGCTGTCGGATGAATCACGCCTGGTGCTGGAGCTGGATGTGAAGGGTAAACCGCTGAGCACGCTGTCGCTGCGCAAGGGTTACCAAGGGCTGAAACAGACGGTGCCGCAGGCGGAGGGGATTGCCATGGATGAAGCGGGGACCATTTATCTGGTCAGTGAGCCGAACCTGTTCTATGTGTTCAAACAGCCATCGGATTGACCCGGCTTTTGAGCGTCATTGCCGGCAAGCCGACTCCCACAAGTTCTCCACTGCTGTGGATTGCCTGGGGGAGCCAGCTTGCCGGCAATGGCATCACTCGGCTTTCAGGCTCTTCACGCCTTCCGGGGTGCCCAGCAACAGCAAGTCTGCCGGCCGTGCGGCAAACAGGCCATTGGTCACCACGCCGACGATCGCATTGATCTGCGCTTCCAGCTCCACGGGGTTGGTGATCTGCAGGTTGTACACATCCAGGATCACGTTGCCGTTATCGGTGACCACACCCTCACGGTACACCGGGTCTCCGCCCAGCTTGACCAGTTGGCGCGCCACGTGGCTGCGGGCCATCGGGATGACCTCGACCGGCAGCGGGAAGGCGCCCAGCACCGGCACCAGCTTGCTGGCATCGGCGATGCAAATGAAGGTCTTGGCCACGGCCGCGACGATTTTCTCCCGCGTCAGTGCCGCGCCACCGCCTTTGATCAGGTTCAGGTGTGCGTCGCTCTCGTCGGCGCCGTCGACGTAGAACTCCAGCTCGCTGACGCTGTTCAGCTCATAGACCGGGATGCCATGGCCCTTCAGACGCTGTGCAGTGGCCTCGGAGCTGGCGACCGCGCCGTCGAACGCCGTCTTGTGCTGGGCCAAGGCGTCAATGAAGAAATTGGCAGTCGAACCGGTGCCGACGCCGACGACGCTCTTTTCATCCAGCTTGGGCAGAATGAAGTCGACAGCGGCCTGGGCGACGGCCTGTTTGAGTTGGTCCTGGGTCATGCGGGCTCCGGAAAGGGGCAGGGCGGTATGAAAGGAGGCTAGTATAACGGCTCGGGCGGCTTTGCTGTGGTCGCCCGACGTAGCGCTGGGGTAGACTCGCAGCCCTTGTCCCGCGGCCAGTGATGCTTTCCCGATGCTTGAACAGTACGTCAAGAAGATCCTCACCTCGCGCGTCTACGACGTCGCTGTCGAAACCCCGCTGCACAGCGCCGGGCAACTGAGCAAGCGCCTGGGCAACCAGATTTTGCTCAAGCGTGAAGACCTGCAGCCGGTGTTCTCCTTCAAGATCCGTGGGGCTTACAACAAGCTGGCGCAACTGAGCCCGGAAGAACTGGCGCGCGGCGTGGTCACCGCCTCGGCCGGCAACCATGCACAGGGGCTGGCCCTGGCAGCCCGCGAGCTGGGCATCAAGGCCACCATCGTGATGCCCAAGACCACCCCGGAGATCAAGATCGAAGGCGTACGCTCGCGTGGCGGCAAGGTGGTACTGCATGGCGACTCGTTTCCCGAGGCGCTGGCCTACTCGCTGAAACTGGTCGATGAAAAGGGCTTCGTCTATATCCATCCTTATGACGACCCGCACACCATTGCCGGGCAAGGCACCGTGGCAATGGAAATCCTGCGCCAGCACCCTGGCCGGCTGGATGCTATCTTCGTGCCGGTGGGCGGCGGTGGGCTGATCGCCGGCATCGCCGCCTACGTTAAATACCTTCGCCCTGAAATCAAGGTGATTGGCGTCGAGCCGGATGACTCCAATTGCCTGCAAGCGGCCATGGCCGCCGGGGAGCGCGTGGTGCTGCCGCAGGTCGGGCTGTTTGCCGATGGCGTGGCCGTGGCGCAGATCGGCCAGCATACCTTCGACATCTGCCGCTTGCATGTGGATGAAGTGATCACCGTCAGCACTGACGAGATCTGCGCAGCAATCAAGGATATCTACGACGATACCCGCTCGATCACCGAGCCTGCAGGTGCCTTGGGTGTCGCTGGGATCAAGAGGTATGTCGAACTCAACGGCGTCACCGGGCAAACGCTGGTGGCTATCGATTCGGGCGCCAACGTCAACTTCGACCGCCTGCGTCATGTCGCCGAGCGTGCCGAGCTGGGCGAGAAACGCGAAGCGATTATCGCCGTGACCATTCCCGAGCGGCCGGGCAGCTTCAAGGCGTTCTGCGAGGCCATCGGCAAGCGCCAGATCACCGAATTCAACTACCGCAAGCACACATCTGACGAAGCCCATATCTTCGTTGGCGTGCAGACCCATCCGGAGAACGACCCGCGCGCTGCGTTGGTGCAGCAACTGACTGAGCAGGGCTTCCCGGTCACCGACCTTACTGACAACGAACTGGCCAAGATGCACATCCGCCACATGGTGGGTGGCCATTCGGCCGGCGCCCGCGACGAGATTGTGCTGCGCTTCGAATTCCCTGAGCGGCCTGGGGCGCTGTTCAACTTCCTCAACAAGCTGGGCGGGCGCTGGAACATCTCGATGTTCCACTACCGCAACCACGGTGCTGCCGATGGGCGTGTGGTGGCGGGGTTGCAGGTGCCTGAGGACGAGCGCCACCTGGTGCCGGCGGCGCTGGCCAAGATCGGATATCCGTACTGGGATGAGACAGACAATCCGGCTTACCGGCTGTTCCTGGGTTGAGCGACTAAGCTTGGCTAACCCTCCAAGGATGTGAAGACATGGAACACCTGACCACCCTCAAGGCCCTGCACCTCATTGCCACCGCCCTGTTATTGCTGGGCGCATTGGGCTTGGCGATCTGGACCGTACACGCCCGGCGCCAAGGTGACGCCCAAGTCTATGGCAAGCTGCTGAGTCGGCCTTTGGTGTTCGTCTGGCTGGTGATGGGCGTTAGCCTGCTGAGCATGCCGTTCACCGGTTGGTGGCTGGTTCACTTGGTAGGTTGGCCGCTGGGGCAGACCTGGGTGCTGGCGTCCAGCGTCATCTATACCCTCGGTGCGTTCGCCGCGTGGTGGCTGCTGGTGCGTCTGAACCGGCTGCGCAAGGCTGAGGTGGTGGGTTTGCGGTTTACCCTGGCCTTGGCGGTCTTCAGCGGTGTCTGCTTCCTGTCCATCGCCGGTTTGATGGGCGCCAAGCCGGTCTGAAGTTTGACCGGGCCACCCTGCAGCCCATCGCCGGCAAGCCAACTACTTACCTCGTGGGAGCTGGCTTGCCAGCGATGGGGCGCAAGGCGGCCCCAAAAAGCTTCAATCCCTAAGCGAAATCACCGGCCATCCGCGCCGTTGAGCCTCCGCCTGCAGGTTAGGGTCCGGGTCCACCGCGACAGCATGTGACACCCGCTGCAACAGCGGCAAGTCATTCATGGAGTCGCTGTAGAAATAGCTGTCTTGCAGATCGAACCCGTTCTCCAGCATCCAGCGTTCCAGCCTCGTCACCTTGCCTTCACGGAAGCACGGTATATCAGTACTGCGCCCGGTATAGCGGCCATCGCGTGTTTCGCATTCGGTCGCCAATAGCGTGCGAACGCCCAGGCGGCGGGCAATCGGCGCTGTGACGAAACGGTTGGTGGCGGTGATGATCACCAGTTGGTCGCCTGCCTCACGGTGTTGCTGCAGCAGGGCCAGGGCTTTGGGCAGGATGATCGGCTCGATGCAGTCGTGCATGAACTCGAGGTGCCATTGGTCGAGTTGGGCGGGTTCGGTGGCTGCGAGAATTTCCATGGAAAAGGCCAGGTAGGCCTGCAGATCGAGGGTGCCGTTCAGGTAATCCTGATAGAAGTCATCGTTACGTTTTTTGTACGCGATCGGGTCAAGAATCCCCCGTTCGCACAGGTAATCACCCCACGCGTGGTCACTGTCGCCACCGAGGAGGGTATTGTCCAGGTCGAATAAAGCCAGGCGCATTGCGGTTACTCGCGTCAGCCATAGGGTAGGCCCGCAGAATACGGAGTTTTGACCTCGCTGCACATAAGCGTGGCGGGCGCGTTGCTGCGCTCGCAGGCTTTGTGGAACAATGCGGTGACATGCGTTTGCGAGGTTGCTGCCGTGATCGACCCGGATGGTTTTCGCCCAAATGTCGGGATCATTCTCACGAATGATGCCGGGCAGGTGCTATGGGCTCGGCGGATCAACCAGGATGCCTGGCAATTCCCTCAGGGTGGTATCAACCCTGACGAGACGCCGGAAGATGCCCTGTACCGCGAGCTGAACGAAGAAGTTGGCCTTGAACGCGATGATGTGGAAATTCTTGCCTGCACCCGCGGCTGGTTGCGTTATCGTTTACCCCAGCGTCTGGTACGTACCCACAGCCAACCGCTGTGTATCGGCCAGAAGCAGAAATGGTTTTTACTGCGCCTGGTGAGCAATGAGCAACGGGTGCGGATGGACCTGACCGGCAAGCCCGAATTCGATGGCTGGCGCTGGGTCAGCTATTGGTACCCGCTGGGCCAGGTGGTGACCTTCAAGCGTGAAGTGTATCGCCGCGCCCTGAAAGAGCTAGCACCGCGTCTTTTGACGCGCGACTGACGACGGAGTTCGACCCCGAGCCATGCTCAATACGCTGCGCAAGATCGTCCAGGAAGTGAACTCCGCCAAAGATCTCAAGACGGCGTTGGGGATCATTGTCTTGCGCGTCAAGGAGGCCATGGGCAGCCAGGTCTGCTCGGTCTACCTGCTCGACCCAGAAACCAACCGCTTCGTGCTGATGGCCAGCGAAGGCCTCAACAAGCGTTCCATCGGCAAGGTCAGCATGGCCCCCAACGAAGGCCTGGTTGGCCTGGTCGGTACCCGGGAAGAGCCGCTGAACCTCGAAAACGCCGCTGATCATCCACGTTACCGCTACTTCGCTGAGACGGGCGAGGAGCGTTTCGCTTCCTTCCTGGGTGCACCGATCATCCACCACCGTCGTGTGGTCGGCGTGCTGGTCATTCAGCAGAAAGAACGCCGCCAGTTCGACGAGGGTGAAGAAGCTTTCCTGGTCACCATGAGTGCTCAGCTCGCCGGAGTTATCGCTCACGCCGAGGCCACCGGCTCGATTCGTGGCCTGGGCCGCCAGGGCAAGGGCATCCAGGAAGCTCGCTTCGTCGGCGTGCCAGGCTCGCCGGGTGCTGCCGTCGGGCGTGCCGTGGTCATGTTGCCACCTGCCGACCTTGAGGTGGTGCCGGACAAGACGGTCGAAGACATCGACGCTGAACTCAAACTGTTCCACAACGCCCTTGAGGGCGTGCGCGCCGACATGCGCAAGCTTTCGGCCAAGCTGGCTACCCAGCTGCGCCCGGAAGAACGCGCGCTGTTCGACGTGTACCTGATGATGCTTGAGGACGCCGCCCTGGGCGGTGAGGTGACTGACGTCATCAAGACCGGCCAGTGGGCCCAGGGCGCCTTGCGCCAGGTGGTCGGCGAGCACGTAAACCGGTTCGAGCTGATGGACGACGACTACCTGCGCGAACGCGCCTCGGACGTCAAAGACCTCGGTCGCCGCCTGCTGGCCTACCTCCAGCAAGCCCGTTCGCAATCGCTGGTGTATGCCGACAACACCATCCTGGTCAGCGAGGAGCTGACCCCGGCGATGCTGGGTGAGGTGCCGGAAGGCAAGCTGGTAGGCCTGGTCTCGGTGCTGGGCTCGGGCAACTCCCACGTCGCCATCCTGGCCCGTGCCATGGGTATCCCGACGGTGATGGGCCTGGTCGACCTGCCGTATTCCAAGGTCGATGGTATCGAGCTGATCGTCGATGGCTACAAGGGCGAGGTGTTCACCAACCCCAGCGACGTGCTGCGCAAGCAATACAGCGAGGTGGTCGAAGAAGAGCGTCAGCTGGCCCAGGGCCTGGATGCGTTGCGCGAACTGCCGTGCGTCACCCCGGACGGTCATCGCATGCCGCTGTGGGTCAATACCGGCCTGCTTGCCGACGTGGCCCGTGCCCAGCAGCGGGGCGCCGAAGGGGTGGGCCTGTACCGCACAGAAGTGCCGTTCATGATCAACCAGCGCTTCCCCAGCGAAAAAGAGCAGTTGGCCATCTATCGAGAGCAGTTGGCGGCGTTTCACCCGCTGCC
Organism: Lelliottia jeotgali; assembly: GCF_977070485.1. NCBI lineage: Bacteria > Pseudomonadati > Pseudomonadota > Gammaproteobacteria > Enterobacterales > Enterobacteriaceae > Lelliottia > Lelliottia jeotgali. Next base: position 106,977 of record NZ_CDRVFO010000001.1, read on the forward strand.
TGTGACCATGCGTACCCTCGACATCGGTGGGGACAAAGCACTGTCGTACTTCCCGATCAAGGAAGAAAACCCGTTCCTGGGGTGGCGCGGCATTCGCGTGACCCTCGACCACCCGGAAATCTTCTTGGTCCAGACCCGCGCCATGCTCAAGGCCAGCGAAGGCCTGAACAACCTGCGCATTCTGCTGCCGATGATCTCCGGCATTCACGAACTGGAAGAGGCGCTGCACCTGATTCACCGCGCCTGGGGCGAGGTGCGTGACGAAGGCACGGACGTGCCCATGCCACCGGTTGGGGTGATGGTCGAGATCCCGGCGGCGGTGTACCAGACCAAAGAGCTGGCGCGTCAGGTGGATTTCCTTTCGGTAGGCTCCAACGACCTGACCCAGTACCTGCTGGCAGTGGACCGCAACAACCCGCGGGTTGCCGACTTGTACGACTATCTGCACCCTGCAGTGCTACAAGCCTTGAACACTGTGGTGCGTGATGCTCATGGCGAGGGCAAGCCAGTCAGTATCTGCGGCGAGATGGCCGGTGATCCGGCAGCAGCGGTCCTGTTGATGGCCATGGGCTTCGACAGCTTGTCGATGAACGCCACCAACCTGCCGAAGGTGAAGTGGATGCTGCGTCAGATCAACATGAGCAAGGCCAAGGAGCTGCTGGCCGATGCCCTGAGCCATGACAACCCGCAGGTCATCCACAGCTCGTTGCAATTGGCGCTGAAGAACCTGGGGCTGGCGCGGATGATCGGGCCAGAGGCCAACAAGACCCTGTGAATTCTGGGGCCGCTTTGCGGCCCTTTCGCGACGCAAGGCCGCTCCTACAGGCGACGCGACCCTTGTAGGAGCGGCCTTGTGTCGCGAAAGGGCTGCAAAGCAGCCCCATGGCCCTCAAACCCAAAGCTCAACCTCCCCCAAGTGCCCCCCAAAAGGCCCGAAACTGCGCTCGATAAGCCGTCTTTTACCCTGATCATCCACGATCAGCACCGTACTGGCCCGCGTCCCATAATTCTGGCTGGCAATAAACACACTCGACAGCAGCTTCTCTGTCGCCACCCCCACGCCAGTTTCCGGCAGCTCCGCCTCAGGCGCCGTCTCACCATCGGCCAGCAACGCCATCAAACGCTGTGGGTCTGCTGACCCCAGTAACCGTTCCAGCCCGTCGCGCGCCTTGACCAGCTTGGGCCACGGCGTGTCCAGCCCGGCATTGGAAAGCCCATACACACCAGCCGCCAGCAAGCGCGGCGCCGCTTCTCGAGCGTGCAGGTACCCGAGGCGCACACCATCGCCAACCAGCAGGTTGAACCCCGAATACTGTTTGCTGCGGCTGGCGACCTGGTCCAGATATGCCTCGACCCCAAGTTCACCCTGCAGGTATGCCGCCACCAGCTCGCCGCGCGAGCGGGAGCCCAACGGCTGCCCTGGGTCGCGAATATTGGTCAGGGCGGCGAACCGCCCCCGCGGCCCCACGCCAAGCCAGGTACCGCCGGCCTCCAGGTCACGCCCGGCATGCACGCCGGGCGCATCTTCCCAGTGTGCCAGCGCCTGAGTGGGCCGGGCATAGAACTCGTCGCGGTTGGCCGCCACGATCAACGGCAGGGCATGCCCTGGCCGCCAGGCGAATACGATCAGGCACATAGGTTGGGCCTCTGTGTTTTTTGCCACTCTACCCACTGCGGCGGCGCCGATCCATCCTGTCACAGAGTTCACTAGAGCCCCGAGCCCGGCTTCCGTTACCATGCCGGATTGTTTTTTCGGGGACGACGAATGGAGTTCGCACTCTATCTGCTTCTGGGCGCCTGTGCCGGCGTGCTTGCCGGGCTGTTTGGCGTGGGCGGCGGCATCATCATCGTGCCGGTGCTGGTGTTCAGCTTCACCCTGCAAGGCTTCGACGCTTCGGTGCTCACTCACCTGGCAGTCGGTACCTCGCTGGCAACCATCGTCTTCACTTCGATCAATGCCGTGCTCGAGCACCATCGCCGGGGTGCGGTGCAGTGGCCGATCTTCGCCTGGATGACCGTGGGTATCCTGCTGGGCGCCGGGGTGGGCGCCAAGACGGCTTCGCTTATCCAGGGCCCGCTGTTGCAGAAAATCATCGGCGTATTCGCCCTGATCATTGCCGCGCAAATGGCACTGGACCTCAAGCCCAAGGCCAGCCGCGGCATTCCCGGCAAGCCCGCACTGATCGGCGCCGGTGGCGTGATCGGTTGGGCCTCGGCAATCTTCGGGATCGGCGGTGGTTCGTTGACCGTGCCATTCCTGACCTGGCGCAGCCTGCCGATGCAGCAGGCGGTGGCCACGTCTTCGGCCTGCGGCCTGCCGATTGCCGTGGCCAGCGCCCTGAGTTTCATGTGGCTGGGTTGGCACGATGAGCATCTGCCAGCCCATAGCGTGGGCTTCGTGTACCTGCCAGCGCTGGTCGGCATTGCCGTGACCAGTATGTTTTTCGCCCGCTTCGGCGCGCGGCTGGCGCACAAGTTGTCGCCCCGTCTGCTCAAGCGTTTGTTCGCCGCGCTGCTGTTTAGCGTAGGTCTGAGCTTTTTGATTTGAAACCAGAGGAATATCCATGCTGCCTTACCCGCAGATAGACCCCGTGGCCGTTGCGCTCGGGCCGCTGAAAATCCATTGGTACGGCCTGATGTACCTGATCGGCATTGGCGGCGCGTGGCTGCTCGCCTCACGCCGGCTCAACCGCTTCGACCCCACCTGGTCGCGCGAAAAGCTTTCTGACCTGGTGTTCTGGTTGTCGATGGGGGTTATCGTCGGCGGACGCTTGGGTTATGTGCTGTTCTACGACCTGCACGCCTACCTGGCCAACCCGACACTGATCTTCGAGGTATGGAAGGGGGGAATGTCGTTCCACGGCGGCTTCATCGGCGTCATGCTGGCAGCCTTGTGGTTCGGCAAGCGCAACAACAAGTCGTTCTTCGAACTGATGGACTTCGTCGCACCGCTGGTGCCGATTGGCCTGGGGGCAGGGCGTATCGGCAACTTCATCAATGCCGAATTGTGGGGCAAGGCCACCGATGTACCTTGGGCAATGGTCTTCCCGCCGTTCAGCGACCCTGCTCAGTTGCCCCGTCATCCGTCGCAGCTGTACCAGTTTGCCCTGGAAGGTGTGGCATTATTCGTGATTCTCTGGTTGTACTCGCGCAAACCGCGCCCGACCATGGCCGTTTCCGGTATGTTCGCGCTGTTCTACGGCATTTTCCGCTTTATCGTGGAGTTTGTACGGGTGCCCGACGCCCAGCTTGGCTACATCGCCTTTGGCTGGTTGACCATGGGTCAATTACTCTGCGTGCCGATGATCGTCGGTGGCCTGTTCTTGATCTGGTTGGCCTACAACCGCAAACCTACGGCAAAACCAGCCGTATGATTTTCACGGCAGGGGCGATCCCCCTGCCGTTCTTGTTACAGGAAAGTCATGAAACAGTATCTAGATCTGGTCCGCGACGTCATCGAAAACGGCACCCTGCAGGAAAACCGCACCGGCATCCGCACCATCAGCCTGCCGGGCGCCATGCTGCGTTTCGACCTGCAGAAGGGTTTCCCGGCCATCACCACGCGCAAGCTGGCGTTCAAGTCGGCAATCGGCGAGATGGTCGGTTTCCTGCGGGGCGTGAAAAACGCCGGTGAGTTCCGCGAGTTGGGCTGCAAGGTGTGGGATCAGAACGCCAACGAGAACGCCCAGTGGCTGGCCAACCCGTTCCGCCAGGGCCATGACGACCTCGGCGAGATCTACGGGGTGCAGTGGCGCCAGTGGCCGGGCTACAAGCGCATCCCGCTGAGCAACCCGGCAGCGATCGAAATGGCCGAAAAAGCAGGCTTTCGCAGGATTGCCCAGGACGAGGAAGATGGCCAGGCGTTCGTCGTCCTGTACAAGGCCATCGACCAGGTGCGTCAGTGCCTGGACACCATCGCCAACGACCCTGGCAGCCGACGCATCCTGTTCCATGGCTGGAACTGCGCGCAGCTGGACGAAATGGCGCTGCCGCCGTGCCATCTGCTGTACCAGTTCCACCCGAATGTCCAGACCAGGGAAATCTCCCTGACGCTCTACATCCGCTCCAATGACTTGGGCCTGGGCACGCCGTTCAACCTCACCGAAGGTGCGGCGCTGCTGTCGCTGTTCGGCCGCCTGACCGGATACACGCCACGCTGGTTCACGTACTTCATTGGCGATGCCCATGTGTACGAAAACCATCTGGACATGCTTAACGAGCAACTCAAGCGCGAGCCGCTGGAAGCGCCGAAGCTGGTGATCAGCGACCGCGTGCCTGCGTTCGCCGAAACGGGCAAGTACGAGCCAGAATGGCTGGAGAAGATCGAACCGAGCGATTTCAGCCTGGAAGGCTATGAGCACCATGCACCGATGACGGCGCCGATGGCGGTCTGATTTACTCAAATGCCGAGGGCTGCGCAGCAGCCCTGCGGCTTCAATGCCCGTGGCTACGCCCCACGTGCGAATGCTCGGTATCCGGCACAGATACTGCTCCGTTCACCTCCAACCGCTGCAAGATCGCGCATTCCACTCCCTGCGCACTGCACCGCCTGCGTAATTCCACCAGTTGCTCCTGCAATGCCACCAGACCATTGATCCGCGCCTGCACGTGTTCGATATGTTCGTCGATCAACGCATTGACGCTGCCACATGAGCCTGCTGGGCTATCGCGCAGGCGCAAAAGGCTGCGTATCTCGTCCAGCGTCATATCCAGGGTGCGGCAGTTGCGTATGAAGGTCAGCCGCTCGACATGGGCCTGGGTATACAAGCGGTAATTCCCGTCGGTACGTGCTGGCTCCGGCAGTAGCTGCTCACGCTCGTAGTAACGGATGGTCTCCACCGCACAGTCGGTGGCTTTGGCCAATTCTCCGATTTTCATGGCGAATCTCCAGCAGGTGGCTTGACCCTATAGTGGCTACAGGGTGTTCACTTGGCAACAGGTGCTCAATAAGGACGACCCCATGAACCAGCCTGTCAGCCACGAACACGTGCATGACCATGACCACGTCAACGCCGGTAAAAGCCATTGCCACGACGCACATGCGCACAGTTGCTGCGGTTCCAGTGCGGCGCCTGCGTTTGTGCAATTGAGCGAAAAAGCCAGTGACCAGGCCCGGCTCAGCCGTTTTCGCATACAAGCCATGGACTGCCCGACAGAACAGACCCTGATCCAGGACAAGCTCGGCAAGCTGGCCGGCATCGAGCAGCTGGAGTTCAACCTGATCAACCGCGTACTGGGCGTGCGCCATACCTTGGATGGCACTACTGAGATTGAGCGGGCCATCGAAAGCCTGGGCATGAAGGCAGAACCGCTGGCTGTAGAGGAAGAGGGTGGCGTCATCGCACCCGCGCCAGCCAAGACTCGCTGGTGGCCATTGGCATTGTCCGGCATCGCGGCGATCGCTGCCGAAATCATTCATTTCAGCGCGCTTGCTCCCGAGTGGGTGGTAGCCGCGCTGGCGCTGGCAGCGATCCTAGGCTGTGGCCTGGGCACCTACAAGAAGGGCTGGATTGCCCTGAAGAACCGCAACCTGAACATCAACGCTCTGATGAGTATCGCCGTGACCGGTGCCGTGCTGATCGGCCAGTGGCCTGAGGCGGCCATGGTCATGGTGCTGTTCACCATCGCCGAACTGATCGAGGCACGTTCACTTGACCGTGCGCGCCATGCCATCAGTGGCCTGATGCAGCTTACGCCGGACATGGCCACAGTGCAGCAGGCCGACGGCCAATGGCGTGAGGCCGAGGTGCGCCACGTGGCGATCGGTACGCTTGTGCGGGTACGCCCCGGTGAGCGTATCGGCCTGGACGGTGAAGTGGTCAGTGGGCAATCCAGCGTCGATCAGGCGCCGATCACCGGCGAGAGCCTGCCTGTGGACAAGGCCCCTGGCGACAAGTTGTTCGCCGGCACCATCAACCAGGCCGGCGCTCTGGAGTACCGGGTAACTGCAGTGGCAGGGCATTCCACATTGGCCCGTATCATCAAGGCCGTGGAGCAGGCGCAGGGCGCTCGAGCGCCTACCCAGCGTTTCGTCGATACCTTCTCGCGCATCTACACACCTGTGGTGTTCGCCCTGGCTTTGGCCGTAGCGCTCATCCCGCCGCTGTTCATGGCTGGCGCCTGGTTCGACTGGGTCTACCGCGCCTTGGTGCTGTTGGTGGTGGCCTGCCCATGTGCCCTGGTGATTTCCACCCCGGTGACCATTGTCAGTGGCCTGGCGGCTGCGGCGCGCAAGGGCATCCTGATCAAGGGGGGTGTGTACCTGGAAGGGGGCCGCAAACTGGACTTCCTGGCCTTGGACAAGACCGGCACTCTTACCTACGGCAAGCCGGTGCAGACCGATACCAAGGTGCTAGACCCATTGTTCGAGGGCCGCGCCCAGGCACTGGCGGCAAGCCTGGCCGAGCGCTCAGACCACCCGGTATCGGCCGCCATCGCCCAGTTCGCCAGGGCGCAGGGGCTGGCCCTGAGTGAGGTCAGCGCGTTCTCTGCCTTGGCGGGGCGTGGTGTGCGTGGTGACATCGATGGCGAAACCTATCATCTGGGCAACCATCGCCTGGTCGAAGAGCTGGGCTTGTGCTCACCGCAACTTGAAGCACAGCTGGACCAACTCGAGCGTCAAGGCAAGACGGTGGTGCTGTTGCTTGACCGCTCTGGCCCGTTGGCGCTGTTTGCCGTTGCCGACACGGTCAAGGAAAGCAGCCGTGAGGCCATCGCCGAGTTGCACGCGCTGGGCATCAAGACTGTCATGCTTACCGGCGACAACGCCCATACTGCCCAGGCCATCGCTGCCCAGGTAGGTATCGACCGCGCCGAAGGCAACCTGCTCCCTGCCGACAAACTGAGCACGATCGAGCAGCTCTACGCCCAGGGGCACCGGGTTGGCATGGTCGGTGACGGCATCAACGATGCGCCGGCGCTGGCCCGTGCCGAGATCGGTTTCGCCATGGCGGCTGCCGGTACCGACACCGCCATCGAGACCGCCGATGTGGCGCTGATGGATGACGACTTGCGCAAAATCCCGGCCTTCGTCAGGCTGTCGCGGCAAAGTGCGGCGATCCTTAAGCAGAACATCGTGCTGGCGTTGGGCATCAAGGCCATCTTCCTGGCAATCACCTTTGCCGGCATAGCCACGCTGTGGATGGCGGTGTTCGCCGACATGGGCGTCAGCCTGCTGGTGGTGTTCAATGGCCTGCGCCTTTTGCGCAAGTAGCAGCTGCAAGCTACAAGCTGATCGAGGTGGAATCCAGACTTATGAAACTACACAGCGCTGCCTCTGCTTACGGCTGCTTTTGCGGCTGCGGAGCCCCGCAATGCTAAGTGCCGAGCTCAAAGCCTTCTACATGGTGGCCCGCCTGGGCAGCATCACCCTGGCGGCAAAGAAACTTGGCCTCAGCCAGCCGACGGTGACCACCCAGATCCGCAACCTCGAAAGCCAGTACGCGGTGGAGCTTTTCTACCGCGGCGGCCGACGCCTGGTGCTGAGCGAGGAGGGCGTGCGCCTGCTGCCGATGGTCAAGGCGCTGCTGCAACAGGAAGCCGATATCGAGTTCGAGCTGCGCAACAGCGGCCATGCCCAAGGCAACCTGCGCATCGCTGCCACCGCGCCGTATTACATCCTCGACCTTGTGAAGATCTTCCGTGAGCGCTTGCCACAGGTGGGCGTGACCGTGGAAATCGGCAATTCGCAGCAGGTGCTGGAGATGCTGGAGGACTACCGCGTCGATGTCGCCGCCTCTTCACAGTTGGTGGAGGATGCTCGCCTGGTGAGGCGCGTGCTGGGCACTGACCCGCTTGTGGTGGCGGTGCACCGCAATCATCCGCTGGCGCACCGTCAAGTGGTATCTATCGAGGTGGTGGCAGGGCAATGCCTGCTGATGCGCGAAAAAGGCTCGACCACGCGCAAGCTCACCGAAGAAATGATGCACGGCGCTGGGGTGAAGGCCGAAGCGGTGCTGGAAATCGGCAGCCGCGAGTCGATCCGTGAGGCGGTGCTGCGCAATATCGGCGTCAGCGTGATTGCCCGGCACGAGGTGCCGCACAACTCGGAGCTGCGGGTGCTGACACTGGAAGACGCGCCGGTGATGCATGAGTACCTGTACTGCCTGAAGGAAAGACGCCAGGCCCGGTTGCCGGCAGCCTTCCTCGGTGTAGCGCAAGAAGTGGTGGGGTCGCAGTTCTGAACCGGCAGCGTCACTACAAAATCTGCCTATACCACTATCGCCCGCTTTTGCCCCGCCGCCACAGAACCTTCGCACAGCCTTTTTAGCATGGCCACATCTGCTCGATGAGGCTTTGCCATGAACCACGCCACCCCGGGCGCACAAATGAAAGTGCGCGGTATCCACAAGCGTTTCGGCGCCTTCACGGCGTTGAACAATGTCTCCCTGGACATCGCCGCCGGCGAGCTGGTTTGCCTGCTCGGCCCTTCCGGCTGCGGCAAGACCACCCTGCTGCGATGCATCGCAGGGCTGGAACGCCAAGACCGTGGCGAGTTGTACATCGGTGAGCGTGACATCAGCGAATTACCCCCCCAGGCGCGTGACTACGGCATCCTCTTTCAATCCTACGCGCTGTTCCCCAACCTCAATGTCGAAGCCAACATTGCCTACGGCCTGAACCGCAGTGGCCGTGAAGAAAGCCGCCAGCGCGTAGCCGAGATGCTGGACCTGGTAGGCCTGGCCGGCAGTGAAAAGAAATACCCCGGGCAATTGTCCGGTGGTCAACAGCAGCGGGTTGCGTTGGCCCGTGCCCTGGCCCCGTCGCCCTCGCTGCTGTTGCTCGACGAGCCGATGTCGGCGCTGGATGCGCGTGTGCGTGAGCACCTGTGTACCGAACTTAGACAGCTGCAGCGTCAACTGGGTATCACCACGCTGATGGTCACCCACAACCAGGACGAGGCCATGTTGATGGCCGACCGCATTGCGGTGATGAACAACGGCCAGGTCGAGCAGTACGCCACCCCTCAGGAAATCTACGATCAGCCGTCCACGCCGTTCGTTGCCGAGTTCGTTGGCCAAGGCAACTGGCTGCCGTTTCAGCGTACTGGCGACAGCCACGCTCAAGTGGGCGCCATGAGCATGCGTCTGGCAGCGGGTGCGCTGCGGGCCAGCAGCGGAAGACTGTTCTGCCGCCCGGAGGCAATCACCGTCAACCCAGTGATGCACGAAGAAAACCTCTTCCCGGCCAAGGTCCATGAAATCACATTCCTCGGCAACCGCTGCCGCATGAGCTTTGAGCTCAAGGCCCTGCCGGGCCATCCGCTGCTCGCCGAGTTGGCGCCAGAAGCCATGCCACGCCTGGGCTCGCAGGACATCTGGGTGGCTCTACCGCCACAGAGCCTGCAGGTGTTTGCCTGAGATGGCCGCGCCCATGCCCTTGTCGCTGACCCAATCCAAGCACACAGCGCGCAATGATGTTGCCTTCGGTGATCGGTTGTTCGTCGTCGGTGGCAAGTGCCTGCTGCTGACCTTGCTGTTGCTGGCGGTGCTGATGCCGTTGCTGGCGATCTTCTGGCGCGGCTTCAGCGGTGATGCCGGCCAGGGTGGCGGCCTGCTGGCGGCTCGTGAATTGTTCGCCAGCGAAAACTTCCACTGGCTGCTTGGCAACAGCTTGTCGGTTGCCTTCACGGTTGCCGCGATCGTGGTCCCCCTGGCATACCTGTTCGCTTATGCCTTGCAGCGCACGCTGATACCGGCCAAGGGGCTGTGGCGGGGGATCTCGCTGCTGCCACTGCTGGCGCCGTCGATGTTGCCGGCGATTGCCCTGGTCTATCTGTTCGGTAACCAAGGCCTGCTGCGCGGGTTGCTCAGTGACAACATCTATGGCTTCTGGGGCATTGTCCTGGGGGAGGCCATCTACACCTTCCCGCATGCGCTTATGATCCTGCTGTCGGCCTTGTCGCTGGCCGACGCACGGTTGTTCGATGCCGCCTCCAGCATGGGGGCCGGGGCGTCGCGGGCGTTTCGCAGCATTACCTGGCCGGCAACGCGCCAGGCGGTGTTCGCGGCGTTCTGCCTGGTGTTTACCCTGACCATCACCGATTTCGGTGTACCGGTGGTTGTCGGTGGCGACTACCAGGTGCTGGCGCTCGAGGCCTACAAGGCGGTCGTCGGCCAGCAGCAATTCGGCCGGGGTGCATTGATCGGCATGGTACTGCTGGTGCCGGCATTGCTGAGCTTTGCGGTAGATGCCTGGCTGCGTCGCCGTCAGGGCGAGGCCATGAGTGGTCGTGCCCAGGTGTTCGAGCCCAAGCCGTCGTCTGGTCGTGATGCCTGCTATCTGGTGATCGTCCTGCTGGTATGCACGGTGCTGGTGGGCGTGATCGGTATGGCGGTGTACTCGTCTCTGGTGACCTTCTGGCCCTACAACCTGACCTTGTCGTTCAAGCACTACATGTTCGAAGACACCGCTGGCGGTGGCTGGCTGGCCTATCGCAACAGCGTGACCATGGCCATCGGCACCGCGCTGATCGGCAGCATGGTGATTTTTGCCGGTGCCTACCTGATGGAGAAAACCCAGGGCCAGCGTTTGCTCAACCAGGCCCTGCGCCTGCTCAGCTTCATCCCCATGGCGGTGCCGGGGTTGGTGCTGGGCCTGGGCTATGTCTTCTTCTTCAACCTCAGTGGCAACCCCCTGCACGTGTTCTATGGCGGCATGGGGCTCTTGGTGGTATGCACCATCGCCCACTACCTGACCACTGCGCAGATGACCGCAACCACGGCGTTGCGCCAGCTCGATGGCGAGTTCGAGGCCGCCGCGCTGTCGCTCAAGGCGCCGTTGTACAAGCACTTCGTGCGGGTCACCGTGCCGATCTGCCTGCCCGCACTGCTGGACATCATCCGTTATCTGTTCGTCTCGGCCATGACCACGGTATCGGCGGCAATCTTCCTGTACAGCCCCGACACCATTCTCGCCGCCGTCGCTGTGCTGAACATGGACGATGCCGGCAATGTCGGCGGCGCTGCCGCCATGTCGACCTTGATCCTGCTGACCAGTGCGGCTGCATCGCTGCTGCTGGCCGGCGCTTCCCGCGGCCTGCTACGCCGCTCCCAGGCCTGGCGCCAGCGCGCTCCCGGCCATTGACCGACTGCCCACACTGACAGGAAACGCATCATGTTCAAGCCCCTCGCACTTGCCGCTGCCGTGTCCGCTGTATTCAGCCTGCAGGCTTCGGCCGCCAGTACGCAGCTGACCGTCTACACCGCCCTGGAAGCCGAGCAGCTCAAGACGTACAAGCTGGCCTTCGAAAAGGCCAATCCGGACATCGAGATCAAGTGGGTGCGTGACTCCACCGGCATCATCACTGCCAAGCTGCTGGCCGAGAAAGAGCGCCCGCAGGCCGATGCGGTATGGGGGCTGGCGGCTTCCAGCCTGGCCATCCTCGACCAGAACGGCATGCTTGAAGCCTATGCACCGAAAGATCTGGGCAAGATCTCCGCCAACTACCGAGACGCTGCCAACCCGCCAGCTTGGGTCGGCATGGACGTTTGGGCCGCGACGATCTGCTTCAATACCATCGAGGCTCAGAAGCAGGGCCTGAGCAAACCGGTGAGCTGGCAGGACCTGACCAAGCCGGAGTACAAGGGCAAGATCGTGATGCCGAACCCGGCGTCGTCGGGTACCGGCTTCCTGGATGTGAGCGCATGGCTGCAGACCTTTGGCGAGCCTCAGGGCTGGGTTTATATGGACGCGCTGCACCAGAACATCGGCCAGTACGTCCATTCCGGCTCCAAGCCTTGCAAACTGGCTGCGGCAGGGGAGTTCCCGATCGGTATCTCCTTCGAGTACCCGGCGGTGCAGCTCAAGCGCCAGGGCGCGCCACTAGATATCGTCCTGCCCAAGGAAGGCCTGGGCTGGGAGATCGAGGCGACTGCAGTGATCAAAGGTTCACCGAAGGCTGATGCCGCCAAGCGGCTGGCGGATTTCTCGGCAAGCCCTGCGGCCATGGAGCTGTACAAGGAAAACTTCGCTGTACTCGCTGCGCCGGGCATTGCCAAGCCGCAAACCGAGCTGCCCGCGGACTATGAGCAGCGCCTGATCAAGAACGACTTTGCCTGGGCTTCGAAGAACCGTGACCAGATCCTGGCCGAGTGGCGCAAGCGTTATGACGGCAAGTCGGAGAAGGTGGCGCAGCAGTAAGATCTGTGAGGCTTGCGCCCTCAGGTTGGCAGTGCCAAACCTGAGGGCGCGGGTTTACCCGCGATCAGGCTGGAACGGATAGCTCAAATCTGCAATACCAGTGCTTCCAGCTGTTCCTGCCGCTCAGTCTGGTTCACCCGCGCCCCCGGATTGAGCGTCGACCACTGCGGATGCGCCCGCGCTTTGCTCAGCGCCTCGGGAAGCTTGCCTTCACGCCAGGTTTTCTCGTCCGGCTCATTCAGGCGAATACTGTTCTGTGCTGCATGCCCGCGGGTATCCAGTGCTGCCATCAACTGTTGCTGACGCAACGCCAATAGCCGCAACACCGTGTCATCCACCGTCAGCTCGCGCTGGCCCTTCAGTTTGCCCATCAACCGTGCGCCATAGTTGCGTGCAGTCTGCAGGGCTCCGCCGGCAATGGCTCCGGCCAAGGCGGCAGCACCCAGCGTAAGGCCACCGACCAGCAGGTCGACCCCCGCGCCGGCCGCTGCCCCTGCCGCCACGCCGCTGCCCAGGCGTACGCCCAATAGCTTCAAGGTTTCAGGGTTGAACAGGTCATCGCCCCAGCGCCCGTTCAACAGCGGCAGGTCACCGGCATTGGCATCTTCGCGACGGAAACCGTAGAGCTTCAGAAGCGCTTCGACGCAGCGCTGTTCTCGCTGGCGCACATCTTGGCGCAAGGCCTCGATGGCCTTGGCTTCAGCCGCTGGTTCAGTTTCGACGCTGCGCCGACATGCTGCGCAGTCGAGCAGCAGCTCTGCGATCAGCCGTTTACCGCTGTGCTGGCGGGCCAGCCGCTGTGCCTGCTGGTCGTCGATCAGCCGCTGCAGGGCGGGGCGGGCGTCTTCAAGCAGCAATGCCAAGCTCTCGTAAAGGCGGCGCTCGCCGTCTTCGGGAGGCGCAACGCTGTCGAACCGTACCAGCGCATGCAGCCCGAGGCGGGCCAGGGCCTCGCGCCATTCAGGTTCGCGATGCTGGCTGCTGGCGACGAAGTTGAGCACCGGCAGCAATGGCTTGCCGCAACTGGCCAGCACCTCCAGTTCGTCGCGGTATTTGGCCAGCACCGGCTCGCGGGCATCGATCACATACAGGCCGGCATTGCTGGCCAGCAACTGGCGCAGCACCTTGGCTTCCTGCTCGAAGCGCTGACGTGCTTCGCTGCCCTGCAGAAAGCGCTCCAGCCGTGCCGGGCCGTCCAGGCGCTCGCCCGGCCGTTCAAGGCGCTCCAGGTAGTCGAGCAAGGCAATGGCATCTTCCAGCCCGGGGGTATCGTAGAGCTCAAGCAGCGGCTCACCGTCCACCGAAAGGCGCGCGCCCTCGACGTGGCGGGTGGTGCTCGGGCGATGAGACACCTCGCCGAAGCCGACATCGCGGGTCAGGGTGCGCAGCAGCGAGGTCTTGCCGACATTGGTGTGGCCGACCACGGCCAGTTTCAGTGGCTCAGTCATGGCCATGCTCCAGCCAGTTCATGGGGGCGCTGTCGGCGTGGGGCAGGCCCAGCCGGTCGAGGGCTTCATGCCAGTCCCCCAGGCGCTCGGCGTCCAGGACCTGGCCCGGGGCAGCCTGCAACAACCAGATGCGCGTGGCACCGGCATTGCGTGCCAGCTCTGCCAGAAGTGCCAGGCTGCCGCGGTCAGGTGAGCGGCGGGGGTCACAGGCGATGGCCAGGCGTGCCGGAGGGAAGCGGCTCAACTGCTCGAGCAGCCGGTTGCGCGATTCACGGCTGTCGAGTACGCCGGCGTCGGTCACCCCCTTGGCCAGCGCAGGCGGCCATGGGCGCTGGTCGTCCAGTTCGAGGCCGACCAGCAAGGCCCCACTGCTGCCGGTTTCCAGTTGACCTGCCTGGAGCTGTGGCAACGCTTCGGGGGCGGTGTCCTGCACACCAATCCGTTCGCTGCGGGGCATCAGTGCATCGCGCAGTTGGGCGTAGCCGGGCAGGCTGAGGTCCAGTGCCAGGCGTCGGCGACCCTGGTACCAGCGCCACAGGCACAAACCAGCCAACAGCAGGCGCGGCAGCAGGCCATAAACCAACACTACGCCCAGCAGCCAGCTGGCCCAGGCCTGGCGGGCGATATCAACGGCCAGCTGGGTGTCGCCGCTGGCGCGGATCATGCCCTCGTCCGGCACGGCAAAGCCGAGCAGTGAGGGCAGGGCACCAAGCGTTTGGGTAAGGGTGATGAAGGGCTCGGGGGCGAGCAGGGTGGTTTCCCAGACGAAGCCGTAGCGCCGGGTGGCAAGCAACACCAGCAGTAGTGTCAGCGCACTGAGCATGGCCGCCAGCCACAAGCTGTGCACGAGCAGGCCAAGCAACCAGCGGTTGAGGCGCTGGCGCTGCAGTAGCACCAGCAGTGCTGGCGCCAGGTGTACGGCCTTGGCGTCGCGCGCGAAGCGTTCGCTCAGCCAGAGCCACAGCCGTCCCAGGCTGGCGCCATGTTCGCCACTCAAGGCCAGCCCGGCGGCCCAGCCCAGAAGCATCAGCAGGTTGAGCCCGAGCAGGCTGCCCAGCGCCCAGAACACGTTCACCGGGCGCAGGCCATCGCCGAGGGCGGCAAAGGCAAGGCCCGCGCCGCTGAGTATGGCCAACAGCAGCAACGCCAGCAGGGCCAGGCGTGCGCCTTGTTTCCAGTGCTGCAGGGCAGTGGTCATGCCATCCCGATCGGCCAGGAACAGTGCACGTGCTTCGATGCGGGCCGCCAGGTCGCCGCCCTGCTGGCGGGCGTGGCGGTTGGCTTCCTGATCCTCCAGGGGGCCGGCGTGTTCCTCGCGCAGGCGCACCGCTTCGGTGAGCCAGCGCTTGTCCAGTGGAGTATGTCCAGTCACAGGGTATTCCATTGCACGGTTCAGGGCGCAAGCATAACCCACCATGGGTTTGCTATCCTCGCCGGCATGACTACTTCACTCCCCCTCAGCCTGATTGCGGCCCTCGCCGAGAACCGCGTCATCGGCATCGACAACACCATGCCCTGGCACTTGCCGGGGGATTTCAAATACTTCAAGGCCACCACCTTGGGCAAGCCGATCATCATGGGCCGCAAGACCTGGGATTCGCTGGGCAGGCCGCTGCCGGGGCGCCTGAACATCGTGGTCAGTCGTCAGACGGGCTTGGCGCTGGCCGGCGCCGAAGTGTTCGCTTCGCTCGAAGATGCGCTGGAGCGCGCTGAGCAATGGGCGCGTGAGCAGGGTGTTGACGAACTGATGCTGATCGGCGGGGCGCAGTTGTACGCTCAGGCCCTGGAAAAGGGCTTGGTGAGCCGTATGTATCTGACCCGGGTGGAGCTTTCGCCGCAAGGGGATGCGTGGTTCCCGGAGTTCGACAAGGCGCAGTGGCAGCTGGCATCGAGTGAGCCGCAGACAGAGGCGGACAAGCCTGCGTATCACTTCGAGGTGTGGGACAAGTCTTGAAGTGGTTGGGGCTGCGCAAGCAGCCCCGTTGAGATCAGGAGTGGCTCAACTCGGCATGCTCATCGCCGGCCATCACATCCTTGTCGGTTTCTTTCAACAACTGGCTGGTCACCACGCCCGCCGTCATCGAGCCGTTCACGTTCAAGGCCGTTCGGCCCATGTCGATCAGCGGTTCAACCGAAATCAGCAGTGCCACCAGCTCGACCGGCAGCCCCATCGCTGGCAGCACGATCAGCGCTGCGAAGGTCGCACCGCCGCCCACGCCGGCAACGCCAGCGGAACTCAAGGTCACGATGGCCACCAAGGTCGCGATCCACAGCGGGTCGAAGGTGTCGATACCCACTGCCGGGGCCACCATCACCGCCAACATGGCCGGGTAGAGCCCGGCGCAGCCATTCTGGCCAATGGTTGCACCGAACGAGGCGCTGAAGCTGGCGATCGACTGTGGTACGCCCAGGCGACGGGTCTGCGCCTCGATGTTCAACGGGATGCTTGCCGCGCTGGAGCGGCTGGTGAAGGCGAAGGTCAGCACCGGCCATACCTTGCGCAGGAAGCGCAGCGGGCTGACGCCGGTTGCGGCCAAGATGATGCCGTGCACCACGAACATGAGGCCCAGGCCGATGTACGACACTACGACGAAACTGCCGAGCTTGAGGATGTCGTCCAGGTTGGAGCTGGCCACCACTTTGGTCATCAGCGCCAGCACGCCGTACGGGGTCAGCTTCATCACCAGGCGCACCAGGCGCATTACCCAGGCCTGCAGGGTATCGATGGCCGAGAGGGCGCGTGCGCCCTTCTCGGAGTCATCCTTGATCAGCTGCAGCGCGGCCAGCCCGACGAACACGGCGAAGATCACCACGCTGATGATTGAGGTCGGCTTGGCCCGTGCCAGGTCGCCTACCGGATTGCTTGGGATGAACGAAAGCAGCAGTTGCGGGATGTTGAGGTCGGCGACCTTGCCGGCATAGTCACTGTGGATGGCCTGCAGGCGTGCGCTTTCCTGTGCGCCTGCCACCAGCCCCTCGGCGCTCAGGCCGAACAGATTGGTCAGGGCGATACCTATCAGCGCTGCGATGGCAGTGGTCAGCAGCAGTGTGCCGATGGTCAGGAAGCTGATGCGGCCAAGCGAGGAGGCGTTGTGCAGGCGGGCCACGGCGCTGAGGATCGAGGCGAAGATCAGCGGCATGACGATCATCTGCAGCAAGCCGACATAGCCGTTGCCGACTAGGTCCAGCCAGCCGATGGTGGCTTTCAGTACCGGGTGGCCAGCACCGTAGAGGGTGTGCAGCACCAGGCCGAAGCCCACACCCAATGCCAGGCCGAGCAAGACTTTCTTGGCCAGGCTCCAGTCGGTATGGCGAGTTTGCGCCAGGCCCAGCAGCAAGGCCAGGAACACTAGCAGGTTGAGAGACAGCGGCAGGTTCATTGAAGCTCCAGGAAAAAGCAGAAGAGGCATCGCCTCTGTGAGCGATTGCGAACGGAAATGCTAACAGCCTGAAAACAAACGAATTTATACCCAAAGGTAATTTGCTTAGTCGTTTATGGAATAACAGGTGGTCGTAAATAGCAATGAACACGACGTTTACAATTGTATGAGCGTCGCAGTGGAAGGGGGCTCGGGTGAGTGGGTGGTCTAGCTTTTCCCGATCAATTCAGGAGATTCGTACATGAAGTTTGCTCCGAAAGCCTTGGCCATCGGTTTGTCGCTGCTGTTCAGTATCGAAAGCGGAGCCACTGAGCTTAAGCACTGGCCAACTGAGGCGGCCAAGCAGCTCGACGCGATGATTGCCGCCAATGCCAACAAGGGAAATTACGCGGTGTTCGACATGGACAACACCAGCTACCGCTACGACCTTGAAGAAGCCTTGCTGCCGTTCATGGAGAACAAGGGCCTGCTGACCCGCGAAAAGCTCGACCCGTCACTCAAGCTGATCCCGTTCAAAGACACCGCCGAGCACAAGGAAAGCCTGTTCAGTTACTACTACCGCCTGTGCGAAATCGACGACATGGTCTGCTACCCGTGGGTGGCCCAGGTGTTCTCGGGCTTTACCCTCAAGGAGCTGAAAGTGCAGGTCGATGAGCTGATGGCTTCTGCCACGCCTATCCCTAGCACCTACTTTGAAGGGGGCAAGGTAAAAGCCATCGAGGTGCAACCACCCAAGGTCTTCACCGGCCAGGCCGAGCTTTACAACAAACTGATGGAAAATGGCATCGAGGTGTATGTCATTTCGGCAGCGTCCGAAGAGCTGGTGCGCATGGTCGCGTCCGACCCCAAGTACGGCTACAACGTGAAACCGCAGAACGTCATAGGCGTCAGCCTGCTACTCAAGGACCGCACCAGCGGCCACTTGACCACCGCACGCAAGCAGATCAGTGAAGGCAAGTACGATGCGACGGCCAACGCTGGCCTGGAACTGACCCCTTACCTGTGGACGCCGGCGACCTGGATGGCTGGCAAACAGGCGGCGATCCTTACCTATATCGATGAGTGGAAGAAGCCGGTACTGGTGGGCGGTGATACCCCGACCAGTGATGGCTACATGCAGTTTCATGGCGTGGACATTGGCAAGGGCGGTATCCACCTGTGGATAAACCGCAAGGCCAAATACATGGACCAGTTGAACGGGATGATCGCCAGGAACGCGGCGGCCCAGGCGAAGGCGGGGTTGCCGGTGACAGCGGACAAGAACTGGGTGATCGTCACGCCGGAGCAGATTCAGTAGGCCATTGGGTGCCTGTGCAGGCCCACATGGACCGCGCAGATCCTGAGGTCTGCGCTGTACATGTGGGAGACTCTATGGTTATCAGCAAGCCATTTTCGCGCCTTTGGTGACCTATTCGTTCTGATTTTTCATCAGGGCGAATGCCACTCGTGCGAATTTTCTAGCCAGGATTACCTTTGCGGGGCTTTCTTTTGAGTCTTGTATCGGATTTACCGGCCCTATCGCCGGCAAGCCGGCTCCCACTGGGTTTGCGCTGAGCTTGAGAGCAGCGGGGTGCCTGTGGGAGCCGGCTTGCCGGCGATGGGCCGCAAAGCGGCCCTAAATCACTTGACTGCCTGGCACTAGGGCTCAGGGCGCCGGTTTCTTCACGTCTTCAAGGCCTCACAGCCCTTCAAGCATCGCCTTGTTGCGCACAGCACCCTTGTCGGCACTGGTCGCCAGCAGGGCGTAGGCTTTCAGCGCGGTGGTCACCTTGCGTGGGCGTACTTCGGCCGGTTTCCAGCCTTTCTTGTCCTGCTCCACGCGGCGTGCAGCCAGCTCTTCATCACTGACCTGCAGGTTGATCGAACGGTTGGGGATGTCGATCAATACCTTGTCGCCGTCACGTACCAGGCCGATCGCGCCGCCAGCAGCGGCTTCTGGCGAGGCATGGCCGATCGACAGGCCCGAGGTACCACCCGAGAAGCGGCCATCGGTGAGCAACGCGCAAGCTTTACCCAGGCCTTTGGATTTCAGGTACGAAGTCGGGTAGAGCATTTCTTGCATGCCCGGGCCACCTTTCGGACCTTCGTAACGGATGATGACGATGTCACCGGCCTTCACTTCGTCGGCGAGGATGCCGCGCACGGCGCTGTCCTGGCTTTCGAAGATTTTTGCGTTGCCTTCGAACACGTGGATCGACTCATCGACACCTGCGGTTTTCACCACGCAGCCATCCAGGGCGATATTGCCGTACAGCACTGCCAGGCCGCCTTCCTGTGAGTAGGCATGTTCGAAGCTGCGGATACAGCCGTTTTCACGGTCGTCGTCCAGGGTTTCCCAACGGGTCGACTGGCTGAAGGCAGTCTGGGTCGGGATACCCGCCGGGCCGGCTTTGAAGAAGGTGTGCACCGCTTCATCGTCGGTTTGGGTGATATCCCATTTGGCGATGGCTTCTTCCATGCTGCGGCTGTGTACCGTCGGCAGGTCGGTGTGCAGCAGGCCGCCGCGGGCCAGCGAGCCGAGGATGCTGAAGATGCCGCCGGCGCGGTGGACGTCTTCCATGTGGTACTTCTGGATGTTCGGCGCCACTTTGCACAGCTGCGGTACTTTGCGCGAGAGACGGTCGATGTCACGCAGGTCGAATGCCACTTCGCCTTCCTGTGCTGCGGCCAGCAGGTGCAGGATGGTGTTGGTCGAACCGCCCATGGCGATGTCGAGCATCATGGCGTTTTCGAACGCCTTGAAGTTGGCGATGCTGCGCGGCAGTACCGAGTCGTCGTTCTCGCCGTAGTAGCGCTTGCACAACTCGACGATCGTGCGGCCGGCGGTGAGGAACAGCTGCTCACGGTCGGCGTGGGTGGCCAGGGTCGAACCGTTGCCTGGCAAGGCCAGGCCGAGTGCTTCGGTCAGGCAGTTCATCGAGTTGGCGGTGAACATGCCGGAGCAGGAACCGCAGGTCGGGCAGGCGCTGCGCTCGTATTCGGCAACCTTTTCGTCGGAGGCCGAAGAGTCTGCAGCAATGACCATGGCGTCGACCAGGTCCAGGCCGTGGCTGGCCAGTTTGGTCTTGCCGGCTTCCATCGGGCCGCCGGACACGAAGATCACAGGGATGTTCAGGCGCAGGGCGGCCATCAGCATGCCGGGGGTGATCTTGTCGCAGTTGGAAATGCACACGATGGCGTCGGCGCAGTGGGCATTGACCATGTATTCCACGGCGTCGGCGATGATCTCGCGGCTCGGCAGGGAGTACAGCATGCCGTCATGGCCCATGGCGATGCCGTCATCCACCGCAATGGTGTTGAACTCTTTGGCCACGCCACCGGCGCGTTCGATTTCGCGGGCGACCAGCTGGCCCAGGTCCTTCAGGTGCACATGGCCCGGGACGAACTGGGTGAACGAGTTGGCGATGGCGATGATCGGTTTCTTGAAATCTTCGTCTTTCATCCCGGTGGCGCGCCACAGGGCACGGGCGCCGGCCATGTTGCGGCCTTGGGTGGAAGTCTTGGAACGATAATCAGGCATGAAGCACTCCTGGCGGCTTAATCAGGTCACAAAAAGGGGAGTGAGCTTCTCTTTTCCTATGCGCCTTAGGCCGGTTGCCACTGGCACGGATGGGGCCGAAGACACAACGGGATCGCCGCGTGCTCGACCAGAGCTCATAAACCCGCCGGGGATGACTGGCGATGAATAGCCCGATTCTACACCGCTGGCGCAGCGAGGGAATGGCGATGTGTCTGGGCGGTGGCTCGGGGAGCATGACCGGCACTTTGTAGGACCGATCTGAAAAGCCCGGTGCGCAGCTGACAGGTGCGTCTTGGCTGCTTATGATCCGCCGCGCCGCATGTGCGGCTTCACGAGACATTACCTCAATGGACCTTCCCAGTTTCAGTTCATACAGAACCTGCAAATTGGCACTGAGCGCGCCGTCGCCAGGGCTTCCGAAGGCTTGAGCCCGTGTGGCTGAGGTTTACGGGTGCCTGCGTCGGCGCCTGGAGAATCTCATGCAACACACTTCCGATTTCGTCGTTTCCCCGCTCGACCTGCGTCAGGCTGCCCAGGCGCGTCGTGATGGCCTGCTTCATCCTGAAGGCTACCCCGAAGGCACAGCCGGTTACCTGATGACCAGCGAGTATTCGTGTCTGGATGCCGGCCTCACTGCCAGCCAGGCGATCGACATGCTGCGCCGTGAGGCCGCAGATGCAGAAACCATCTATCAGTCCTATGTGCTCGACGAGAGACGCAACCTGCTGGGTACACTTTCCCTGCGCGAGCTGATCCTTGCCGCGCCTGAACAACCGATCGAGCAGTTCATGGTGCGTAAGGTCATTTGCGTCTGTACCTCGACCCGCCAGGAAGAAGTGGCGCGGTTGATCCGCGAGCACGACCTGCTGGCGGTGCCGGTGCTGGATGAGGCCGGCCGTTTGGTAGGCCTGGTGACCTGCGATGACGCACTCGATGTGGTCGTCGAAGAGGCTACCGAGGACTTCCACAAGGGCGCATCCATCACTAACCACGTGGGCAATCTCAGGGACGCCACTGTCAGTCTGCTGTACCGCAAGCGGGTGTTGTGGCTGGTGCTGCTGGTGTTTGGCAATCTGTTTTCAGGGGCGGGGATCGCGGCATTCGAGGAAACCATTGCCGCGCATATCGTCCTGGTGTTTTTCCTGCCGCTTTTGGTGGACAGCGGTGGCAACGCGGGTGCGCAGTCGGCGACACTGATGGTACGTGGCCTGGCAACGGGCGAGGTGGTGATGCGCGACTGGTTGCGCATGCTGGCACGTGAATGCGCTGTGGCGCTGGCGCTGGGCGGCACTATGGCGGTGGCGGTGGCATCGCTGGGGGCGCTGCGCGGTGGGGCGGATGTCGCCTTGATCGTTGCCAGCAGCATGCTGGTGATCGTCCTGCTGGGCAGCCTGATTGGCATGAGCCTGCCCTTCATGTTTACCAGGCTCAAGCTCGATCCGGCCACTGCCAGCGGGCCGCTGGTGACTTCTATCGCCGATGCGGCAGGTGTGCTGGTGTATTTCGGTATTGCTTCTTACGTGCTGGACATCTGAGGCATCCAAGGGGCCGCAGCGCGGCCCCTTGGACGTGTATCAGCTGTTGGGCAGCAACCGGCAGGTAATGCTCTTGATATAGCGGGTTTCAGCGATGGCCGGGTGAACCGGGTGGTCCGGGCCTTGGCCGCCGCGTTCGAGCAGTTGCAGGTTGCGGTCCAGGTGGCGGGCGCTGGTCAGCAGGATGTTGTTCAGGTCGTCCTCTGGCAAGTGCATCGAGCACGAGGCGCTGACCAGGATGCCATCCTTGGTAAGCATGCGCATGGCCTGTTCGTTGAGGCGGCGGTAGGCGGCTTCGCCGTTTTTCAGGTCTTTCTTGCGCTTGATGAACGCGGGTGGGTCGGCAATGATCACGTCGAAGCGCTCCTCAGCGGCTTTCAGCTCGCGCAGAGCCTCGAACACGTCGCCTTCGATGCAGGTCAGTTTTTCGCTGATGCCATTGAGCGCGGCATTACGTTCAACGCCATCCAGGGCAAAGCCTGAGGCATCCACACAGAACACTTCGCTGGCGCCGAATGCGCCGGCCTGCACGCCCCAGCCACCAATGTAGCTGAACAGGTCGAGCACACGCTTGCCTTTGACGTAGGGCGCCAGACGCGCGCGGTTCATGCGGTGGTCATAGAACCAGCCGGTCTTCTGGCCTTCGCGTACCGGCGCTTCGAACTTCACGCCGTTTTCTTCCAGTGGCACCCAGTCCGGCACTTCGCCGTAGACGGTTTCGACGTAACGCTGCAAGCCTTCGGCGTCGCGGGCGGCGGAATCGTTCTTGAACAGGATGCCGCTGGGCTTGAGGACCTGGACGAGGGCGGCGATCACGTCGTCCTTGTGCAGTTCCATGGTGGCGGAGGCCAGCTGTACCACGAGAATGTCGAAGAAGCGGTCGACCACCAGGCCCGGCAGCAGGTCGGAATCACCATAGACCAGGCGGTAGCACGGCTGGTCGAACAGGCGCTGGCGCAGGGACAGCGCAACGTTGAGGCGGTGTACCAGCAGCGACTTGTCCAGCGGCAGCTTGGCATCGCGCGACAGCAGGCGGGCGCAGATCAGGTTGTTCGGGCTCAGCGCCACGATACCCAGCGGCTTGCCGTTGGCGGCCTCGAGGATCGCCTGTTGGCCGGCCTCAAAGCCCTGCAGCGGCGTCGCGGTGACATCGACTTCGTTGCTGTAGACCCACAGGTGGCCGGCGCGCAGGCGGCGGTCGGCATTGGCTTTGAGGCGAAGGCTGGGCAGGGACATGACGTCGCTCCGGGAAAAAAGAGCGGGAGTATAACCGGTTGGCCCTTGATTCGGTGCAGGGTACGACAAACTGCCCTGCCTGTTCGCGGGCACAAGCGCTACAAGTCGAGCGACCTACAGGGTTAGAATCCCCCGTCCTCAACGAGTATGTACGTATGTCCCAAGAACTCAGCGCCGAACAGATCCAGCAAGCCTTGCAAGGCATTACCATCCCGCCGCAACCGCAGATCATGGTCGACCTGCAGTTCGAGCAGTACATGCCCGACCCGGACCTGGAAACCATCGCCAAGCTGATTTCCCAGGACCCTGGCCTGTCCGGTGCCTTGCTCAAGCTGGTCAACTCGCCGCACTTCGGGCTGTCCAACAAGATCGGTTCGATCCAGCGTGCGGTAAACCTGCTGGGTAGCCGTTCGATCATCAACCTGATCAACGCCCAGTCGATCAAGGGCGAAATGAGCGACGAGACCATCGTTACCCTCAACCGCTTCTGGGACACTGCCCAGGATGTTGCCATGACCTGCCTGACACTGGCCAAGCGTACCGGCATCCAGGCGGCGGACGAGGCCTACACCCTCGGGCTGTTCCATGATTGCGGCGTCCCGCTGATGCTCAAGCGTTTCCCCAACTATATGGATGTACTGGAAGAGGCCTACGCCAAGGCTGATGCGCAAACACGGGTGGTCGACACCGAGAACCGTGCATTCAACACCAATCATTCGGTGGTCGGCTATTTCACCGCCAAGTCCTGGCGCCTGCCGGAGCACATCAGCGCGGCCATCGCCAACCATCACAATGCCCTGGCCGTGTTCCGCGAGGAGTCGCCGCGCAACACCCAGAGCCAGCTGAAGAACCTGCTGGCGGTGCTGAAGATGGCCGAACACATCTGCGCGTCCTGCCGGGTGTTGGGCAACCAGCATGTCGACCATGAGTGGAATGCGGTCGGCCCGCTGGTACTGGACTACATCGGTTTGTCGGAGTACGACTTCGAGAACCTCAAACAGACCATTCGCGAGCTGGGCGGGCACTGATTCATGCCGGAATTACCCGAAGTAGAGACCACGCGGCGTGGTATCGCGCCGCACCTGGAAGGCCAGCGGGTCAGCCGCGTGGTTGTGCGAGACCGGCGCTTGCGCTGGCCAATCCCGGAGGACCTGGACGTGCGTTTGTCCGGGCAGCGTATTCTCAGCGTCGAGCGGCGCGCCAAATACCTGCTGATCAATGCCGAGGTCGGCACCTTGATCAGCCATCTGGGCATGTCGGGCAACCTGCGTCTGGTGCAGCTGGGGCTACCGGCGGCCAAGCATGAGCACGTCGATATCGAACTGGAGTCGGGGCTGATGCTGCGCTACACCGACCCACGTCGTTTCGGTGCCATGCTCTGGAGCCTTGATCCGCTCAATCACGAGCTGCTGCTGCGTCTGGGCCCAGAGCCGTTGACCGACCTGTTCGACGGCGAGCGCCTGTTTCAGCTGTCGCGTGGGCGGACGATGGCCGTCAAGCCTTTCATCATGGATAACGCGGTGGTGGTGGGCGTGGGCAATATCTACGCGACCGAGGCGCTGTTTGCCGCCGGTATCGACCCACGCCGTGAGGCGGGCGGAATTTCCCGTACCCGTTACCTGAAACTGGCCATCGAGATCAAGCGCGTGCTGGCGGCAGCCATCGAGCAAGGGGGCACGACCTTGCGCGATTTCATTGGCGGCGACGGACAGCCGGGTTATTTCCAGCAGGAACTATTCGTGTACGGCCGGGGCGGGATGCTGTGCAAGCTGTGCGGCACTACCTTGCGTGAGGCCAAGCTTGGGCAGCGGGCCAGCGTTTACTGCCCGCGTTGCCAGCGTTGAATGGTATGGCCCAATCGCCGGCTTGCCGGCGATTGGGCCATACGGAGCGGCGCATCGATCAAGCCTTGCCGGTAATCCGGCGGTACTTGGCCATCAGCTGTTCTTCGGTTTCCGGGTGCGCTTCATCCAGCGGGATGCAGTCGACCGGGCAGACCTGCTGGCACTGCGGCTCGTCGTAGTGACCCACGCACTGGGTGCACAGGTTCGGATCGATCACGTAGATCTCTTCGCCTTGGGAGATGGCCTCGTTCGGGCACTCGGGTTCGCAGACGTCGCAGTTGATGCAATCGTCGGTGATAATCAGGGACATGGGGACTCCGGCCGGGGCTCACCGCCCGGGCATGTTCAACGCAATGGGCACAATTGTGCCGCATTCGCGCCCGCAGTGCACGCGGGCGCGATAATCAGCGCTCAGGCTTATTTCTTGAAGCGTTCAGTCAAAGCCTCGGCCACCACCGGGTGCACGAACTTGGTGATGTCGCCTCCCAGTGCAGCGATTTCCCGGACCAGGGTCGAGGAAATGAACGAATAGCGCTCCGAAGGCGTGAGGAACAGGCTTTCGACCTCTGGCGCCAGTTGCCGATTCATGTTCGCCAGCTGGAATTCGTATTCGAAGTCGGACACTGCCCGCAGCCCACGCAAGAAGACGTTGGCGCCCTGTTCCTTGGCAAAATGCGCAAGCAGGGTGGAAAAGCCGATGACTTCGACATTGGGCAGGTGCTTGGTCACCTCACGGGCCAGCGCTACCCGTTGTTCCAGCGGGAACAGCGGGTTCTTCTTCGGGCTGGCTGCCACTGCGATGATCACGTGGTCGAACAGCCGCGAGGCGCGCTCGACCAGGTCGCCATGGCCCTTGGTAATAGGGTCGAAAGTACCCGGGTACAACACTCGGTTCATCGCGTCATCCTGGCTGGAGTGCGTTGGGGAGTCGGATGGTAGCGCAGCGATTGCGCGCGGCCAAGTCATGCGGCAGGCTGATGGCACTATAGACAGCAGGGGCATTTGTTGTCATGCACTCTGTGCCAGGCGGGAGAGCAGGGCGTCGGTGAGCTTCGCGCTGATGGCGTAGACCGACAGTTGCGGGTTTGCACCGATGCTGGTCGGGAACAGCGAGCCGTCGTGAATCGACAGGTTTTCCAGCTGATGGTGACGGCCCAGGCTGTCGCACACCGCGTGACGTGGGTCTTCGCCCATTGCGCAGCCGCCCATCACGTGGGCGCTGCCCAGGCGCGTATGGAACGGCTCCAGCTGCAAGCCGTCGATCATGCGTTGGGCCTGCGCCAGGCTTGTAGCCGCGCGGGCACTGCTGTGCGCGGGTGTAACCTGTGTGGCGCCCGCCGCGAACTGAATCTGGGCCATGCTGTGAAAGGCCCGGCGCAGGCCGTCTCGCAAGTAGTCGGTGACCTGGTAATCGAGCACCGGTGAGCCATCGCCACGCAGTTCCACCGTGCCGCCCGGGCTTTCTGGGTGGAAACCGTCGCGCAACAGCGCAAGCATGACGTGGGTGTGCGGCAGCTCGGCCATGCGCAGGGCATTTTCGACACCATCGCCACCGAGCAAGGTGCTGGCCAGCGCCGGGTGCAGGGGCGGTACTTCAAGTTTGTAGCCGACCGCGCCATCGACGCCGTCCTGCCATTGAAAGTGGTCACTGTAGATGGACTGCGGAGCGCCGTAGTAAGGGTCGATGCGTGCGTCGAAGCGTGCCGCGCTGAAGTTGACCAGGTGCAGGAAAGTCCGCTTGCCCAGGCACTGGTGGGGGTCAGGAGCCTTGGAGCGCAGCAGCAGGGCGGGGCTGTTGATGCCACCGCCTGCGAGGATGTAGTGGCGTGCGCGCACAGTGATGCTGCGCCCGTTGGTGTGTATTCCTCGTGCGTCCAGCCCTTGGCAGCGCAGATGCTCGATGCGCTCGCCATCATGCTCAAAGCGTTCGGCCCGGGCCAGGTACAGCAGCTCGCCGCCCTTGTCGAGCATGGCTGGAATGCGCGTCACCAGCATCGATTGTTTGGCGTTGACCGGGCAACCCATGCCGCAATAGCCAAGGTTCCAGCACCCCCGGACATTGCGCGCAATTACGGCCCATCGGTAGCCGAGCTGTTCACACCCACGGCGCAGTACGTCGTTGTTGGCGTTTGGTGGCACCGCCCAGGGGGTAATCCCGAGGTCTTGCTCGATGCGTTCGAACCAGGGGCGTAGTGCGTCTTTGTCCAGCCCTTTTACGTTGTGGGCCGTGGCCCAGTGGGCCAAGGTCGGCGCGGGCGTGCGAAAGCTGGAGGTCCAGTTGACCAGCGTGGTGCCGCCTACCGCACGGCCCTGCAGAATGGTAATGGCGCCGTCCTTGCTCATCCTGCCCAGGCCTTCCTGGTAGAGACTGGCGTAGGCCTCATTCTCTAGCAGGTGGAAGTCACTGCTGGTTTTGAGGGGGCCTTCCTCGATCAGCAGTACCTTGAGGCCTGCGGCACTGAGCATCTGCGCGCTGGTGGCGCCGCCGGCACCGCTGCCTATCACGGCAATGTCGGCTTGCAGGCTGAGGTCCTGCTCCAGGCGTGAGCCATCATGGGTAATCCAGCCGCGTTCGAGGCCTTGGCGAAACGGGTCGATGACAGGCATTGAAGATGCTCTTGTTGTTGGTCAGATTTTCGGCGGCCCGGGGTAACCACAGGCTGCCCAGCTTTCCGGGCGTTCGTACCAGGCCATCGTCAGCAGTTGCACGATCGACGAGTGCCCCATGCGCAGCAGGTTCAGCGAACTGTCCTGCCAGCGTTGCAGAAAAGCGGTTATCTGCGGTTCACCGGCCTGTTCCCAGGCGCCCCAGACCCCGGTCAGCGGCCCACGGGTCAGCGGCAGGCTGAGCACATCGAACAACTGCCGGGTGAGCTTGAGCATTTGCGGGGACAGTGCCGCCAGTTTGTCGTCGAGAGTGGGCAGCACCAGTACTGCGCTTGCCGAAGTACCGGCAAGCACCACCGGGATCAGTGCCCGCAGCAATGGCAGGTCGTCTTCGCGCAATACGTGGTACCCGGATGCAGGCGCCTGAGGGCTGCAACCGACCAGGCTGGCACTGGCCAGGAACACACTGGCCCCCAGGCTGAAACGCATGAATTCGCGCCGCTGCATGGCCCGGACCTCAGCGGATGAACAGTTTGTAGACCAGGCGCTGCAACGCCTTGCCATACGGCGGGTAGATCAGGCGTGCGGCGTTCAGGCGCTGCTTGGCCAGCACTGCCTTGGCCTTGCTGAAGGTCAGGAAGCCGTCATGGCCGTGGTAGTGGCCCATGCCCGAAGGGCCGATGCCGCCGAACGGCAGATCGTCCTGAGCGACATGCAGCAGTGTGTCGTTGAGGCATACACCGCCGGAGTGGCTGTGCTGCAGTACATGTTCCTGCTCGGCACGGTCGTAGCCGAAGTAGTACAGCGCCAGTGGGCGTGGCCGTTCGTTGATGTAGTCCAGGGCATCGTCGATGCTGTCATAGGGTATTACCGGCAGCAGCGGGCCAAAGATTTCGTCCTGCATCACCTGCATGCTGTCATTGACCTCCAGCAGCAACTGCGGCGGCAGGCGCCTGCCCTGGCGGGGCTCGTCCGGGTACAGGTCGATGATCTGCGCGCCCTTGCTGCTGGCGTCGTCCGCCAGGTGTTGCAGGCGCTGCAGTTGCCTCGGATTGATGATGGCGCTGTAGTCTGGGTTGTCGGCGATGCGTGGGTAAAACCGGTGGACCGCCCTGCGGTAGGCATCGCTGAAGGCGATCAGGCGTTCGCGTGGTACCAGGACGTAATCTGGGGCGACGCAGGTCTGGCCGGCGTTGAGGGTCTTGCCGAACGCGATACGCTCGGCGGCGCTATCCAGCGGCACGCTGGACGAAACGATGGCCGGCGACTTACCGCCGAGTTCCAGTGTGACCGGGGTCAGGTTTTGCGCTGCGGCCAGCATGACCTGGCGCCCGACGCTTGTGGCGCCGGTGAACAGCAGGTGATCGAAGGGTAGCCGGGCAAATGCCTGGCCGACTTCCACCTCGCCCAGCACCACGCTGACCAAGTCGTGCGGGAATACCTGCTCAAGCAAGGTTTTCAGCGCCAGGGCGCTGGCAGGTGTGGCCTCACTGAGCTTGAGCATCACCCGGTTGCCGGCGGCCAGGGCGCAGGTCAGCGGGCCAATGGCGAGAAACAGGGGGTAGTTCCACGGCACGATGATGCCCACTACGCCCAGCGGCTGATATAGGACTCGGGCGATGGCCGGCTGGAAGGCCAGGCCTACGGTTCGCCTTGCTGGTCGCATCCAGCGCTTGAGGTGGCGCTCGGCATGGCGAATACCTTGTACCGAAGGCAGCAGTTCGGCCAATAGGGTTTCGTCGGCGCTGCGGCCGGAGAAATCCGTATCGATGGCTTCTATCAGTCGTTGCTGATCCGCCAGCAAGGCCTCGCGCAGGCTTTTCAGCCATTGCCGGCGTTGGGCCAGGGGCGGCATGGGGTTGCCCGCAAATGCTTTGCGCTGGGTGGCGAACGTGGCCGCCAGGTCGATGTCGGACTGCAAGGGAGGCACGGCGATAGGTGAAGTCACGGCGGCTCTCATCGGGGCTAGAGAATCTCTAGAGCCTATACTCTAATCGGGACGATGGTACGAATATTTTCGCGCCACCGCACGGTGCATCCGGGCCCTGTTACCCCGTAATATGAACCCTTACCGTAAGCCTGCAGACTGGGAGCTGAGCATGGCCCCGCGCATGAAGACCCGAGAGCGCATCGTGCAGAACAGCCTTGAACTGTTCAACCAGCAAGGCGAGCGTAGCGTGAGTACCAACCACATTGCTGCGCACATGGAAATCTCGCCCGGCAACCTCTACTACCACTTCCCTAACAAGCAGGCGATCATCGCCCTGTTGTTCAGCCAGTATGAAGAGTTGGTGGACAGCTTCCTGCGCCCGCCGCAGGGGCGCGCCGCTACCGTCGAAGACAAGCGCTTCTACCTCAAGGCGTTGCTCGCAGCGATGTGGAACTACCGGTTCCTGCATCGTGACCTTGAGCACCTGCTCGACAGCGACCCTGAGCTGGCCGCCCGTTACCGGCGCTTTTCCGAACGTTGCCTGCGCCAGGGCCAGGCGATCTACCGGGGCTTCGTTGAGGCCGGCATTCTGGTCATGGCACCTGCGCAGATCGAATCGCTGACCATCAACGCCTGGATCGTGCTTACCTCTTGGGTCCGCTTTCTCAGCACCACGCGGGAGCATTCCGCTCACCTGGGTGAAGAAGCCTTCAAGCGTGGTGTCTATCAGGTACTGGTGCTGGAGCTCGGCTTCGTCACCGCCAGCGCCCGCAGTGCTGTGGACGCCCTGTGTCAGGAGTTTCATGTTCCGTTCAACCAGGCCCTGGAACGTTAGCCCAGAGCCTTCGTGCCATCGATCAGGAGATTGTCATGCCCCTTGCGCAATTGATCACCCCGCAGCAACTGGCTGAGCGCCTGGGCTCGCCCAAGTTGGTGATCCTCGATTGTCGGTTTGCCTTGGAAGACGTGGATTACGGCCAACGCAGCTATGCCGAGGGGCATATCGCCGGGGCTCACTTCGCCGACCTGGAGCGCGATCTGAGTGGGCCGGTAAGCAAGGGCAAGACCGGCCGCCATCCCTTGCCTGATCCGCAGCGGCTGGTCGAGCGCTTGCGTGAGTGGGGGCTGGACAATGACAGCGAGGTGGTGCTGTACGACGATGGGCCTGGTGCCTTTGCCGCCCGTGCCTGGTGGCTGCTGGCCTGGTTGGGTAAACGCACAGGTGTGGCCATGCTCGACGGAGGCCTCAAAGCCTGGCACACCGCAGGCCAGCCATTGAGCCTGGACGCGCCGGCACGCTATGAGGGTACGTTCAACGGCGAGCCGGATACGAAGCTGCTGATTGACGCAGAGCACTTGGTCACTGAGCTTGCAAGCCCCGAGCTGACATTGATCGATGCGCGTGCGTTGCCGCGTTTTCGTGGGGATTTGGAGCCGATCGATCCGGTGGCCGGGCATATTCCTGGCGCTCAGTGCGCAGCCTTCACCGACAACCTGGGCGAAGATGGGCGTTTCCTCGCGCCAGAGCAGCTCAGGCAGCGCTTTGCCGAGAAACTGGCGGGGCGTTCGCCGGAACACTTGGTGGCGTATTGCGGTTCGGGAGTGACGGCTTGCCATAACCTGTTTGCCCTGGCATTGGCGGGGTATCCGCTGGGCAGGCTGTATGCCGGGTCGTGGAGTGAGTGGATCAATGAGCCAACCCATCAGGTTGCCACGGGCGACTGATCCGCTGGTTTATCGCCCATCCACCAGCCACTGCGGAATCCGGCGCTCAAGGTAATACCCCGGATTTCGCAGGCTGCCTTCGACAAACCCCACATGCCCACCCCGCTCGTGCAGCTCGAACTGAGTCTGCGGTGTCAGCTCGCTCGCCGTGGGCTGGCTGTGGCGGGATACGAACGGATCATCGTTTGCGTGGATGATCAGCGTCGGCGTGCGGTTTTCCCCGAGATAGTAGCGGCTCGATGAGCGACGGTAGTAGTCGTGTACATCGTCAAAGCCGTTGAGTGGCGCGGTCACTTTGCCGTCAAAATCCCAGAAGGTACGGAGCTTGCGCAATGACCCGAGCCGGTCGAGTGCGGCAAGGCCTTCATGATGGCCCTGTGCGCGAAAGTGCCGTTGTTTGACCTGCACATAGGCCATCATTTCGCGCATGAAATGTGCCTGATAGACCTTCGAAAAGCCTTGGCCGATGCGGTCGGCGCACTGATCCAGGCGAAACGGTACGGAAACCGCCACGGCCGCCTGCAACTGGCTGGCGCTGCCACTTTCACCCAGGTACTTCAGCAGCACATTGCCGCCCAGCGAATAGCCGACGGCATACAAGGGGGCCAGCGGGCGTTGGGCGCGCAGGTGGGCGACAACCTCGGCCAGGTCCCCGCTGGCCCCGGAATGGTAACTGCGTGCCAGCAGGTTCGGCTCCCCCGAGCAGCCACGCCAGTTCAGCGCAACGCTGGCCCAGCCGCGGGCATTGAGCGCTTGCTGCAAGCCTTTGACATAAGGCGAATGGGACGAACCGGTCAGGCCGTGCAGCACCAGCACCAGCGGTGTATCTGGCTGGTGAGGCCCGTGCCAGTCGAGGTCCATGAAGTCGCCATCGGCCAGCCACAGGCGCTCGCGCTTGCGTTCAAGCGCAGGCAGCTTGCGCCATAGCGGGCCCCAAAGGGTTTGCAGGTGAGGGTTGGACAACCCGGTGGCCGGGCGAAAGGTGGCGGGAAGACTGGGCATGCTGGGCGACTCGTGTTGTGCTTGCCTAGACTGCCATGAAACACCGCCGTTGTACTCACGCTATTGGTCCGTCAGGACAGCTCGGGCAAAGATTTTTGTGCATGGGACGGGCCGACAGTGATGAACACTTCCTGCGCAGGACTCAGCCATACGCGGGCGGCTTCGCGAATGTCCTTGGGGGTCAGCGCTGCCAGGCTTTGGATGTAGGTTGCAAAATGATCTGCTGGTTGCCCAAGGTGGCTTGACGTTGCCAGACTCTCGGCCAGCTCTGCGTTGCTCACCATGGTGCGATGCAACCTGCCTGCTATCTGGTTGCACGCCATGTCGCACTCCGCCTGGCTTGGGCCATGCTCGCGCAGGCAAGCCAGCATTCCTGAAATCAGGTCACGCGAGGCATCGCGGTATTCGGGTGCGATGTCCCATTCAATCTGCAGCAGGCTCGCCGCATCAAAGGGTTTGAGCGACGAGCGGATGGTGTAGGTCAAGGTACGACGGCTTCGTAGCTCTTGTGTCAGACGCGACTCGAAACCGCTGCCGAGGATTTCGTCAAGCATGGTCAAAGCTGCATACCCTGGCTTGTCGGGTGATATGGGCAGCAGCAGAGTCAGCGTGGCCCG
Organism: Lelliottia jeotgali; assembly: GCF_977070485.1. Taxonomy (NCBI): domain Bacteria; kingdom Pseudomonadati; phylum Pseudomonadota; class Gammaproteobacteria; order Enterobacterales; family Enterobacteriaceae; genus Lelliottia; species Lelliottia jeotgali. Next base: position 139,962 of record NZ_CDRVFO010000001.1, read on the forward strand.
TGTGGTACTTGCGGTGTGTTCTTGATGCCGGGTGAGGGCCTCTGGCAACGGCGCCGGTGGCGGGGGCTGTCCTGCCCAGTGTTGCGGTAGCGCCTGAAGGAGTTCCGTGATGAGTGTCTGCGCCTCGTCGCGCGACAGGTCGCCCACCAGGCCGATATCGAGGTTGTTGGCAGAGTAGGCACGTCGGTGGAAGTCGCGCAGCTGCTGCTCGTCGATCTGGTTGAGGCTCTCAGGCGTGCCAGCCCAATGTGTGGCGTAGGGGTGGCCATCGAACACATGGCTCATTGTCGCGTGGGACATCCCAAAGACCGGGGTCGATGCCATTGCGCCAAGGTAGTTGAGCAGTCGTTCGCGGATACCTGCGACGGCTTCTTCCCGGAAGGCGGGGCGTGCCAGCATTTGCGTGAGCAGTTGCAGGGCGCTTGTACGCAGCGCCGGCAGGCTCAGGCAGCGCAGCGTGATCACAGCCTCATCCTGGTTCATCTGCCTCGCCATGATCGCGCCTAGCCCCTCGATGGCCTGGGCGAATTGGGCGGCATCCAGACCCTCGGTACCCTGGTCGAGGCTGTAAAGGACAAGCGCGGCGAGGCCCGGACGATTGCCATCGAGCGCACTGCCAGCGCGAAAGCGCAGCGCCAGGTCGAATATCGGGCGGTCATGGGATGGCGTGAAGCTGACCTTGGCGCCTTCGTCGGTCTGCCATTGCTGTATCTGGGCCGGCAGGGGCTGGTGCTGCTCCAGGTCAAGGCCTTGCGTGGACTCCAGCCTGGCCATTGCTGCCACGGCGGTATCGGTCATGGGGCCCTTGCAAATCAGTGGCATGCTGCTGGTTGTAAGAGGTTTGTTCATGCCGCTGCTCCTGTTTGCAGGTGAGTGATGGTCAGCCTTTCGCGGCTCAGATAGTCGAACGCTACCTGTCGTAATGTCGCGCTATCGAGGTGGCGGACACTTTCGGCTTCTTGATCAATCAGCGAGGTAGACAGACCCGCGGCCGCCCCTGCACCGATGCGCTCAGCTTGAAGGGTGATGCTGTCGCGGCTGAACAGGCGGCGGGTAAGCATGCGCAGTTTCGCGCGCTCCAGTTCCTGGGGGGAAAGCAGCGTATGGCGCAGGGTATCGATCAAGGCATAGATCGCTTCTACGGCGTGCTCGTGCGTGGATCTTTGACTGTTGATATAGGTTGAGAGGGTCAACAGCGTGTCGCCACGCGCTATTGGCTCATATGACAGGCCGATGCCCTTGAGCAGCCGTTGGTCTCGCACCAGCTCGCTGTAGAGCCTTGCGCTGAACCCCTTGCCAAGCACTTCACAGAGCAGGCCCAGGGCAGGCACTGTGCTTGCGTCGATGGCCGTGGCGTGGCTTGGTACATTGAAGGACATGAACAAACCATCACGCAGGCCTGGCAGTTCCAGCTTCTGGCTTCGTTCCTGCAGGTGCGCGTCATGCCGGGGGACCGGTACTGCGCCAAGCGAAGCCCTGGCGATGCTGGCGAAATAGCGGCTTACGTGCTGGCGAAGCGTGGGAAGATCGACCGCGCCCACCACCACGAGGGTGGCGTTATTGGGCCGGTACCACGTTTGATACCAGGTACGCACCATATCCAAGCGCAAGTTGCTCAGGTCTGACGGGTTGCCAAACGTCGCCGTGGCATACGGGCTGCCACCGTGCGCAAGCGCCATGTGTCGTTCGGCGGCTTGCTGTGCAGGAACGTTTTCAACTTTGAGTCGCCGCTCGTCTTCGATCGCTTTGACTGCCCGTTCCATTTCTGCTTGGCCAAAGGTTGCGCCCGTCATGGCATCCGCCATTATTTCCAGCGCAATCGGCAATCGTGCCGCGGGTAACAGTACGTCGTATGCCGTTGCATCATCGGTGGTAGTGGCATTGGCCTCTCCGCCGAGCCGTGCTATCACCTGGGTGTATCGGCCCGCCTCGAGTTTGCGGCTGCCTTCGAATATCAGGTGTTCCAGCAGGTGCGAGAGGTTGGTATGGCCGGCTGGTTCATGGCTGGTGCCAACGTGGTACCAGAGCTGGATTGCGGCGAGCGGGGTGCTGTGGTCCTCGCGCAGGTAGACACTCAGGCCGTTATCCAGTGTGAAGTGCTGCAACGAGGGCTGGGTGGCATCCGCGATGGACTCGATGCCGGCTGACAGTGTTTTGTCGTCGAGGGTAAACGGGGGAGTCGATGGCATTGCTCAAGTGCTCCTGGTTTAGGTGACCAGGAGCAGCTTCGGTGAGATTGTGCCTTTGCCTGCGTTAAATAGTTAGGGCTCGCAGTCAGGCACGCTGCCACAGCGCGTAATGCACTTGGCCAGTCTTTTTTTCGCGGTGCAGGCGCCAGTTGCCTGGCATTTGCAGGGTAGAGGGTGCCGCTTCGCTCTCGGTGTAGATCCACGCCTGCTCGCGAAGCCACTGGTTCTGCTCAAGCAGGTTGCAGGTGTTGGCCAGCAGGTCCTGATGGAACGGCGGATCGAGAAACACGACGTCGAACTGTTGCTTGGCCGGGGCTTGCAAGTAGCGCTGGGCGTCGGTCTGGAGGATTTGCCCGCGCGGACAGCGCAGGATTTCCAGGTTGTTCTTCAGGTTGTTGATAGCTGCCGCGTTGCTGTCCAGTGCGACGGCATCTGCAGCACCGCGGGACAACGCTTCGAGCACCAGGGCGCCACTGCCGGTAAAGGCATCCAGCACCCGGGCGCCTTCGATGTAGGGCGCCAGCCAGTTGAACAGGGTTTCACGCACCCGATCGGTGGTCGGCCGTAGGCCTTCGCCTTCAGGCACCGCCAGGCGGCGACTGCGCCACTCGCCGGCGATGATGCGCAGGTGGCCCTGACCCTTGCTTTGGCCCTGCTGAGGGCGGGCGGGAGGGGTGGATCTAGGCATTAGTGCTCCGGTACGCCGAGGGGCTGCTCGGCGGGTTTGTCAGTAGGGGCTGGCAGCGGTTTTTGCGGCACGCTCGGGCCGACGGTAACGATCACCAGTTTGTCGGCTGCCAAATGCTTGTTCATGGCTGCCTTGACCTGCTCGACGGTCAGCGCTTGGGACTGCTGCATGAAGTCTTCCAGCCAGGTCAGTGGCAGGTTGTAGAAGCCGATGGCGCCCAATTGGCCGACGATGCTCGCATTGCTGGCGTTCGACAGTGGGAAGCTGCCGGCCAGTTCGCGCTTGGCGTCGTCCAGCTCCTGCTGGGTCGGGCCGCTCTTGAGGTAGTCGGCAAGGATGCCCTGCACCAGCTTGAGGGTGCCCTCGCTGAGTTCGGCACGGGTTTGCAGGTTGATCATGAACGGGCCGCGCACCTGCATCGGGCTGAATACCGAGTATACGCCGTAGGTCAGGCCGCGTTTTTCCCGCACTTCGCTCATCAGGCGGGTACCGAAGGCGCCGCCACCGAGAATCTGGTTGCCCAGCGACAGGGCTGGCCAGTCCGGGTCTTGGCGGTCGATGCCCAGCTCTGCCAGCATCAGGTGGGTCTGCTTTGACGGGAAATCGATGTGGGTAGCGCCAGCCTTGGGCTCGACGGGTTGCGCAGGCTTGGCTAGCGCCGGGCCTTTGGGCAGGGCGGCGGAGACCTGGGCGGCAATCGTCTCGGCCTCTTCACGGCTGAGGTCGCCGACCAGGGCGATTACCGCGTTGCCCGCTGCATAGGCTTTGGCGTGGAATGCGCGCAGCTGTTCCAAGGTGATGCCCGGGATGCTTTCAGCGCTGCCGTCGCTTGGATGGGCGTAAGGGTGTTCGCCATAAAGTTTGCCGAACAACGCTTTGCCGGCGATCTTGCCGGGGTTCTGCTTCTCGTATTCGAAACCGGCCAGCAGCTGGTTCTTGATTCGTTTGAGTGCGTCCTCCGGGAAGGTCGGCTTGCCGGCCACTTCAGCGAACAGCTTCAGGGCCGGTTCGCGCTTGTCCTTCACACTCAGGCTGCGCAGCGAGGCCACGGCCATGTCGCGGTAGGAACCGTTGCCGAAGTCTGCGCCGAGCCCTTCGAAGCCTTCGGCGATGGCGGTCACATCCTTGCCGGCAACGCCTTCGTTGAGCATGGCATTGGTCAGGGTGGCCAGGCCCGGCGTGTTGCCGTCCTGGCTGCTGCCGGCGGCGAAGGTCACGCGCAGGTCGAACATCGGCAGCTCGCGGGCCTCGACGAACAGGACGCGTGCGCCTTCGGCAGTGGTCCAGTTCTGGATGTTCAGCTGGCGCCGGCTGGGGGCCTTGCCGTCCAGCTCGGCCAGCGACTGCAGGGTATTGGCGGGGCGCGCCGCGGTGCTGTCGGCTTCGGCGTGGGCAGGGCGAGCCAGGACGCAGGTCAACGCCACCACCAGTGCGATGATGCCCGTGCCGATCAGGGTGTAGCGTGGTGCGCTGCGATCACTCATGAGCGGACTCCTCAGGCAGTACATGGGCAACGCTCAGGCGTTCGCGGGTGAAATAGGTGCGTGCGGCGGCCTGGATGTCCTCTGGGGTCACACGCTTGAGTTCGTCCAGTTCGCTGTCGATCAGTTTCCAGGACAGGCCGACCGTTTCCAGCTGGCCGATGGTGGTGGCCTGGCTGCTGATGGAGTCGCGGTCGTAGACCAGCCCGGCGATCACCTGGGCGCGTACACGTTCCAGTTCCTCGGCACTCGGCGGGGTGGTCTTGAGTTCATCGAGCAATTGCCAGACGCCTTTCTCGACATCGGCGAGGGTCTTCTGCTTCTGCACGTTAGGGGTAGCCGAGATCAGGAACAGGCTGTCGCCGCGGGTAAAGGCGTTGTAGCTGGACGAGGCGCCGGCCACCAGCTCCTGGCCACGCTCCAGGCGCGCCGGCAGGCGGGCGCTGTAGCCGCCGTCGAGCAACGCCGAAATCAGGCGCAGGGCGTGCGCGGTGCGCGGGTCCTTGGCGGTCGCAAGGCCCGGTACGTTGAAGCCGTAGATCAGGCTTGGCAGTTGGGTGCGTACGTGCAGGGTCAGCTGGCGCCGGCCTGGCTCGGTCAGCTCCAGCGGCAGCTTGGCCGGCGGCACGGCGCGCTTGGGGATACTGCCGAAGTACTTCTGCGCCAGGCCTTTGACCTCGGCGGCGGTAACATCGCCGACTACCACCAGGGTGGCGTTGTTCGGCGCGTACCAGGACTCGTACCAGTGGCGCAGCTCCTCGACCTTCATGCGTTCGAGGTCGGCCATCCAGCCGATGGTCGGGGTGTGGTAGCCGCTGGCCGGGTAGGCCATGGCGCGGAACAGCTCGAAAGCCTTGGCGCTTGGCTGATCGTCAGTGCGCAGGCGGCGCTCTTCCTTGATCACCTCGATTTCGCGGCTGAACTCATCGGCCGGCAGGCGCAGGCTGGCCAGCCGGTCGGCCTCCAGCTCCAAAGCCACCGGCAAGCGGTCGCGGGCCAGAACCTGGTAGTAGGCGGTGTAATCGTCGCTGGTAAAGGCGTTCTCTTCCGCGCCCAGGTCGCGCAGGATGCGTGAAGCTTCGCCGGGGCCGACCTTGGCGCTGCCCTTGAACATCATGTGTTCCAGAGCGTGGGACAGCCCGGTCTGGCCGGGTGTCTCATAGCTGGAGCCGACCTTGTACCAGATCTGCGAAACCACCACTGGCGCGCGGTGGTCCTCGCGCACGACCACTTTCAGGCCGTTGTCGAGGATGAATTCGTGGGTGGGTTGCACATCGGCGGCAAAGGCTGCGAGCGGCAGGCAGAGCGTGCTGAGCAACAGGCCAGCGGCGCGGCGGGCTAGAGCATTCATAAGGTGTTTAACCTGTTCGGCGGCCCGCAGGGTTTAGCGTCGGCGGGCCAGGAGGTGCTAGGATACTGATCCGGTTGCCTGGCGACCATGCCTGTCGCCGTTCTGGCCTGCAGGTCCATTAAGACAAAACATTGCGCATGAACCAGCCGGCTTCAAAACAGTCTGTTCTGCGTTTAGAGAATTCCAGATGAGCCGCTGCTGGCCCATCGCTACCCTGAGATAGCCGTCTTCCATGTTTGGTTCCAACGACGACAAAAAAGCGCCGGCCGAGGCTGGCGAGAAAAAAGGCCTGTTCAGCTGGTTTCGCAAGAAGCCGCAGCAACCTGTCGCCGAACAGCCACAAGCCCCTGATGCTCAGGCAGTAGAGCCGGTATCGCCGCAGCCTGCCGCCGAGCAGCCTGAAGCGGCTGCGGCCGAGCCGGTGGTTGCCGAAGCGCCCCCGCCTGCCGTTGAACCGGTGCGGCCCGCTGAGCCGGTGCTGGCCCCCCAGCCTGCGCCTGTCGTTGAGCCTGCTCCGACCCCGGAGGTCGCACCGGCCCCTGAGCCTGCTCCGGCCCCGGAGGTCGCACCGGTTCCTGAGCCTGCTCCAGCCCCTGAGCCAGTGCCGGTTCCCGAGCCTGCCCCTGCCCCTGTGAGGGCGGAGTTGCCTGCGAGTGCTGAGCCCGCTGCTGCGCAGCTCGAAAGCCCTGCTCCAGTCGCAGCAGCCCCCGAAGCTCCGGTCAGCAACCTGGTCTTGCCCGTTGCCGAAGAGCCGGTCGCCCTGGTTCCAGACCTTGAGCCAAAAGCCCCGCCAGCGATTCCCGAGCGCCCGGCCCCCGAACAGGCCGTCGCCGCCGCTACCCCAGCCGTTGCCGAACCTGCCAAGCCCGGCTTCTTCGCTCGCCTCAAGCAGGGCCTGTCGAAGACCAGCGCCAGCATCGGCGAAGGCATGGCCAGCCTGTTCCTGGGCAAGAAGGTCATTGATGACGACCTGCTAGACGAGATCGAAACACGCTTGCTGACCGCCGACGTTGGCGTGGAGGCGACCTCGACCATCGTTCAGAACCTGACCCAGAAGGTCGCGCGCAAACAGCTGGCCGATGCCGATGCCCTGTACAAGTCGCTGCAGGAAGAACTGGCCGCGCTGCTGCGCCCGGTCGAGCAGCCGCTGAAGATCCAGGCGCAGAACAAGCCCTATGTGATCCTCGTGGTAGGCGTCAACGGCGCCGGCAAGACCACCACTATCGGCAAGCTGGCCAAGAAGCTGCAGCTCGAGGGCAAGAAAGTCATGCTGGCTGCGGGTGATACCTTCCGTGCCGCCGCAGTCGAGCAGTTGCAGGTCTGGGGCGAGCGCAACCAGATCCCGGTGATCGCCCAGCACACCGGTGCCGACTCCGCGTCGGTGATCTTCGATGCCGTGCAGGCCGCCAAGGCCCGTGGCGTCGATGTGCTGATCGCCGATACCGCCGGCCGTCTGCACACCAAAGACAACCTGATGGAAGAGCTGAAAAAGGTTCGCCGGGTCATCGGCAAGCTTGACGCCGAGGCGCCGCATGAGGTGCTGCTGGTGCTCGATGCCGGTACTGGCCAGAACGCCATCAGCCAGGCCAAGTACTTCAATCAGAGCGTCGAGCTGACCGGCCTGGCCCTGACCAAGCTGGATGGCACCGCCAAGGGTGGGGTGATCTTCGCCCTTGCCAAGCAGTTCAACATCCCGATCCGCTTCATCGGCGTGGGTGAAGGCATCGACGACCTGCGCACCTTCGAAGCCGAGCCGTTCGTCAAGGCTCTGTTTGCCGAGCGAGAGCACCCATGATCCGATTCGAACAGGTTGCCAAGCGCTATCCCAACGGCCATGTTGGCTTGCATGAGCTGAGTTTCCGGGCGCGCCGGGGCGAATTCCTGTTCGTCACCGGCCATTCCGGCGCCGGTAAGAGCACCTTGCTGCGTCTGCTGCTGGCCATGGAGCGCCCCACTAGCGGCAAGTTGATGCTGGCAGGGCAGGACCTGGGCCAGATCAGCAATGCGCAGATCCCGTTCCTGCGTCGGCAGATCGGGGTGGTGTTCCAGAACCACCAGTTGCTCTTCGACCGCACCGTTTTCAATAACATCGCCCTGCCGCTGCAGATTCTCGGCCTGTCCAAGGCAGAGATCACCAAACGCGTGGATTCGGCGCTGGAGCGTGTGTCGCTGGTCGACAAGGGTGAGCTGTTCCCGGCGGACCTGTCCACCGGCCAGCAGCAGCGGGTCGGTATCGCCCGTGCGATCGTCCACCAGCCCGCCTTGCTGCTGGCCGACGAACCCACCGGTAACCTCGACCCGCGCCTTGCCGCAGAGATCATGGGGGTGTTCGAGGACATCAATCGGCTGGGTACCACGGTGTTGATCGCCAGCCATGACCTGGCACTGATTGCGCGCATGCGCCACCGCATGCTGACCTTGCAGCGCGGCCGTCTGATCGGCGATGGGGAGGCCGGGCAATGAGCACTACACGTACACCCAAGGTTTCCGAGCGGGTGGCGCCCAAGGCCGCCGACGCGGATACCAGGAAAAAGCGCGGCGAGCATGATGATGACGGCCCGGACTTCCGCACGCTGTTGCATGCCTGGCTGGACAGTCATCGTGCCAGCCTGGCCGACAGCCTGCGTCGCCTGGGCAAGCAGCCGATCGGCAGCTTCTTCACCTGCCTGGTGATGGCCGTGGCGCTGAGCATGCCCATGGGCCTGTCGCTGCTGTTGAAGAACGTCGAGAAACTGGGGGGCTCCTGGCAGCGCGCCGCGCAGGTTTCCCTGTACCTGAAGCTCGATGCGGGCAGCAAGGAGGGGGAGGCCCTTCGCGAAGAGATCAAAGGCATGCCTGGAGTGGCCGATGCCTTGTACATCAGCCCAGGGCAGGCGCTGGAAGAGTTCCAGCAGCAGTCCGGGTTGGGCGAAGCCCTGCGAGAGTTGCCCGACAACCCGCTGCCTGGCGTCGTGGTGGTGACCCCGACCGAAGTCGATAAGCCGGCCCTGGAAGCGTTGCGTCAGCGTCTGGCCGAGCTGCCGCGGGTGGAAAACGCACAACTCGACCTGGTGTGGGTGGAGCGCCTGGCGGCGATCCTCAAACTGGGCGACCGGTTCGTCTTCGGCCTGGCGGTGATGCTTATTTCTGCCTTGTTGTTAGTAATCGGTAACACAATTCGTCTACATATTGAAAACCGCCGCACCGAGATCGAAGTCATCAAGCTGGTAGGCGGCACCGACAGCTACGTACGTCGGCCTTTCCTGTACATGGGCGCGTTGTACGGCCTGGGTGCGGGCCTGCTGGCCTGGGGTATCCTCGCGTTCGGCCTCAACTGGCTGAACGAGGCCGTTGTAGGGCTGTCCGGGCTCTACGGCAGCGACTTCTCCCTGGGCGGGGTGCCAGCATCCGATGGTCTGTCGCTCTTGATCGGGGCGGTACTGTTGGGGTATATCGGTGCATGGATTGCGGTCGCTCGCCATTTGAACGAGCTGGCCCCGCGATAGTTTTTCTGAGCCAGCATTGACAATTTTTCATTTTTGGAACTTGCACCTTGGTTCCAGGTCTATGTTGGCAGTGCTCACAAGGCACGAGTCTGGTAAGTCGGAGGTTCTTGAATGACCACATCGTTGCAACCTGCCTATGCCCTGGTTCCCGGTGCAAACCTGGAAGCCTATGTGCACACGGTCAACAGCATCCCGCTGCTGACTGTCGAGCAGGAGCGTGATCTGGCCGAGCGTCTCTATTATGAGCAGGATCTTGAGGCCGCTCGGCAAATGGTGATGGCCCACCTGCGCTTCGTCGTACATATCGCCCGTAGCTATGCTGGCTACGGATTGGCCCAGGCCGACCTCATTCAGGAAGGCAACGTCGGCTTGATGAAGGCGGTCAAGCGCTTCAACCCCGAAATGGGTGTGCGCCTGGTGTCGTTCGCTGTGCACTGGATCAAGGCTGAAATCCACGAATTCATCCTGCGCAACTGGCGCATCGTCAAGGTGGCTACCACCAAGGCCCAGCGCAAGCTGTTCTTCAACCTGCGCAGCCAGAAGAAGCGTCTGGCCTGGTTGAATAACGATGAAGTCCACCGCGTGGCTGAAAGCCTCGGTGTCGAACCGCGAGAAGTGCGTGAGATGGAAAGCCGTCTGAGTGGCCAGGACATGGCCTTCGACCCTGCAGCGGAAGCGGACGACGACAGCGCCTTCCAGTCGCCTGCACATTACTTGGAAGACCATCGCTACGACCCGGCTGTGCAGCTTGAAGACGCTGACTGGAGCGACAACTCCACCAGCAATCTGCATGAAGCCTTGCAGGGCCTGGACGAGCGTAGCCGCGACATTCTCTACCAGCGCTGGTTGGCTGAAGAAAAAGCCACGTTGCATGAGCTGGCCGACAAGTATAGCGTTTCGGCTGAGCGTATTCGTCAGCTGGAAAAGAATGCGATGAACAAGGTAAAAGCGTTGATTGCAGCCTGATTGGCGCCTGATGCACTAAAAAGCCGCTGACCTATGACAGGGTGAGCGGCTTTTTTTGTTTGCGCAGTCTTTACCGGCCTCGGGAAGGGGCAGCTAAAGTCAGCGTGTTCATTCAGGGCCTGCGCGAAGCATCCAGTTGCATCAGATAGCTTGGCCCACCCAGCTGGCTCATCTGCCTGCGAATCCAGCCTGCCCGGCTCGCCACGTAGGCACTAGGCCGGCTGGCGCTCCACTTGATGGGGCTTGGCAGCACTGCAGCCAATTGAGCAGCCTGCTGGCGGCTCAGCCGGCTGGCATCGATACCAAAGTGGTAACGCGCCGCAGCTTGGGCACCAAACACCCCTTTGCCCCATTCGGCACTGTTCAAGTAGACCTCAAGGATCCGCTCTTTCGACCAGAACAGCTCAATCAGCGCCGTGAACCAGGCCTCCAGCCCCTTGCGCAACCAACTTCGGCCCGACCACAGGAACAGGTTCTTGGCCACCTGCTGGGTCAATGTGCTGGCACCACGGATGTTGCCGCCGCGCTCGTTATAGGCCAGCGCCGCCTGGATGGCGGGGATGTCGAACCCCCAGTGGTTAGCGAACTTCTGATCCTCACCGGCGATGACCGCGACCTTGAGGTCATCGGAGATACTCTCCCACGGCTGCCAGTCGCGCTGCAGGTCGATCGGCTCGCCACTGACCCACGACTGCACCTTGCGCTCGACCATCAATGCCGTGCCGGGAGGCGGCACCCAGCGGAACACCAGCACCAGCACGATACTGCCGGCAGCGAACCAGAACAGGGCGCGGGCGAGGCGACGGAGTAGGGATGACAGCATGGCGATGGCTTGGCCGGACCGGTGGAACGGGCCATTATACAGACCCGATCCCAGGAGTCGTCCCATGCTTCGCACCTTCCTCATGCTCGCCGCCTTTTTCGGCTTTACCGGTGTCGGCCTGGGCGCATTCGCCGCCCATGGGCTGAAAAACCGCCTGAGCGCTGATTACCTGGCCATCTTTCAAACCGGGGTGACTTATCAACTGGTGCATGCCTTGGCAATCTTCGGTGTCGCGCTGCTCGCGGCGCACTTGCCTGGGCGCCTGGTTGGCTGGGCCGGTGGTCTGTTCGCCCTGGGCATCGTGCTGTTCTCCGGTAGCCTGTACCTACTGACCCTGAGCGGGCTGGGCAAGCTTGGCATCATCACCCCTATCGGCGGCTTGTGCTTCCTGGCCGGCTGGGTCTGCCTGGGTATGGCGGCATGGCGTTTGGGCTGACCAAGCGGTCCACAATCACGACTAATGGCGTGCACCGCCCTTGGGTTAACGCGTTGATCGGCGCTAGAATGCTGGCCCCCAACGCACAATGGTGGCCGTGCGCATGCGCATTCAATTGAACGGTGAACCCTATGAATTGCCCGCGGGCGAAAGCGTCGCGGCGCTGCTGACCCGCCTGGAGCTGACCGGGCGCCGGGTGGCAGTGGAATTGAACCTGGATATCGTGCCGCGCAGTCAGCACGACAGCACGCAGCTCAATGACGGCGACCAGGTCGAAGTGGTCCACGCCATCGGTGGCGGCTGATTCCGGCCTGGCGATTCACCTGCAAGCCCAGCAACCTTTTCCAGAGGATCTTTGATGAGCAACGTTCGTAGCGACAAGCCCTTTACCCTGGCCGGGCGTACTTTCCAGTCGCGCCTGCTGGTCGGCACCGGCAAGTACCGTGACATGGAAGAAACCCGCCTGGCCATCGAGGCCTCGGGCGCCGAAATCGTCACTGTCGCCGTGCGCCGCACCAACCTAGGCCAGAACCCGGGCGAGCCGAACCTGCTCGACGTGCTGCCACCGGACCGTTACACCATTCTGCCGAACACCGCCGGCTGCTATGACGCCGTAGAAGCGGTGCGCACCTGCCGTCTGGCCCGTGAATTGCTCGATGGTCATAACCTGGTCAAGCTGGAAGTCCTGGCAGACCAGAAGACCCTGTTCCCCAACGTGATCGAAACCCTGAAGGCCGCCGAAGTACTGGTCAAGGATGGCTTCGACGTGATGGTCTATACAAGTGATGATCCGATCATTGCTCGTCAGCTGGCCGAAGCTGGCTGCATCGCGGTCATGCCGCTGGCCGGCCTTATCGGCACTGGCCTGGGTATCTGCAACCCGTACAACCTGCAGATCATCCTGGAAGAATCCAAGGTGCCGGTGCTGGTCGATGCAGGCGTGGGTACCGCCTCCGATGCAACCATCGCCATGGAAATGGGCTGTGAAGCGGTGCTTATGAACTCGGCTATCGCCCACGCCCAGCAGCCGGTGCTGATGGCCGAGGCCATGAAACACGCAATCGTCGCTGGGCGCATGGCCTACCTCGCCGGGCGCATGCCGAAGAAACTCTATGCCAGCGCGTCTTCGCCGCTGGATGGTCTGATCAAGTAAGAGCTACTGATGACTGAATCGCAAGATACGCCGATCACCACCGACGGCGAAGCGCGCCCACACCGCCGCATCAAGAGTTTCGTGATGCGCGCCGGGCGCATGACCGAAGGCCAGCAACGAGGCCTGGACCAAGGCGGCCCGCTGTATATCCTGCCGCTGGCCGAAAGCCCGGTGGACTATGACCAGGTGTTCGGTCGTTCGGCGCCGCGCACCCTGGAGATCGGCTTCGGCATGGGCCATTCCCTGTTGGAAATGGCCGCTGCTGCACCTGAACAAGACTTCATCGGTGTTGAAGTGCACCGCCCGGGTGTCGGCGCGCTGCTTAACGGCGTGCTGACCGAGGGTCTGAAAAACCTGCGGGTGTACGATTGCGACGCCATTGAAGTGCTCAACCGCTGTGTGGCCGATAACAGCCTCGACCGCTTGATGCTGTTCTTCCCCGACCCATGGCACAAGGCGCGCCACCACAAGCGTCGTATCGTGCAGTTGGAGTTCGCCGAGCTGGTGCGTCGCAAGCTCAAGCCGGGAGGCATATTCCATATGGCCACCGACTGGGAACCGTATGCCGAATACATGCTGGAAGTAATGAGCGCGGCCCCGGGGTACCGAAACCTGGCAGCGGACGGGGCTTATGTGCCGCGTCCCGAAGAGCGTCCGATCACCAAGTTCGAGCGCCGTGGTGAGCGCTTGGGACATGGAGTTTGGGATTTGAAGTTCGAGAAGGTGGGTTGATTGGCTGTCTGAGCCTTTCGATGTTGCGCTGAGCCGCCTATGCAAGCCCTCCGGGGCTTGTTTGTAATCAAGGCCGAGGTGGGCATGCCTGACTGCCTCGGTGACTCCCTGCAATGGGCAGTCGAGTGGTAGAGCTGCCCTGGTTCTGCGGGGCAGCTTCCAGTGAGCTTTACCCCCGCCGATCAGCGACCACGCCAATCAACACCAGCACCACCAACAGCACCGGCGCCAACGCGTAGTTGTTGAACTGGCTCAGCCCCTTCACCACCCACGGCGTGGCATAAATCAGCGCCGCGCCGCTGCCGATCATCACCAGCAGCGCCATGAATGGAACCCTCAGGGCACCTGCCAGGCCGCCTAGCCGTTGTTCCACCCAGCCCTTGATGTCGGTGCCAAACAGCACCAGCAGGCAGCCTACCAAGGCCAGCGAAATCTCAGACAGGTTGCTACGGCTCCAGCGAGAAACCGTTGCCAGCAGGTCAAGTACCAGATCCATGGGTCATCCTTAGGTCAAGAAATACTGCAGCAGGTCATTGAGGAACAACTGGCCGCGTGGCGTGGCCACCAGCCGATCCGGTTCGACCTGCAAAAGCCCTTTTTGTTCGGCGGCGCGGCGGGCCTCAGCCAGTTGCACCAGCGGCAAGCCGGTACGCTGGCTGAACAGCTCGGCTTCCACGCCATCTGTCAGGCGCAGTGCGTTCATCAAGAACTCGAACGGCAGCTCGTCCACCGGCAGCAGCTTCTCGCCGGCCTTGAACGGCTTGGCCAGGTTCAGGTAGTCCTTGGGCAGGCGGGTCTTCCAGGTGCGCAGGATGCGGCCGTCGGCAAAGGTCTGCTTACCGTGGGCGCCGGCGCCGATGCCGATGAAATCGCCAAAGCGCCAGTAGTTCAGGTTGTGCTTGGCGGCACGCCCAGGCTGGGCATAGGCCGAAACCTCATACTGCTTGTAGCCGTGGGCCGCCATCAGTGCCTGGCCGGCCTCCTGAATGTCCCAAAGAATGTCGTCCTCGGGCAGTTCCGGCGGTTGGTTCCAGAACACCGTGTTTGGCTCCACGGTCAGTTGGTACCAGGACAGGTGCGTTGGCCCCAGGTCGATGGCCTGGCGCAAGTCACCCAACGCATCGTTCAGCGACTGATCTGGCAGGCCGTGCATCAGGTCCATGTTGAAGTTGTCGAAGCCGGCTGCCCGGGCCATGTCCGCTGCGCGGATTGCTTCGTCGCCATTGTGGATGCGCCCCAGCGCTTGCAGTTTGGCCGGCTGGAAGCTCTGTACGCCAATCGACAGACGATTGATGCCCGTTTGCCGGTACGCCTTGAATTTCTCCTGCTCGAACGTCCCGGGGTTGGCTTCCAGGGTGATCTCGATGTCCGGCTCGAAGGGGATGCGTTGCTCCACGCCGCGCAGCAGCCTGCCAAGGGCATTGGCGCTGAACAGGCTAGGGGTGCCGCCGCCGAAGAAGATCGATGATATTGGCCTTCCCTGAACAGCAGGCAGCTCTTGGTCGAGGTCGGTCAGCAGGGCATCGACATAGGCCTCTTCCGGAAGATCAGGCCCAGCCGCATGGGAGTTGAAGTCGCAGTAAGGGCATTTGCGCACGCACCACGGAATGTGGATGTACAGTGCCAAAGGTGGCAGCGTGGCGAAACCCGCCACGCCAGGCTGGCGCGGCTGGGTAGACAACAGTTCGATCATGCCAGGCCCAGACGTTGGCGCAGCAGAGCCATGGCGCGGGCGCGGTGGCTGAGCTGGTTCTTGTCGGCAGGCGCGAGGTCGGCGCTCGAGCAGTTGCGCTCAGGCACCCAGAACAGCGGGTCATAGCCAAAGCCTTGTTCGCCGCTGGCTTCGCACATGATGCGCCCATGCCACAGGCCTTCGCAGAGGATGGGCAGTGGATCGTCGGCATGGCGTACCAGTGCCAGTACACAGACAAACTGGGCGCCGCGCTGATCTTGCGGTACATCCTTGAGTGCTTCGAGCAGTTTGGCGTTGTTTGCCGCATCGCCTTTGCCGTCGGCATAACGCGCCGAGTAGATGCCTGGCGCGCCACCGAGGAAGTCGACCGCCAGGCCAGAGTCGTCGGCCAGCGCCGGCAACCCGGAGATGCGTGCGGCATTGCGCGCCTTGAGGATGGCGTTCTCGACGAACGACAGGCCGGTTTCTTCGGGTTCTACCTGGCTGAACTCACCGATCGAGCGCAGTTGCACGGCCTGGCCGAGCATGGCCTGGAGTTCCTTGAGTTTGCCGGCATTGTGGCTGGCCAATACGAGTTGCTGGAGATTCATCATTCGCCTGGGAACACTTCCTGGTTGAAGCTGAGTTTATGGCTGACCCCGCCGGTTTCGACATTCAGGTCGAAGGTCAGCGTCTCGGCCTGTTCGATCTTGAACTGGGCGATGTAGTAGATCGCGCCTCGATCGGTAATCTGCTTGAACGACAACGGGTTGCTGCGCCCGGTGAGGTCTTTTACCGTGCCGCTGACCACCGCCATGGCGGGTTTGCTGGCCTTGAGCACGGCGATGTTGAGCACCCCCTGATTCTTGCTGCGGACAAGCCCTGTGGCGGCGGCAACGTCCGGCTGCAACATGCTGGAGGTGAAGGCGCTGTAGTGCACCGTCACATCGCCGAACACTTCCTTGCGCTCGGGTTTGGCGGCATCGGCAGCCAGTACCGGCAGTGCCAGGCACAAGCTGATCAGAAACAGGGCTAGGCGACGCATGGTGCGATTCCTCTGCTGGGCGTCAGACCGCGAGCTGGTGCTCCTGCAGGCCTGGGCTACTGACGCGATAAATGCCGATTTCCCCTAACAGATTAGGCCAAAGCCGGCCGCCCCACCCATTGCGGTGCAAGTGGTCGACCGCCAGACGGTCCAGGACCTTGGCGCGGCGCTCATGGCACAGCTGCTCGAAGTCGGCAAAGGTGCAGAAGTGGATGTTCGGCGTGTTGTACCAGGTGTACGGCATGAAGTCCGAAACCGGCATGCGGCCTTTGGTCGCCAGGTACCAGCGGCAACGCCAGTGGCCGAAGTTGGGGAAGGTGATGATGCACTGGCGGCCCACCCGCAGCATCTCGTCGAGGATGCGGTCAGGGTACTCCACGGCCTGCAGGGCCTGGGTCATGATCACTACGTCAAAGCTGTTGCTGGCGAAGTTGCCCAGGCCTTTGTCCAGGTCCTGTTCGATGACGTTGACGCCTTTGGCCACACAGGCGGCGATGTTGTCGGGGTCGATCTCCAGGCCGTAGCCGGTGACCTGCTTGCGATCACGCAGCGAGGCCAGCAGCTCGCCACTGCCGCAGCCCAGGTCGAGTACCCGGCTGCCGGCGGGAATCCAGTCGTGGATGATTTCCAGATCGGCTCTCATGCTGTCCTCAGATGGCGATGCGGTTCATGTAGTTCGCGAAACCCTGCATGTAGCGAGGCGTGGGGATCAGGAAGGCATCGTGCCCGTAAGGGGAGTCGATTTCCAGGTAACAGACGTTCTTGCGTGCTGCCATGAGGGCATCGACGATCTCGCGCGAGCGGGCCGGCGAGAAGCGCCAGTCTGTGGTGAACGACATGATGCAGTAGTCGGCTGTGACGTGGGCCAGGGTCGCGGCCAGGTCGCCGCCATTGGCCGCCGCCGGGTCGAAGTAATCCAGCGCCTTGGTCATCAGCAGGTAGGTGTTGGCGTCGAAGCGGCCAGAGAATTCTTCGCCCTGATAGCGCAGGTAGCTCTCGACCTGGAATTCGACGCTGTGGAAGTCGTAATTGAGCTTGTCGCTCTTGAGCTCCCGGCCAAACTTTTCACCCATCGAGTCGTCGGACAGGTAGGTGATATGCCCGACCATGCGCGCCAGCATCAGGCCACGCTTGGGGATCACGCCTTGGTCCTGGAACGAGCCGCCGTGGAATTCGGGGTCGGTGAGGATGGCTTGGCGCGCCACTTCGTTGAAAGCAATGTTCTGGGCCGACAACTTCGGTGCCGAGGCGATGTCGACGCAGTGGCGCACGCGGTCGGGGTAGGTCATGGTCCATTGCAGGGCCTGCATGCCGCCGAGGCTACCGCCGACAATGGCCGCCCACTGCCGGATGCCCAAGCGATCGGCCAGACGTGCCTGGCTGTGTACCCAGTCTTCAACGGTCAGTACCGGGAAATCTGCGCCATACGGCTTGCCGGTGGCGGGGTTGACGCTGCTGGGGCCGGTGCTGCCGTTGCAGCCACCGAGGTTGTTCAGGCTGACCACGAAGAAACGGTTGGTGTCGATCGGCTTGCCGGGGCCGATGCAGCTGTCCCACCAGCCGGGCTTGCGGTCGGTGGTGGCGTGGTAGCCGGCCGCGTGGTGATGGCCAGACAGGGCATGGCAGATCAGCACAGCATTGCTTGCGCTGGCATTCAGGCTGCCATAGGTCTCGTAAACCAGCTCGTAGCTGGCCAGAGAACGGCCACAGGCCAGGGCCAGCGGTTCATCGAAACGGGCTGTTTGCGGTGTAACCAGACCGACGGAATCTTCGGGAAGGACAGTGGACATCGACCCTGCTCACGCTTGACGGAGGCGTAAGTCTAAAGAGCGCTACCCCCAGCGGCAAGCAAAGGCTTGCCGCTGGGAACAACAGGGGTCAGATCATCCGCCACAGTTCTTGTGGCATGCCGGCATAGGCTGCCAGCGGTGGCATGACAAACGACTGGAGCACCTGGATCGCGATGAAGGCGAAGATCGGCGAAATGTCCATGCCGCCCAAGTTGGGCACAATGCGACGGAACGGCGCCAGCACTGGTTCGCTGATCTGGTAGGCCAGCTCGGCCGCCGGATTGTGGCTGTTCGGCGCAACCCAGGACACGATCACCATAACGATCATCGCGACCCAGAAAATCTTCAGGAACAGCGAGGTGATGCCGATGATCGCCCACATCAGCAGGTGCAGCACATCGCCGAAGGTGCCGTAGGTCACCATCAGCACGAAGCCCATCAGCAGAGCCTGGATCACCACCGCCAGCAGCAGCGACGAGGTATCCAGGCCGCCGACGCTTGGGATGATGCGCCGGATCGGCTTGAGCAGCGGCTGCGTGGCGCGCACCGCGAACTGGCACAGCGGGTTGTAGAAGTTGGCCTTTACCAACTGCAGCACGAAGCGCAGCAGGACGATCACCAGGTACAGGCTGACCAAGGTTTGCACCACGAAGATCGCGGCGCCGGACAATGCATTCATCTAATACTCCTTATTTGCCCAATTGCTCGGCCAGCTCGGCAGAACGCTTCGCCGCGGCTGCCAGTGCCTGCTCGACGATGGCTTCGAAACCGTTGCTCTGGAACGACTTGATTGCAGCCTCTGTGGTGCCGGCTGGCGAAGTGACCCGGCGACGCAGCTCGGCGGCGTCAACGTCACTGGCCACCGCCATGTGCGCGGCACCCAGTGCGGTCTGCAGGGTCAGCTGGGTAGCGGTTTCGCGTGGCAGGCCAAGCTTCTCGCCAGCGGCAGTCATGGCTTCGATCAGCAGGAAGAAATAGGCCGGCCCGCTGCCCGAGACAGCTGTCACGGCATCGAGCTGGTGTTCATGCTCAAGCCACAAGGCGGTGCCCACGGCCGATAGCAGCTGCTCGGCCTGCTGGTGCTGTGTGCTGCTCACTTCGGCGGTGGCATACAGCCCGCTTACGCCTTGGCGCAGCAGGGCCGGCGTGTTGGGCATGCAACGCACTACCGGGCGGGCCCCGAGCCAGGCCTGCAGGCTGGCGCAGGTGATGCCGGCGGCAATCGAAACGATCAGTTGGCCATCCTGCAGGTTCGGCTGCAGGGCCTCGCAGACGGTTTTCATCACCTGCGGTTTGACTGCCAGGACGATCACGTCGGCCCCGGCGATGGCCTGTGCGTTGTCTTCGAATACCTCGATACCGTGCTCGGCCTGGACCCGGGTGCGGGTCTCGGCGCCTGGATCGCTGGCGCGGATCTGCGTGGCGTCCAGGCCCTGGGCGCGCAGGCCGCCGATCAGGCTGGCAGCCATGTTGCCGGCGCCGATGAAGGCAATACGTGTCTTGCTCATGTCAGGTCCTTGAGGGAAAGAGTGAGTAAAGCATGGAATCAGGCGGGGCCGTAGCTGCGGGCGCCGAACAGGGCGGTGCCGATACGCACCCAGGTCGCACCCTGCGCGATCGCGGCTTCCAGGTCGTGGCTCATGCCCATGGACAGGGTATCAAGGCCAAGATTCAGGCCCTCCTGCAACTGCCGCAGGCTGGCGAAGGCGGCTTCTTGCTCGGCGCGGTCTTCGCTGGGTTCGGGGATCGCCATCAGCCCGCGCAGGCGCAGGTTGGGCAGTACGGCCACGGCATTGGCCAGTGCCGGCAGGTCCTCGGGGGCGCAGCCGGATTTGCTTTCTTCGCCGCTGACATTCACCTGCAGGCAGATGTTCAGAGGTGGCAGGTCTTTGGGGCGCTGTTCGGACAGGCGTTGGGCGATCTTCAGGCGGTCCACGGAGTGTACCCAGTCGAAATGCTCGGCAATGGCTTTGGTCTTGTTCGACTGAATGGGGCCGATGAAGTGCCAGATCAAGGGCAAGTCCCGCAGGTCGTCCTGTTTGGCCAGGGCCTCCTGCAGGTAGTTTTCACCGACATCACAAACGCCTGCGGCATGCAGCTCGCGGATGGCACTAGCCGGTTTGGTCTTACTGACTGCCAGCAGATGAAGGCTGGCCGGGTCGCGTCCGGCGGCCTTGGCTGCGCTATCGATACGTGCGGCAAGGGCGCAAAGGTTGTCTGCTATGGTGGACATGGATCGATGCCGTTGGCTCAGGAGTCTGCGGCATTCTACCTGCTTGATGGCCGTTGGGGAGTCTCATGGACGTGACTGACCTGTTGGCCCGGGCTGGCGATGCAGGGGCGAGTGACCTGCACCTGGCCGCGGGCGAGATACCAATGCTACGCGTGGATGGCGAACTGCGGCGCATGGCGCTACCGAGCGTGACGCCCGTGGCGTTGAGCGATGCCCTGGCGCCGCTGCTCGATGAGGGCCAGCGCCAGCGGTGGGCGCAAGGTGATGAGCAGGACCTGGCACTGGATCTGCCCTCGCTCGGGCGCTTTCGTCTAAACCTCTTTCGCCAGTTGAATGGCCCGGCGGCCACCTTTCGCTTGATCCCGAAGCGGATTGCGACACTCGACGAGCTCGGCCTGGAAGATGTGTTTCGGTCTGTTGCACATTGGACTGACGGTCTGATTCTGGTCGGCGGGCCTACCGGCAGCGGTAAATCCAGCACTATGGCTACCCTGATCGATCAGTTGAACCGCCAGCGCTCCTTGCACATCATCACCCTCGAAGACCCAGTCGAAGTTATCCACAGCAGCGAGCGAAGCCTTGTCAATCAGCGTGAGATCGGTCGGCACTGCCGTGACTTTTCGCAAGGGTTGCGCAGCGCGCTGCGTCAGGACCCAGATGTGATCGTCATAGGCGAATTGCGCGACCTGGAGACGATTCGCCTGGCGTTGCGGGCCGCGGAGACCGGGCACCTGGTGCTGGCAACGGTGCATACGCGCTCGGCTGCTGGCAGTGTCGACCGGCTGGTGGAAGTGTTTGCCGCCGAGGAGAAACCGCTGATGCGGGCGATGTTGGCGGAGTCACTGCGTATGGTGGTTGCACAGGTGCTGGTCAAGGGTGTGGGGGGTGGGCGGGTGGCCGCCCGGGAGGTGCTGGTGGCTACGCCTGCGGTGCGCAACCTGATCCGCGAGGGGCGTATGGCACAATTGAATTCGGTGATGCAGACGGGGGCTGCGCAAGGAATGCGGACGATGGAGGGGGCGTTGCAGCGATTGAAGACCGAAGGTTTGATCGGGGCCGTATAGCAGTGGCCCCAGCAATCCATGGGTGAACTGGCCAGGTTAGCGCTTGGCCAGGGCCAACTGCTGCGGCGCCTTCGGCAACACCCGCTTGGCCACGACATAGTGCTTCTGCCAGTAAGGTTTGCTCAGGTTGTCGATGCTCACCCGCTTGCCGCGGCGCGGTGCGTGGATGAAGCGATCGTTGCCCAGGTAGATGGCTACGTGGTTGACGCGCCGGCTCTTGATGTTGAAGAAGATCAGGTCGCCAGGCTTCAGATCGCTTTTAGCCACCTTCACGCCGTGGCCCTGGGCCATGGCATTGGAGGTGCGCGGCAAGTCGACATCAGCCACATCGTTGAAGGCGTACTTGACCAGCCCGCTGCAGTCGAAGCCTTTTTTAGGGCTGCTGCCGCCCCAAACATAAGGGGTACCGAGCACGTTCACGGCGCGGCTTAGCACATCGCTGCTCTGTTTCGGCGACATGGCGGCGACCGGCAGGTTATGAACCTGACCAGCGTTATTGGCGCGTGCACGCATCGCGGTGTGCTTGCTCGGCGCGTGTTTCACCGTGGCATTGGTGGTATAGCCGGTGAAACCATTGGGAAGACGTTGCTCACGGTTGGTGGCGTGGGCGGCCAGGGGCAATAATAGGCAGAGGGTCAGCCATGTCTTTAACAAAGGCGGCATAGATGAAGCTCTTGTGAAGTTTTGATGTTGGTTTTGGTGTTGGCGCGCAACTTTATAACAGCTTTTTGATCAATTTCTGATCCGTTGGTCGATTGTCATGCTGCCGTACGTCGGCCTGCACCGCAAAAGTCACATTTTTTTTTAGAAAATTTTCGGCTAAGCCATGGGGGCTATGAATGAACAGCTATGAAAGCGGGGCGCCGTTTCACGACACCCACAGCAAGGTCATCGGCTATCTGTTGTGGATTTTCGGCTTCACTGGTTCGCATCGTTTCTACTACGGCAAGCCGATTACCGGGACGATCTGGTTCTTCACCCTGGGTCTGCTCGGCATAGGCTGGCTGATCGACCTGTTCCTGATTCCGTCGATGGACCGGGAGGCCGACTTGCGCTTCCAGTCTGGACGCATCGACTACAACATTGCCTGGATACTGCTGACCTTCCTCGGTATTTTTGGCGTGCATCGCCTGTACCAGGGCAAGTGGATCACCGCGATCATCTACTTCTTCACCGGTGGCCTGTTCCTGGTGGGTGTGCTGTATGACTTCTGGACGCTGAACAGTCAGGTTTCCCAGGCCAACGCCAAACGCCGTTGAGCACAAAAAAGGCCTTGTCACGCAGAGCGACAAGGCCTTTTTCGTTACTGGCGGGTCTGCCGCTGCTGCAGTAGCAGGTTACTGAACCCCGCTCCGGCCAGCTGCTTCTGCGCACCGGTCAACTGTTCACGGTTGCTGTATGGGCCGACCAGCACGCGGTACCAGGTTTCATCCTTGACCGTGCCCGACTCCACCTTCACCGTCTGGCCCAGCAGGATGATCTGCGCCCGCACCTTGTCGGCGTCGGCCTGTTTACGGAACGACCCGGCCTGAAGGAAGTATTGCGTGGTGGCCGCAGGCTTGATCACTGGCGGAGCCGGGGGTGGCGTCTGGCCCAACAGTGCAGCCTGGGCGCGCGCAGTGTCGATTTTCGCCGCTTCGGCAGGTGTGACCGGAGTCACCGGCTGGGCTGGGACAGGCGGCGTCTTCTCAGGCACGGCTTCTGGCGGCACGATCACTTCCGACTCGGGCAGCAGAGTGTAGAAGTCATACTTGGGCTTTACCGGCTGCTGCGTCGTGGCCGCCGTGGACTTGCCCGCCTCGGCAACTTTCTCGGGCTTCTGCTGCTCGGGCTTGGCGCGCTTGATATCGCCACCGCCAGGCTCGAGCTTCATCAGAAAGACGATGAAGGCGCCGACCGTCAGGCCGACCGCCAACCATATCCAACCGGGGATCGGCTGTTTGGCCGGTGCCTGGGTGCGGCTTGCACCGCGCTTGGGAGCTGGTTTTTTCTTGGCGGCCAACTTACATGCGCTCCAGGGTTTCCAGGCCGAGCAGTTCCAGACCTTGCTTCAGGGTGCGACCCGTCAGGGCCGCCAGGCGCAGACGGCTCTGCTGCTGCTCGGGGGTTTCGGCGGCGAGGATCGGGCAATTCTCGTAGAAGCTGGAGAACAGGCCGGCCAGGTCGTACAGGTAGGTGCACAACACGTGCGGGGTGCCCTTGTCCGCGACGTTGTTGAGGATTTCGCCGAATTGCGCCAGGCGTGCAGCCAGGTCCTGCTCGTGGGCAGCCTGCAGGACGATGTGGCCTTCCACCTCGTCAAAGCCCTTGCCCAACTTGCGGAACACGCCGGCCACGCGGGTGTAGGCGTACAGCAGGTAGGGCGCGGTGTTGCCTTCGAAGTTGAGCATCAGCTCAAAGTTGAAGCTGTAGTCGCTGGTGCGGTGCTTGGACAAGTCCGCGTATTTCACCGCGCCGATACCGACCACTTCACCGATGTGGCGCAATTCGTCCTCGGCCAGGCTCGGGTTTTTCTCCTTGACCAGTGCGTAGGCACGCTCCTTGGCCTCGGTGAGCAGGTCGATCAGCTTCACGGTGCCGCCGTCACGGGTCTTGAACGGGCGGCCATCGGCGCCGTTCATGGTGCCGAAGCCCATGTGTTCCATCTGCATCGGGTGCCCGACGAAACCGGCACGGCGCGCCACTTCGAACACCTGGTTGAAGTGCAGCGCCTGGCGCTGGTCGACGAAGTACAGTGCGCGGTCGGCCTTGAGCACATTGCTGCGGTAGCGCACTGCAGCCAGGTCGGTGGTGGCGTACAGGTAGCCGCCGTCGGCCTTCTGCACGATCACGGGCAATGGCTCGCCTTCGCTGTTCTTGAACTCTTCGAGGAACACGCACTGGGCGCCTTGGTCCTCGACCAGCAGGCCTTTGGCCTTGAGGTCGGCAACCACGTTGGCGAGGTCGGCGTTATAGGCGCTTTCGCCCATCACGTCGGCCATGGTCAGTTTGACGTTGAGCAACTCGTAGGTTTTCTGGCAGTGCGACAGCGAAATGTCCTTGAAGCGCGTCCACAGGGCCATGCAGTCCGGGTCGCCGGCCTGCAGCTTGACCACCAGGCCGCGGGCGCGGGTGGCGAATTCCTCGGACTCGTCGAAGCGCTTCTTGGCGGCGCGGTAGAAGTTCTCCAGGTCAGACAACTCGTCGCTGGTGATCGGGTTTTCTTCCAGATAGGCCAGCAGCATGCCGAACTGAGTACCCCAGTCGCCCACGTGGTTCTGGCGGATGACCTGGTCGCCCAGGAATTCCAGCACGCGGGCGACGCTGTCACCGATGATGGTGGATCGCAGGTGGCCGACGTGCATCTCTTTGGCCAGGTTCGGTGCCGACATATCGATCACCACCTTCTGCGCAGGGCCAGCCTTGCGCGCACCCAGGTGTGCATCGGCCAGGGCGGCGTCCAGGCGGTTGGCCAAGGCGTCGGTGTTCTGGAAGAAGTTCAAAAAGCCTGGGCCTGCGATTTCGGCCTTGCTGATGTCTGCACTGGCCGGCAGGGCTGCAATCAGCTTTTCGGCCAGGTCACGCGGCTTCATGCCAGCCGGCTTGGCCAGCATCATCGCGATGTTGCTGGCGAAGTCGCCGTGTGTCTTGTCCCGGGCGTTTTCCACCTGGATCGCCGGCGACAGCCCTTCAGGCAGCACACCGTCGGTGACGAGTTGGGTGAGGGCTTGCTGGATCAGCTGGCGAATGGTGTCTTTCATGGGGATCTCTTTTCGACCGCTAGCGCGGTGGAGCGCCTGGATGCGCAGGTGGAAAAACTGGGTATTATCCGTTGCTGGGGCCGGGTTGCCAACCTTTGAGCTGCAAGCTGCAAGCTGCAAGAAAAAGCGCCATCGCCCGGCCTGCTCTTGCTCTTGCTTGCAGCTCAATAAAGGTCGACCGGGTCGACATCCAGCGACCAGCGTACTTGTCGCCCGCCTGGAAGCTGCTCCAACACTAGCAACCAGGCACTGATCAGTCGATGCAGCGGTGCCCGGGTTTCGGCCTGTATCAGCAATTGCGCACGGAAGCGCCCGGCCTTGCGCTCCATCGGAGCAGGCACCGGGCCCAACAGTTCAATGCCGGGCAAGCGTTGCTCCGCAACCAGGCGCTGCGCTGCGTTGCAGGCTTCGTCGAGAAAACCTTCGGCCTGCCCTGGCTTGTGCGCTTCGGCGCGCAGCAGGGCAAGGTGGGAATACGGTGGCAGGCCGGCGGCGCGGCGCTCGTCCAGGGCCTGTTCGGCAAAGGCGAAGTAGCCTTGCTCGGTCAACTGTACCAGTAGGGGGTGGTCGGCCAGGTGCGTCTGGATGACCACTTTGCCGGGCTCCTCGGCACGCCCGGCGCGCCCGGCCACCTGCACGATGAGTTGTGCCATGCGCTCGGTGGCGCGAAAGTCGCCGGAGAACAGCCCCCCATCGGCATCGAGAATCGCGACCAAGGTAACCCGCGGAAAGTGGTGCCCCTTAGCCAGCATCTGCGTCCCGACCAGGATGCTCGGCTGGCCGCGCTGAATGGTGCTGAACAAATTGTTCATGGCGTCCTTGCGGGCCGTGCTGTCGCGGTCGACCCGCAGGATTGGGTAATCGGGGAACAATACCTTCAGACGTTCCTCGGCGCGCTCGGTACCTGCACCTACCGGGCGCAAGTCGACATGGTTGCACTTAGGGCACTGGTGCGGCAGGCGTTCGTCGTACCCGCAATGGTGGCAGCGCAGCACGCCGGCGCGCTGGTGCACGGTCATGCGGGCATCGCAGCGCGGGCATTCGCTGAGCCAGCCGCAGTCGTGGCATAGCAGCGTCGGGGCGAAACCGCGGCGGTTGAGGAAAACCAGCACCTGCTGGCCTGCTTCCAGTGTCTGGCGGATGGCCTGTTGCAGGGGACCGCTGATGCCACTGTCCAGCGGCAGGCTTTTCACGTCCAGGCGTAACATGCGTGGCGGGCGCGCGCCCCCTGCGCGTTGGTTCATGCGTAGCAGGCGGTAGCGGCCGGTCAGGGCATTGTGCAGGGTTTCCAGCGAAGGGGTGGCCGAGCCGAGCAGAATCGGGATGTTTTCCTGGTGAGCGCGCACCATCGCAAGGTCGCGGGCGTGGTAGCGCAGGCCTTCCTGCTGCTTATAGGAACCGTCATGTTCCTCGTCGATGATGATCAGGCCCGGGTTCTTCATTGGGGTGAACAGCGCCGAACGCGTGCCGATGATGATATCGGCCTCGCCATCTCGCGCTGCCAGCCAGGCGTCGAGGCGTTCGCGGTCATTGACGGCCGAATGCACCAAGGCGATGCGTGCGTTGAAACGCTGTTCGAAACGCGCCAGGGTTTGCGGGCCGAGGTTGATTTCCGGGATCAGCACCAGCGCCTGCTTTCCAGCCTCCAGGGTTTCGCGGATCAGTTGCAGGTAGACCTCGGTCTTGCCGCTGCCGGTAACGCCGGCCAGGAGGAACGCATTGAAACCGCCAAAGCCATCGCGCACAGCCTCGAATGCTTCGCGCTGCTCGTCGTTGAGCGGCAGTTCCGGTTGGGCCAGCCAGTGTTCATGCCGTTGCGCCGGCAGGTGGCGGCGTACTTCCTGCTGAACCAGGTCCTTGGCGAGCAGCAGATCGAGGCTGTCCTTGTTCAGGTTCAGTTTGCTCAAAAGGCTGTGGGCAACGCCATGCGGGTGTTGGGCCAAGGTTTTCAGGGCGTCGCGCTGGCGCGGTGCGCGTGCGATGCGGGGGTCTTCAAGGCGGGCGCCGGGGGCCACGTGCCAGAAGCGTTCCTGGCGCATCTCGGCCGGCTCGCCCTGGCGCAGCAAGGTGGGCAAGGCCCAGCTCAGGGTGTCGCCGAGGCTGTGCTGGTAGTACTGGGCCGTCCACAGGCATAGCTTGAACAGCGGCGCCGGCACCGGTGAAACGGGGTCGAGCAGGGCGCTGGCCGGTTTCAGCTTGTCGGCAGGGACTTCGCTGTGGTCGCAGACCTCTACCAGCACGCCGATCATCTCGCGGCGGCCGAACGGCACTCGGATGCGCATCCCGGGAGTGAGTGCCTGGCGCGCCATGCTCGCCGGCGCCCGGTAGTCGAACAGGCGACGCAGGGGGGAGGGCAGGGCAAGGCGCAGGATGACGTCGGACACGCGTAAGGTCTCGCAGGGCATTTCAAAGACTGGCGAGCCTAGCAGACGACAGTCGGTGCAAGCGACAACTTGCGTCGACGCAGCTCTCTGGTATTATTCCCCGCCTAATTACGTGCGGTATTCAACAATTGGTGTTGGGTGGCGGCACGCAGCTCGAGGAAGTGACCATGAAAGCTGATATTCATCCGAACTACGAAGCAGTTGCTGTGACCTGCAGCTGCGGCAACAAATTCGAAACCCGTTCGACCCTGGGCAGCACCCTGGCGATCGACGTTTGCAACCTGTGCCACCCGTTCTACACCGGTAAGCAGAAAGTGCTGGACACCGGTGGTCGCGTTCAGCGCTTCGCCGATCGCTTCGGTATGTTCGGTACCAAGAAGTAATCATGCGCATGGCGAATCCTTCGGGCTTCGCGTTGTTGCTGAAAAAGGCGCCCCTTGTGGGCGCCTTTTTTGTGGGCGCGCTTTGGCAAGTGCCGGCCCTGGCGTTTTGCCCATTGCCGGACAGGCCGCAGATCGTGGCAGTGCGTCAGGTGGTCGATGGCGATACCCTGCGCCTTACCGATGGTCGCAGCGTGCGCATGATTGGCATCAACGCCCCGGAGATAGGGCGCAAGGGGCGCACCAGCGAACCGTTTGCCGAGGCCGCCAAGCGGCGTTTGCAAGCCTTGGTCAAAGCCAGCGACGGCCGTGTCGGCTTGGTGCTCGGCGTCGAGCCCAAGGACAAGTACGGCCGGACGCTGGCACATGTTTACGCCCGCACTGGCGACAATCTTGAAGCGCGATTGTTTGGCGAAGGGCTTGGTTATCGCGTCGCGGTTGCGCCCAATGTGCGTTTGGTGGCGTGCCAGCAAGTGGCCGAGCAATCGGCGCGCAAGGCAGGCGCTGGCCTTTGGCGCAGTTCACCGGTACTTCGCGCAAGCCAGGTCCGCGAGTCGGGCTTTGCAGTGATCGGCGGCACCATCCGGAATATTGCACGCAATCGTGGCGGCATCTGGCTGGAACTGGAAACTGGCGTGGTGCTTCAGGTTCCCGCTCGTCTGCAACGCAACTTCCCCAAAGGCTTCTTCGATAACCTCAAGGGACGCCAGGTCGAGGCGCGTGGTTGGGTGCTGGATCGTTCCCGCAAGGGTGGGCTCAAGCCGGGGCAGCGACGCTGGGTGTTGCCAATCACCGATCCGAGCATGCTGGAGCGCATTTCAAGCTGAAAAGATGTAGACATTTCGCTACTAGATTGTACACACTGTCGCTTGAATGCCCCCGTGTGTTATAGCGTAAAGTCGTAGGCTAAAGGCCTTGACACAAGTGACCGACCAGTCTTGTGGCTCCCCGGCTCTTTGCGTATCCTCGGCGGTCCGTCAGAACAGTAAATAGCGGAATGCCCACCATGTCAGACCTGAAAACCGCCGCTCTCGAATACCACGCTCAACCTCGTCCGGGGAAACTGAGCGTCGAGCTCTCCAAGCCCACCGCCACCGCCCGCGATCTCGCCCTGGCCTACAGCCCAGGCGTTGCAGAACCGGTGCGTGAAATCGGCCGTGATCCTGAGCTGGCCTACAAATACACTGGCAAGGGCAACCTTGTTGCAGTTATTTCCGATGGCACCGCCATCCTCGGTCTGGGTGACCTTGGCCCACTGGCTTCCAAGCCGGTCATGGAAGGCAAGGGTGTTCTGTTCAAGCGTTTCGCCGGTATCGACGTATTCGATATCGAAGTCGAGTCGGAAAGCCCGCAAGCTTTCATTGACACCGTTCGCCGCATCTCGATCACCTTCGGTGGCATCAACCTCGAAGACATCAAGGCGCCAGAGTGCTTCGAAATCGAGCGCACCCTGATCGAGCAGTGCGACATTCCAGTGTTCCACGATGACCAGCACGGCACCGCAATCGTTACCGCAGCCGGTATGATCAACGCCCTGGAAATCGCAGGCAAAAAGCTCGAAGACGCCAAGATCGTCTGCCTGGGTGCCGGCGCTGCCGCCATCTCCTGCATGAAGCTGCTGGTCAGCATGGGTGCCAAGGTCGAAAACATCTTCATGATCGACCGCAGCGGCGTGATCCACGCTGGCCGTGACGACCTGAACCAGTACAAGGCCCAGTTCGCTCACGCTACCGACAAACGCACCCTGGCTGATGCGCTGGACGGTGCCGATGTGTTCGTTGGCCTGTCCGGCCCGAACCTGCTGAGCGCGGAAGGCCTGAAATCGATGGCTGCCAACCCGATCGTGTTCGCCTGCTCGAACCCGGACCCGGAGATCTCGCCAGAGCTGGCTCATGCCACCCGCAACGACGTGATCATGGCTACCGGTCGTTCCGACTACCCGAACCAGGTCAACAACGTGCTGGGCTTCCCGTTCATCTTCCGTGGTGCCCTGGACGTACGCGCCAAGCGTATCAACGAAGAAATGAAGATCGCCGCCGCCATCGCCCTGAAGGACCTGGCCAAGCTGCCGGTGCCTAAGGAAGTTTGCGAAGCCTATGGCGTTGAAGGCCTGGAATTCGGTCGCGAGTACATCATTCCGAAGCCGCTGGACGCACGTCTGATCACCGTGGTTTCCGATGCCGTAGCCAAGGCTGCCATCGAATCCGGCGTGGCTACCCTGCCATATCCGAAGCACTACCCGCTCAACAGCGTTGACGAAGTGTTCAACGGCTGAAGCAGGGCGCAAAAAAGAACCGGCTCATATGAGCCGGTTTTTTTTTGTTCAAGCTGCGAGCTACAAGCTACAAGCCGGATCGTGCTAGTACTGACTGGCGCGGTGGGACAGCCAGTATAGGAACCTCTTGCAGCTTGCAGCTCAGAACAGATCCATGGGCGCCGCTTCATCGGCCGGCAGCGGGCTGCCCGGCGCTGCACCGTTGCCCAGTTCATCCACCGACGGTGGCGAATCTTCAGCCTTGAACAGTTCGAAGTAGGCGTTAGGCGTGCTTGGAGAGGCCGCACGACCGCTGACCGGGTCGACCCGCAGGCTGAGGATGCCTTCCGGTTCTGCAGGCGGGTGGTTGGGCTTGTCCTTCAGGGCCGCGCCCATGAAGCTCATCCAGATCGGCAGGGCAGCCGTCCCGCCGTATTCGCGGCGACCCAAGGTTTCCGGCTGGTCGAAACCGACCCAGACGGTAGTGACGTAATCGGCGTTGTAGCCGGAGAACCAGGCATCCTTGGACTCGTTGGTGGTGCCGGTCTTGCCCGCCAGGTCCGTACGACCCAGGGCCAGGGCGCGGCGCCCGGTCCCGCGTTTGATCACGTCTTGCAGCATGCTGGTGAGGATGTAGGTGGTACGGCCATCAATGATCTGCTCGGCGGTTACCGGTACCTGTGTGGCGGGTGCGGGCAGGCCAGGAACGGACGGCGCCTCACCTGGCAGCGACGCCGTGCTGATCGGCTGTTCTGGTGCCGCCAGGCCCGCATCGTCTTCGGCGCCCTGCGGCACGCGCGCAGGGTTGGCGGTGAACAGCGTCTCGCCGTTGCGGCTCTCGATGCGCTCGATCAGGTACGGGTTGATCTTGTAACCACCGTTGGCGAAGGTGCTCCAGCCGGTGGCGATTTCCATTGGCGTCAGGGTCGCGGTGCCCAATGCCAGCGACAGGTTGGGCGGCAGGTCCTGTTTGTTGAAGCCGAACTTGGTGATGTAGTCGATGGTACGCCCTACGCCCATGGCCTGCAGCAGGCGGATCGATACCAGGTTGCGCGACTTGTACAGCGCTTCGCGCATTCGAATCGGGCCGAGGAAGGTGTTGGTGTCATTCTTGGGTCGCCATTCCTTGTCCAGGTACTCGTCGACGAACACGATCGGAGCGTCGTTGACCAGGCTGGCGGCGGTATAGCCACTGTCCAGTGCTGCGCTATAGATGAACGGCTTGAAGCTTGACCCTGGCTGGCGCTTGGCCTGCATGGCGCGGTTGTAGTTGCTCTGCTCGAACGAGAAACCCCCAACCAGCGCACGGATGGCGCCGTTGTAAGGGTCCAGAGTAATCAGTGCACTCTGTGCTGCCGGCACCTGGCTGAACTTCAGTTTGCCGTCGTCCAGCCGCTGCACGCGCACCAGGTCGCCAATCTGGGCTACGTCTGCCGGCGATTGTGGCGCCCGGCCCTGCGCATTGCTATTGATGAACGGGCGCGCCCACTTCATGGTGTCCCAGGCGACGTCTTCTTCCTTGCCGCCACGGGTCAGCACCTTCAGGCCACTCTTATCAACCTGGGTAACGATGGCCGGTTCCAGCCCGCCCAAGGTGCGCTGCTTGTTCAATTCCTGCAGCCAGGCAGCCTGGCCTTTGCCCGGGAAGCGCGATTCAGGGCCGCGGTAGCCGTGGCGCTCATCATAATCGGACAGGCCACCGTGAACGGCCTTGTTGGCGATTTCCTGCATGTCGCTCGGCACTGTGGTGGTGACGCGGAAACCCTCGGTATACGCATCGCTGCCATAGCGGCCAACCATTTCGGCACGGGCCATCTCGGCGATGTAGGGCGCGTTAACCTCAGGCGCCGATACGTGGTAGCTGGCGTTGAGCGGTTCGGCCAGGGCGGCCTGGTAGCTCGCCTCGTCAATTTTGCCGAGCTTGTACATGCGGCCCAGGATCCAGTCGCGACGCTCTTTTGCACGCACCGGGTTGGCCAAAGGGTTGAAGCGCGACGGTGCCTTGGGCAGGCCGGCGATCATCGCCATCTGCGCCAGGCTCACGTCACGGATCGACTTGCCATAGTAAACCTGTGCGGCAGCGTCGATGCCGTAGGCGCGGTTGCCCAGGTAGATCTTGTTCACGTACAGCTCGAGGATTTCGTCCTTGGTCAGTTCGCGCTCGATCTGCAGGGCCAGGAGAATCTCGTTGGTCTTGCGCGAGAAGCTGCGCTCGCTGGTGAGGAAGAAGTTCTTCGCCACCTGCATGGTGATTGTGCTGCCGCCGGTCTGTATGTGACCGGTTTTCACCAGTTGGGTCGCGGCGCGCATCAGGCTTCCCGGGTCGACGCCGTAGTGATTGAGGAAATTGTCGTCCTCTGCTGACAGAAGCGCCTGAATGAATTGCGGGGGAATGTCCGCGAAGCGGATGGGCGAGCGGCGCATTTCGCCAAACTCGGCGATCAGCTTGCCATCGCTGCTGTACACCCTCAGGGGGATCTGCAACTGGATGCTTCTGAGCGAATCGACCGACGGCAGGTTGGGGCTAAGATACAGAAACGCACCGCTCACACCGAGTACGAGCGCGCAGATGACTGCGACGAAAGACCACCAGAAGAACTTCAGCAGGCGTATCAAGGCTTTTGGGTGTCCAGGTTGAGGGGTGAGTTGCGCACGGAGCCGGCGGACGAAAAAAACGCTGGGCATTATAAGCATTTTTCGCCTCGCCGGGTGACCGGCCGGGCGGCCCGCTGCACCGTCTGGTCATCAAACCATGGTGCTGGCGCGGGTTTCAGGGCTGACACAAAGGAGCAGCGATGCTTGGACGCATTGGCAAGGATGCCGGTTCACTGTTGGGGGTTGAAATTGCCGCCGATTCGGTTCGGCTTGTACAACTGCGACGTAGAAAAGGGCGCTGTGAGCGTCTTGCCTGGGAGGTTGAGCGATTCGAGCCCGCAGGTACTGCTGATTGGTGGCAGGTGCCCGATCGCGTTGTTGCGGCGCTGCGTAGTGCTTGTCGGCGCAGTGGCAGTCGCCAGCGCCGGGTCGCAGTGGCCCTGCCTGCCTCGCAGGTAATCTGCAAGTTGTGCCAGCTACCGGCAGACCTGCCAGTAGCCGAGATGGAGGCGCAACTTTTGGCTGATGCGGACAGGTTGTTTCCGTTTCCGCTGGAAGACCTGGTGATGGACTTCCAGGTTTTGGGTGCTTCATGTGGACAGGCTGGCGCACATGATGTCCTGGTGGTGGCCTGCCGGCAGACCGTGCTGCAGCCGTTGGAAGCGCTGTTCGATGAGGCTGGGTTGCAGCTGGAGGTCGTGGAGGTCGACAGCATCGCCTTGTTGCGAATGATGCCACAACCGCGTGCAGACGGCTCCGCGCTGCTGCGTCTCGAGGCCGGCGGCGCAACCCTGCATTGCTGGTCACAGGGTATGTTGCCGCAGCGGCGCGAAGTGGCCTTGGGCCGGCTGGGTGAACTGTTTGTCGATGATCTACAGGTACAAGACCTGCTTCTGACGGGAAGCGTGCTGCTTGAGCAAGGTCGGCTCGGTGAATTGTTCGACCAGTTGAGTATGCCTTGCCGGCCATTGCCGCAGGTGGCTGGTCTTACATGCCACGACGACAATATGGCACTGGCGGCCGCCCTGGCGCTGGGAGCTTTGCGCTGATGCTGCGTATCAATCTTCTGCCCTGGCGCGAGCAGCAGCGCCAGGCGGCGCTTCGCCGCTTGCGGTTCATGCTGCTTGGCGGTGTGGTGCTGGCACTGTGTGTTGTGTTGTTGATGGATCAGCTGGCACGCCAGCGTGCGCAGCATCATGCTAATGCCAACCTCGCTCGCCAGGCCGTCATCACAGAGCTCAATACGCAGTTGGAGCAGCTAGACGGTATTCAGAAGGCCATCGAGGCAGTAAGGGCCCAAACGACCGTACTGGACGCCTTGTACGCTGATCAAGAGCTTCTGACGACGCTGTTTACCGATCTGGAGCGGGCATTGCCTGAGGGCGTTCAGGTTGTCGAACTGAGGGTCGAGGGTGAGCGGTTGCACTTGGCTGGGCTGGCCGCTTCCAGTGCTGTGATCGCTCAGTTGATGCGGGATCTCGGGCGCTCCGGGATATTGCTCGATCTGGAACTGAAGCGGATCAAGAGCATGCCTGCAGGAGAAGAGTTCTTGCTGCTGGCGCGGATGTCGGCGTCCTGGTCGTGAATCTGCTCTTGCGTCTGGACTGGCAGGCGCTCGTCGCGCGCTCGCGCTTGTTCCGATGTGCACTGCCGATAGTCACGGCGTGCCTTGTATTTGCGGCTGGGTGCCTGGTTCGCTGGCCGGAATGGCGGCAACTGCAGCAGACAGAGCAGGCAAACCAAAGGGCCCTGAACGACATGCATCAGGCCAAGGCCACCCAAGTGTTGGCACGTGTGCATTCCCCGCAAGCGCTGAGTGAAGCCCAGCGGCGCCTGGACGATATGCGATGGCGCCTGGCGGCTGGGGGCGAAATCAGTGATCTGCTCGATCAGTTGGCCGCGTCGGGGCCTGTGCATGGGCTGCATTTCGAGCAACTTGAGGTACTGGAGGAGCAGAGTCAGGCAGGTTTTGGACGAACGCCGCTGGATGTGCAGGTAGTGGGGCGTTACGCGGCATTGCGAATGTGGCTCGATGATTGGCTTGGGCAGGTTCGCCTGCTGCGTGCCGGTGATATGCATCTGGCCAGTGCTCATGGCAGGCCCGGATTGTTGAGGTTAAGGCTGCGTGTCGACGCCTTCCATGCCGATGGGGCGGTGGCAGAGCCGGAATCACTGGCTTGGTTGCCTGCCCGTGATCAGGTTAAGCCCCCTGTTGCCGATCCGTTTTCAGTTTGGTCGGGCCGCGCTGTCAGGCAAGGGCTCGCCAATATACCGCTTGCTCAGCTTGAAATGGTCGGCAGCTTGTCCCGAGGCATGCAGCATGAGGCTCTGCTGTTGTCTTCAGGGCGGCTCTATCGCGTGCGTTCCGGTGACCGGCTGGGGCGCGATGAGGGGATGGTAGTGCGCGTAGATGAGCAACAGGTCGAGGTGTGCGAACGGTTGTTCGTAGGAGGCACTTGGCGTGAGCGTACTACATTGCTGACGCTCAGGAAGGGCGTGGACAGGGAGATCCAGGAGGACAATGAACGGGTTGATGAAGTGGCTGGTGGCGGCATTGCTGCCGATGCCGTTGCTGGCGGCAACGCCTTATCGGGGTGAACCGATTTCGCTGAACTTCCAGGACGTAGAAGTGCGCCTTGTGTTGCAGGTGCTTGCCGATTATGCCGGGATCAATCTGGTCGCAAGCGACACGGTGCAGGGCAGTATTACCTTGCGTCTGCAGGATGTTCCTTGGGATCAGGCTCTGGAACTGGTGTTGCGCAGCAAAGGGCTGGGCCGGCGGGAGGAGGGCAATGTGCTGTTGGTGGCGCCAGCGGCTGAGCTGGCCGAACAGGCCCTGGGAGCGCGCATGGGGTTGGAGCTGGAGGCCCAATCGCGGCCGTTGCGCCGCGAGTTGCTGCCGATACACCACGCCGAGGCCTCGGAACTTGCCGAGTTGCTGCTGGCTACGTTGGCCGATGACGGCATTCTGACTGGCCGCGGTAGTTTGAGTGTGGATGTGCGCACCAATACGCTGGTTGCGCACCAGCCTGAGGACCGGCTTGCCGAGTTGCGCCAGTTGGTTGCGCAACTGGATGTGCCGGTACGACAGGTAGAGATCGAGGCGCGCATCGTGGAGGCCAATGTCGATTACGAGAACAGCCTTGGGGTGCGCTGGGGCCCTCGCCTCTACAGCGAAGCCCCTGCTTTGGGCAAGGACGTGTTTGTTGATCTTGGCATGGAGCGGGCCGGCTCCAGCATCGGCTTTGGGGTGTTGCGTGGGGGCGTGCTGTTGGACCTTGAACTCAGCGCCATGGAGAAGACCGGTAATGGTGAAATCATTTCCCAGCCCAAGGTGGTCACCGCTAACAACGAAACTGCCCGCATCCTCAAAGGTACCGAAGTCCCTTACCAGGAGACCACGAAGAGTGGCGCTACGTCGGTTACATTCCGCGAGGCGTCGCTGTCGTTGGAGGTCACTCCGCAGATCACGCCGGACGGCAAGGTGATCATGACGGTCAAGGTGACCAAGGACGAGCCTGATTTCGTCAATGCCTTGAACGATGTACCGCCGATCCGCAAGAACGAGGTCAATGCCAAGGTACGGGTAGCTGACGGGGAAACCATCGTCATTGGCGGTGTGTATTCGACGACGCAAAACAATGTGGTGGACAAGGTGCCATTTTTCGGCGATCTGCCGTATGTTGGGCGGCTGTTTCGACGCGATGCATTACAAGAGAAAAAATCCGAGCTGCTGGTCTTCCTGACTCCGCGTATCATGAATGACCAGGCGATTGCTGTGAGTCGTTGATTCTGTGCGAAATTTGATACTTGTAGGGCCCATGGGCGCTGGAAAAAGCACCATCGGGCGCCTGTTGGCCAAAGAGCTGCGCCTGCTGTTCAAAGATTCCGACAAGGAAATCGAACTGAAAACAGGCGCCAACATCCCGTGGATCTTCGACAAAGAAGGCGAGCCGGGCTTCCGTGACCGTGAGCAGGCGATGATCGCCGAGCTCTGCGCGCTCGATGGCGTGGTCGTGGCGACCGGCGGCGGCGCGGTGATGCGCGAGGCCAACCGCCAGGCCCTGCACCATGGTGGCCGGGTGATCTACCTGCACGCCTCAGTGGAACAGCAGGTCGGGCGTACTGCGCGCGATCGCAATCGCCCGTTGCTGCGTACTGCCAATCCGGAAGCGACTTTGCGTAGCCTTCTTGAAGCACGCGACCCGCTCTACCGTGAGATCGCCGACATCGTGGTTGAAACCGACGAACGGCCCCCGCGCATGGTCGTACTGGATATTCTCGAGCGCTTGCAGCAGTTGCCGCCCCGGTAGGCCGGGACTATTCTCGGCCAGCGCCGAGGCGAGGTTCAACGTTACCGCGTGGGTCGCTCAGCCGACGCCGCGCCCAAGTACATTGTGGGGATACATGCAGACACTTAAGGTCGACCTGGGCGAGCGCAGCTACCCGATCTATATTGGCGAAGGCCTGCTTGACCAGCCAGAACTGCTGGCGCCGCATATTGCCGGCCGGCAGGTTGCCATCGTTTCCAACGAGACCGTCGCGCCCCTGTATCTCGAACGCCTGAGCAAGACGCTGGGTGCCTATTCGGTGCTGCCAGTGATCCTCCCGGATGGCGAAGCCCACAAAAACTGGGAAACCCTGCAGTTGATCTTCGACGGGCTCCTCACGGCCCGGCACGACCGCCGCACCACGGTGGTGGCCCTCGGTGGTGGCGTTATCGGCGACATGGCCGGCTTCGCTGCGGCGTGCTATCAGCGCGGCGTCGATTTCATCCAGGTACCGACCACCCTGCTTTCCCAGGTGGACTCCTCTGTCGGCGGCAAAACCGGCATCAACCATCCGCTAGGCAAGAACATGGTGGGTGCGTTCTACCAGCCCAACGCCGTGCTGATCGACACCACCACTCTCAATACCCTGCCCGAGCGCGAGCTGTCGGCGGGCCTGGCCGAAGTGATCAAGTACGGGCTGATCTGCGACAAGCCCTTCCTTGGTTGGCTCGAGGACAATATCAAGGCTTTGCGCGCCCTCGAGCCAGCGGCGCTGACCGAAGCGATCCAGCGCTCGTGTGCAGCCAAGGCAGCGGTGGTCGGGGCTGATGAACGTGAGTCTGGTGTGCGCGCGACGCTCAACTTGGGGCATACCTTCGGGCATGCCATCGAAACGCATATGGGCTACGGTGTCTGGTTGCACGGCGAAGCCGTGGCAGCGGGTACGGTGATGGCCCTGGAGATGTCGATGCGTCTGGGCTGGATCGATCAGTCCGAGCGCGATCGCGCAATCCGCCTGCTGCAGGATGCAGGTTTGCCGGTGGTGCCACCACAGGAAATGACCCCGGCGCATTTCATGGAGCATATGGCGGTCGACAAGAAGGTGATTGATGGGCGTTTGCGTCTGGTGCTCCTGCGCCAGATGGGCGAAGCCGTGGTTACCGACGACTATCCGAAAGAGATTCTTCAGGCCACGCTGTCGGCGGATTACCGCGCGATCGTGGCCCAGCTTTGAGGTTGTGACAGCGCAATGACCAGTTTGCATGCCGATGAGGCGTTTCTCGACCATTACCAGTTGAGCCACGATCCGTTCGCGCCGCGTGTGCCCGGCTTCAAGTTTTTCCCTGCCCAGCGCAAGCCTGTGCTCGGCCAACTGCACCACCTGGCCCGTTACAGCCAGCTGATGCTGGTGGTTACAGGCCCGGTCGGCAGTGGTAAAACCTTGTTGCGCCAGGCCTTGGTGGCCAGTACCAACAAGCAGTCGGTACAGAGCGTAGTGGTATCGGCGCGCGGCGCCAGCGACGCCGCCAGCGTGCTGGGCCAGGTGGCCCAGGCGCTGGACGTGGCCCCGGCGGAAGTTCAGGCGATCCTCTCCAAGGTGGTACAGCTTGCCCTCACCGGGCAGGAAGTCTATTTACTGGTGGACGATGCGGAACAACTCGACGAGTCGGCACTCCAAGCGTTGCTGGAGCTGGCGGCAGGTGTCCCGGAGGGGCGCCCGCACGTGTTCCTGTTCGGCGAAGCGTCGCTGATCGCCGGGTTGGATGAGATCCATGTCGAGGAAGAACGTTTCCACGTCATCGAACTCGCCCCCTACAGCGAGGAAGAGACCCGCGAGTACCTGGAGCAGCGCCTGGAAGGTGCAGGCCGGGGCATCGAGGTGTTCACCCATGAGCAGATCGTCGATATTCATGAACACTCCGACGGTTGGCCTGGCAACATCAACCAGGTCGCCCGCGATACCTTGATCGAAGCCATGATCGCCAGCCGTAGTACGGCGAAGCGACCAACCATGGGGTTCAAAATGCCTAAGAAACACGTGCTCGCGCTGTCCGCTGTCGTTGTGGTGGCCGTTGCTGCCGCGGTTCTCATGCCCAAGAAAAGCGACAAGGCGGCTACGGATGCGCCCGCGGCCCAAGCCCAATTGCCGCTGGGGGAAGCAAAGCCCACTGACCCGGCCATCGAATTCTCAGGCTCGTCGCAGCCGATGCCACTGCCCTTGGTTGGCCAGTCGCAGCCGGTGATGCGCGAGCCGCTGGCGCAGGCCGCCGGCATGGGGGATGGTGAAGAAGGTGGCCCGGCGGACAGCACTGCGCTGCAGCCAGGCAATCCGCCAACGGTAACGACCATTGCCCCGCCGCAGGGTGAGGCTGCAGGCCCCGCACCCACCATGGCCCAGGCCACCACCAGCGCGCCGCCGGCTCAGCCGGTTGCGCCTGCGCAGAAGCCGGTAGCAACCCAGCCGGCCAAGCCGGTTGCACCTGCCAAGCCCGCTCCGGCACCGACCCAGGTTGCCACTGCCAAACCGGCTGGCGGCAGCGGTAACAGCGGCTGGTACTCCGGACAGAAACCAGGCAATTATGTAGTGCAGATCCTTGGTACGAGCTCCGAAGCGTCGGCGCAGGCCTTCGTCAAGGCGCAGGGTGGCGACTATCGCTACTTCAAGAAAAACCTGCAAGGCAAGCCGCTCTACGTGGTCACCTACGGCAGCTTCGCCAACCGCGATGCAGCGGTTGCGGCAATCAAGAACTTGCCAGCGAAGGTTCAGGCTGGTAAACCTTGGCCACGTACTGTCGCCAGCGTCCAACAAGAGCTGGCTACGGCCCGCTGATACCTTCCGGGCGGCACCACCCCGCCGCCCAGTTGCTGAGCGATAACTGACTTTCGTCTAGCCTGCTGCGCCCGAGCGCGGCAGGCTTTTCTGTCCCAGGCTGCCGGCCACAAGCCAACCTTGCAGTCATGGCTGAAACGCTTCAGACTCGAGCCAAGCCGCTATCACGGCGCATGGCGCAAAAACATTCAAAATAGCGACATAAATTTTCAATGGTGAGACATGAAAATTTGTGGGCATCGCTGTCGCTGTGCAACAATGGTTTTCCATGGCCACCGCAAAAAAGCTGGCATTTGATCGGCGTGGATGGTAAGTGGTTGTTAAAAAAGAGATTTGCCTCCGGTTGAGAGGTGAACCTGGTGAGAAAGTGTCTATGAAAACAGGTCTGTACCATCCCGAAGAATTCAAGGACAACTGTGGTTTTGGCCTGATCGCCCATATGACGGGCGAACCCAGCCACCACCTTCTGCAAACTGCCATGCAGGCCCTGACTTGCATGACCCACCGCGGCGGCATCAACGCCGACGGCAAGACCGGTGACGGTTGCGGTCTGCTCATGCAGAAACCCGATCAATTCCTGCGCGCCGTGGCCCAGGAACACTTTGCCGTCGAGCTGCCCAAGCAGTACGCCGTTGGCATGGTGTTCTTCAATCAGGACCCGGTAAAAGCAGAAGCCGCTCGCGCCAACATGGACCGCGAAATCATCGCTGCCGGCCTGACCCTGGTTGGCTGGCGCAAAGTTCCGATCGACACCAGCGTGCTAGGCCGCCTGGCGCTGGAGCGCCTGCCGCAGATCGAACAGGTGTTCATCGGCGGTGAAGGCCTGAGCGATCAGGAATTCGCCATCAAGCTGTTCAGTGCCCGTCGCCGTTCGTCCGTGGCCAACGCCCACGACGCCGACCACTACATCTGCAGCTTCTCGCACAAGACCATCATCTACAAAGGCCTGATGATGCCGCGCGATCTCGCGGCCTTCTACCCAGACCTGGACGACGAGCGCCTGCAAACCGCAATCTGCGTGTTCCACCAGCGCTTCTCTACCAACACCCTGCCGAAATGGCCGCTGGCGCAGCCGTTCCGCTTCCTCGCCCACAATGGCGAGATCAACACCATCACCGGTAACCGCAACTGGGCCATGGCCCGTCGCACCAAGTTCGCCAACGACCAGATCCCCGACCTCGAAGAGCTCGGCCCGCTGGTCAACCGCGTAGGGTCCGACTCCTCGAGCATGGACAACATGCTAGAGCTGATGGTCACCGGCGGTATCGACCTGTTCCGCGGCGTGCGCATGCTGGTACCGCCAGCCTGGCAGAACGTCGAGACCATGGACGCCGACCTGCGCGCGTTCTATGAATACAATTCCATGCACATGGAGCCGTGGGATGGTCCGGCCGGCATCGTCATGACCGAAGGCCGCCATGCGGTCTGCCTGCTTGACCGCAACGGCCTGCGCCCGGCGCGCTGGGTGACCACCAAGAATGGCTATATCACCCTGGCGTCGGAAATTGGCGTGTGGGACTACAAGCCTGAGGATGTAATCGCCAAGGGCCGTGTCGGCCCAGGCCAGATCTTCGCCGTGGATACCGAGACCGGCCACATCCTCGACACCGATGCCATCGACAACCGCCTGAAGTCGCGCCACCCGTACAAGCGCTGGCTCCGTCAGCACGCCTTGCGCATCCAGGCGACGCTCACCGACGACCAGGGCGCGGCCAGCTACGACGCTGACCAGCTCAAGCAGTACATGAAGATGTTCCAGGTCACTTTCGAGGAGCGTGACCAGGTTCTGCGCCCACTCGGTGAGCAAGGCCAGGAAGCGGTCGGTTCGATGGGTGACGACACGCCAATGGCCGTGCTGTCGCAGCGCGTGCGTTCGCCTTACGACTTCTTCCGCCAGCAGTTCGCCCAGGTCACCAACCCGCCGATCGACCCGCTGCGCGAAGCGATCGTCATGTCGCTGGAAATCTGCCTGGGTGCCGAGCGCAACATCTTCCAGGAATCTCCAGAGCACGCCTCGCGGGTAATCCTCAGCTCCCCGGTCATCTCGCCCGCCAAGTGGCGTTCGCTGATGAATCTGGAACGCGAAGGCTTCGACCGCCAGCTGATCGACCTCAACTACGAGGAAGGCATTGGCCTGGAAGCGGCCATCCGTAACATCGCCGACCAGGCTGAAGAAGCGGTCCGCGCGGGCAAGACCCAGCTGGTACTCAGCGACCGTTACATCGCACCGGGCAAGCTGCCGGTGCATGCTTCGTTCGCCGTTGGCGCGGTCCACCACCGCCTGACAGAAAAGGGCCTGCGTTGCGACAGCAACATTCTGGTCGAAACCGCCACCGCCCGTGACCCGCACCACTTCGCCGTGCTGCTGGGCTTCGGCGCCTCTGCGGTATACCCGTATCTGGCGTATGAAGTGCTGGCCGACCTGATCCGCACCGGCGAAGTGCTGGGCGACCTGGACGAAGTCTTCAAGTACTACCGCAAAGGCATCTCCAAGGGCCTGCTGAAGATCCTGTCGAAGATGGGCATCTCCACCATCGCCTCCTACCGTGGCGCCCAGCTGTTCGAAGCTGTGGGCCTGGCCGAAGAAGTCGTCGGCCTGAGCTTCAAAGGCGTCTCCAGCCGTATCAAGGGTGCGCGTTTCGTCGACCTCGAGGGCGACCAGAAGCTGCTCGCCGCTGAGGCCTGGAGCGCACGCAAGCCGATCCAGCAGGGTGGCCTGCTCAAGTTCGTCCACGGTGGCGAGTACCACGCCTACAACCCGGATGTGGTCAATACTCTGCAGGCCGCCGTGCAGCAGGGCGACTACGCCAAGTTCAAGGAGTACACCACGCTGGTCGACCAGCGCCCGGTGTCGATGATCCGCGACCTGCTGAAAGTGAAGGTGGCCGACGAGGCCCTGCCGCTGGATCAGATCGAGCCGCTGGAGGCGATCCTCAAGCGCTTCGACTCCGCCGGTATCTCGCTGGGTGCGCTGTCGCCAGAGGCTCACGAAGCGCTGGCCGAGGCCATGAACCGCCTGGGCGCGCGCTCCAACTCCGGTGAGGGCGGTGAAGACCCGTCGCGTTACGGCACCATCCGCAGCTCCAAGATCAAGCAGGTGGCCACCGGCCGCTTCGGCGTGACCCCGGAATACCTGGTCAATGCCGAGGTTCTGCAGATCAAGGTTGCCCAGGGCGCCAAACCGGGCGAGGGCGGCCAGTTGCCAGGCGGCAAGGTCAACGGCCTGATCGCCAAGCTGCGCTATGCGGTACCGGGCGTGACCCTGATCTCGCCGCCACCGCACCACGATATCTACTCGATCGAAGACCTGGCCCAGCTGATCTATGACCTCAAGCAGGTCAACCCTCAAGCCCTGGTATCGGTCAAGCTGGTGGCAGAGGCAGGCGTTGGCACCATCGCCGCTGGCGTGGCCAAGGCCTATGCCGACCTGATCACCATCTCAGGTTATGACGGTGGTACCGGTGCTTCGCCGCTGACCTCTATCAAGTACGCCGGCGCTCCGTGGGAACTGGGCCTGGCCGAAACCCACCAGACCCTGCGCGGCAACGACCTGCGCGGCAAGGTACGGGTACAGACCGACGGCGGCCTGAAGACCGGTCTGGATGTAATCAAGGCCGCTATCCTCGGTGCCGAAAGCTTTGGCTTCGGTACCGCACCGATGATCGCCCTGGGCTGCAAATACCTGCGCATCTGCCACCTGAACAACTGCGCCACTGGCGTGGCCACGCAGAACGACAAGCTGCGCAAGGACCACTACATCGGCACCGTCGACATGGTGATCAACTTCTTCACCTTCGTCGCCGAGGAAACCCGCGAGTGGCTGGCCAAGCTGGGTGTTCGCAGCCTGGGCGAGCTGATCGGCCGGACCGACCTGCTCGACGTGCTGCCAGGCGATACCGAACGCCAGCACTACCTGGACCTGTCGCCGCTGCTGGGCAGCTCGCACATCCCGGCCGACAAGCCGCAGTTCTGCGAAGTCGACAAGAACCCGCCGTTCGACAAGGGCGAGCTGGCCGAGAAGATGGTCGAAATGGCCCTGCCGGCCATCCGCGATCAGGCCGGTGGCGAGTTCGCGCTCGACATCTGCAACTGTGACCGCTCCATTGGTGCGCGCATCTCCGGCGAAATCGCCAAGCTGCACGGCAACCAGGGCATGGCCGCAGCGCCGATCACCTTCCGCTTCAAGGGTACCGCGGGCCAGAGCTTCGGCGTGTGGAACGCCGGTGGTCTGAACCTGTACCTGGAAGGTGACGCCAACGACTACGTCGGCAAAGGCATGACCGGTGGCAAGGTCACCATCGTGCCGCCAGCGGGCAGCCCGTTCGAAACCCAGCACAGCGCTATCGTCGGCAACACCTGCCTGTACGGCGCCACGGGCGGCAAGCTGTTCG
The DNA here is from genome assembly GCF_977070485.1 of Lelliottia jeotgali. Taxonomy (NCBI): domain Bacteria; kingdom Pseudomonadati; phylum Pseudomonadota; class Gammaproteobacteria; order Enterobacterales; family Enterobacteriaceae; genus Lelliottia; species Lelliottia jeotgali. Next base: position 183,915 of record NZ_CDRVFO010000001.1, read on the forward strand.
CCGCCGGCACCGCAGGCGAGCGCTTTGCTGTGCGTAACTCCGGCGCCCACGCTGTTGTCGAGGGTACTGGCGATCACTGCTGTGAATACATGACCGGTGGCTTTGTCTGCGTTCTGGGCAAGACCGGTTACAACTTCGGCTCTGGCATGACTGGCGGCTTCGCCTACGTGCTCGACATGGACAACAGCTTCGTCGACAAACTTAACCACGAACTGGTGGAAATCCAGCGTATCAGTGGTGAAGCGATGGAAGCCTACCGTAGCCACCTGGCGCGGGTCCTTGGCGAATACGTGGAAGAAACCGGCAGCGAGTGGGGGCGTGAGCTCTCGGAGAACCTGGACGATTACGTGCGGCGCTTCTGGCTGGTCAAGCCGAAGGCGGCCAACCTCAAGCAACTGCTGTCCAGCACCCGTGCCAACCCGCAGTAAAAACAGCTGCAAGTGGCAAGCCTCAAGCTGCAAGTAAGAGCAGCTCGAGGTTTGCCCGGCTTAAGTGATCGTCTTGCGGCTTGCAGCTTGTAGCTTGCAGCTGCTGTTAAGAGGTTTTGAAAAATGGCTGAACGTCTGAGTAACGACTTCCAGTTCATCGAAGTGGGCCGAAAGGACCCGAAGAAAAAGCTGCTGCGCCAGCGCAAGAAGGAGTTCGTGGAAATCTACGAGCCCTTCAAACCCCAGCAGTCCGTAGAGCAGGCACACCGCTGCCTGGGCTGCGGTAACCCGTATTGCGAGTGGAAGTGCCCGGTGCACAACTTCATCCCTAACTGGTTGAAGCTGGTCTCCGAAGGCAACATCCTGGCTGCGGCGGAACTCTCGCACCAGACCAATACCCTGCCGGAAGTCTGCGGCCGTGTGTGTCCGCAGGACCGCCTGTGCGAGGGTGCCTGCACACTGAACGATGGCTTCGGCGCGGTGACCATCGGTTCGGTGGAGAAATACATCACCGACACCGCTTTCGCCATGGGCTGGCGCCCGGACATGTCCAAGGTCAAACCGACCGGCAAGCGCGTTGCCATCATCGGTGCTGGCCCGGCGGGCCTGGGCTGTGCCGACGTGCTGGTGCGCGCCGGGGTTACCCCGGTGGTGTTTGACAAGAACCCTGAAATCGGCGGCTTGCTGACCTTCGGCATCCCTGAGTTCAAGCTGGAAAAGACCGTGCTGAGCAATCGTCGCGAAGTCTTCACCGGCATGGGTATCGAGTTCCGCCTGAACACCGAAGTGGGCACCGACATCACCATGGAACAACTGCTCGCCGAGTACGACGCCGTGTTCATGGGTATGGGTACCTACACCTACATGAAAGGCGGCTTCCCAGGCGAGGATCTGCCTGGCGTGCATGACGCGCTGGACTTCCTGATCGCCAACGTCAACCGCAACCTGGGCTTCGAGAAGTCGCCGGAAGACTTCGTCGACATGCAGGGCAAGAAAGTCGTGGTGCTGGGCGGTGGCGACACCGCAATGGACTGCAACCGCACCTCGATCCGCCAGGGCGCCAAGGCGGTGACCTGTGCCTACCGTCGTGACGAAGCCAACATGCCGGGCTCGCGCAAAGAGGTTAAGAACGCCAAGGAAGAAGGCGTGAAATTCCTCTACAACCGTCAGCCGATCGCCATCGTCGGTGAAGACAAGGTCGAAGGCGTGAAGGTGGTCGAGACCCGTCTTGGCGAGCCTGATGCCCGTGGCCGCCGCAGCCCTGAGCCAATCCCGGGCTCCGAAGAAATCCTCCCGGCGGACGCCGTGGTGATCGCGTTCGGCTTCCGCCCGAGCCCGGCACCCTGGTTCGAGCAGCATGGCATCCAGATGGACAGCCAAGGCCGCGTGGTGGCCCCGGAAAAAGGCAAGTTCAAGCACCAGACCAGCAACCCGAAAATATTCGCCGGTGGCGATATGGTGCGCGGTTCGGACTTGGTGGTGACCGCCATTTTCGAAGGTCGTACCGCTGCCGAAGGTATCCTGGATTACCTCGAAGTCTGATGGCTCCGATGGGGCCGGACAGCGGCCCCATCATTTTTTGTATACAAAATTGCTTGATCCACGGCACCCAATAGACAAAACGCATGGTCTCAACCGTGCCTTTTGCGCTGGCGTCTGAGAAAATGCCCGCACTTTTTTGCCGGATGCCGACATGACTGCCCTGAAGAACGATCGTTTCCTGCGTGCACTGCTCAAGCAACCCGTAGACGTCACCCCTGTATGGATGATGCGCCAGGCCGGCCGCTACCTGCCGGAATACCGCGCCAGCCGCGCCAAGGCCGGTGACTTCATGAGCCTTTGCATGAACCCGCAGTTCGCCTGTGAGGTCACCCTGCAGCCGCTGGAGCGCTACCCGCTTGACGCAGCGATCCTGTTCTCGGACATCCTCACCATTCCTGATGCCATGGGCCTGGGCCTGTACTTCGAGACCGGCGAAGGTCCGCGTTTCAAGAAGGTCATCAGCACCCCGGCCGATATCGAAGCCCTGCCAATCCCTGATCCGCAAAAAGACCTCGGCTACGTAATGGATGCCGTCAGTACCATTCGGCGCGAGCTGAACGGCCGTGTGCCGCTGATCGGTTTCTCCGGCAGCCCGTGGACCTTGGCCACCTACATGGTCGAAGGCGGTTCGTCCAAAGACTTCCGCAAGACCAAGGCGATGGCCTACGACAACCCGCAAGCCCTGCACTTGTTGCTGGACAAGCTGGCACAGTCGGTCACCAGCTACCTCAACGGGCAGATCCTGGCTGGCGCCCAGGCCGTGCAGATCTTCGATACCTGGGGCGGCAACCTGTCGGCGGCGGCGTATCAGGAGTTCTCCCTGGCCTACATGCGCAAGATCGTCAGCGGCCTGATCCGTGAGCACGATGGGCGCAAGGTGCCGGTAATCCTGTTCACCAAGAACGGCGGCCTGTGGCTGGAGAGCATCGCCGAAGCCGGCGCTGATGCCCTGGGCCTGGACTGGACCTGCGAGATCGGCGACGCCCGCCGCCGCGTTGGCGACAAGGTTGCCCTGCAAGGCAACATGGACCCGACCGTGCTGTACGCCAAGCCCGAGGCCATTCGCAACGAAGTGGCACGTATCCTGGCGAGCTATGGCAAAGGTACCGGCCATGTGTTCAACCTCGGTCACGGCATTACGCCGGAGGTCGACCCGGAGCATGCGGGTGTGTTCATCAACGCCGTGCATGAGCTGTCGGCGCAGTATCACCAGTGATCTGAATGCTAGTCAGGCAAGCGATTGGGGCCGCAAAGCGGCCCTGATAGCGCTAACTGACCGGCACTAGCCCGCGGGCCGGTTTTTGTTGCATTAAGTTTTAATTCAGCGATCGTCGCTAATCTGGTCCCATCGAAACCGAAACAGGACCCGATCCTCATGAAAACTCGTTACCTTGCCCTGATCCTCGCCCCCTTCTTCAGTACCGCTGCATTGGCCGCCGGCTACACCGGCCCGGGCGCCCAGTCGGTGACTACCGTTGCCGCTGCCAGTGACGCAGCCGATGACACCCCCGTGGTGCTGCAGGGCTATGTCACTAAGAAGATCGACAACGACGACAAGTACGAATTCAAGGACAGCACCGGCACCATCACCGTTGAGATCGACGATGAAGACCTGCCGCCGACGCCGTTCAACGACAAGACCAAGGTCAAGCTGACCGGTGAGGTGGAAAAGCACCTGATGAGCCGTGAAATGGATGTGGACATTGTCGAGATCGTGAACTGATCTGAAGCCCCAATCGCCGGCAAGCCGGCTCCCACAGGTATCCCACTGCCCTTGATTACAGTGGTTTACCTGTGGGAGCCGGCTTGCCGGCGATTGGGCTGCAGAGCAGCCCTGTTTCAGGCAGCCTTGGGCGCCAGCTTGCTAAGGTGCAACGCCACCAGCAACGCTACCGCCAGGAGGCTGCCGATGAACAGCCCGATGCCACTCCAGCCCCATTGGTGCCAGAATACCCCGCCTGCCGTCCCGGCCACACTCGATCCCGCGTAATAGCAGAACAGGTACAGCGAAGAAGCCTGCCCCTTGGCCTTCAGCGCTCGGCGGCCGATCCAGCTGCTGGCCACCGAGTGCGCTCCGAAGAAGCCGAAAGTAAAGATCAGCATCCCAACGATAATCATCACCAGTGGGCTGGCCAATGTCATCAACAGCCCGGCCGCCATGACCAGAATGCTCGCCCAGAACACCCGCCGGCGCCCAAGTTTATCTGCCAGCGCACCCACTTGCGCCGAGCTGTAGATACCCGACAGATAGACCACCGAGAGCAGACCGACCAGCGCCTGGTTCATGTGATAGGGCTCGGCCAGCAAGCGATAGCCGATGTAGTTGAACAGGGTGACGAACGCGCCCATCAGCAGGAAGGCTTCGAGGAACAGCCAAGGCAGGCCCGCGTCCTTGAAGTGCATGACGAAGCCGTCCAGCAGGCTGCGCGGTTTGAGCGTCTGCGCCCTGAAATTTCGCGATTCGGGTAGCACCTTCCAGAACACCAGCGCGGCGATCAGGGCCAGGCCGCCGATGGTCAGCATTGCCGTGTGCCAGCTGACGAAGTCGATCAGAACACCGGTGATCAGGCGGCCGCTCATGCCGCCGATGGCATTGCCACCGATATACAAGCCCATGGCCAGGCCAATGTGCTGCGGGTGGATTTCTTCACTCAGGTAGGTCATCGCCACAGCCGCCAGGCCGCTCAGCGACAGACCCACCAACGCCCGCGTGGCGAGTACGCCTTCCCACGTCGGCATCACCGCGCTGACGATGGTCGATAACGCTGCGCAGAGCAGCGCAAAAACCATCACCGGCTTGCGCCCGATGCGGTCGGAAATCGGCCCGGTGATCAGCAGGCCGAACGCCAGCATGCCGGTCGACACCGACAGTACCAGGCTGCTCTGCGCGGCATTGATCGAAAACTCCTGCGACAGCAGCGGCATCATCGGCTGCACGCAATACAGCAGGGCGAAGGTCGCGAAGCCGCCGCTGAAAAGGGCCAATACGGTCTTCATGAAGGCAGGGGTGCCTTTCTCGATCCAGATATCGTTCAGCGGGGCAGGCTCGGGGTCGGCAGGAAGGGGGGCTACAGCAGTTTTCACGGGCGGGTACCTCTGGCGCAATGGAAAAAGCATATAGCTGGCTAATGATTAGATCCAATATATTGTTCGACCTATTTAAGATGTTTTACGACCTATTAGGGAGGCTTCATGGAACTGCGCCACCTGCGTTACTTCATTGCGGTTGCCGAAGAGCTGCACTTCGGGCGTGCGGCCCTGCAGTTGGGTATCTCTCAGCCACCCCTGAGTCAACAGATCCAGGCCCTTGAACAGGAACTGGGCGCGCGCCTGTTCGAGCGTACCAATCGTCGGGTCGAGCTGAGTGAGGCCGGGCGGCTGTTCCTCGAGGAAGCCCGCCAGGTACTCGCGCAGGTGGAGAAGGCGGCCGATGTTGCGCGCCGTGCGCAATTGGGTGAGCTGGGCGAAATGAAGATCGGCTTTACGTCGTCGGCGCCGTTTACCTCGAAGATTCCCAAGGCGATTCATGCCTTCCGCCGGCGCTTCCCGGCGGTGCACTTGAACCTCAAGGAAATGAGCAGCCGCGATGTCGCCGAAGGGGTGTTCGACGAGTCCATCGAGGTCGGGCTGATGCGCCCCATGCCCTTGCCGGAAGGGCTGGTGGCCACCGAACTGTTTCGCGAACCGCTGGTGGCGGTGATCAATGCCTCACATGCGCTGGCCGAGGGCACCGAGCACGGCGTACACATGGCCGCGCTGGCCCATGAACCGTTCGTGTTCTTTCCGCGCAGTTACGGCAGTGGGTTACACGCCCAGTTGCTGAGCCTGGCGCGGCAGGCAGGGTTCAATCCGCATTTCGCCCAGGAAGCAGGGGAGGCCATGACCATCATTGGGCTGGTGTCGGCGGGGCTTGGGGTGTCGATTCTGCCCGCTTCCTTTCAGCGCATGCGCATCGAGGGCGTGGTGTACCGAACGCTTCTGGATGAAGGCGCCACCTCTGCTGTATGGCTGGTCCAGCGTCAACATGGCGGGTCGGCAATGGCCAAGGCCTTTGCCGAATTGCTGACGGGCGTAACCGCAGGGGTCCATTGAACCCTTGCCATCGGCGTGGGGCAATTGGCGCTGGCCAATGCCGCTGCTCCGCCACATACTCGGGCATTCGTTGATACACGGAGGTCTCTCATGCGGCGCGTGGTGTTCAATCAGAAAGGTGGCGTGGGCAAGTCGAGCATCGCTTGCAATCTGGCGGCGGTCAGCGCCAGCGAGGGTTATCGGACCCTGCTGATCGACCTGGATGCCCAGGCCAACTCGACTCAGTACCTGACCGGCCTAACCGGCGAAGACATTCCAATGGGCATCGCCGATTTCTTCAAGCAAAGCCTCTCCAGCGGGCCGTTCAGCAAGAAGAACAAGGTCGATATCTACGAAACCCCGTTCGACAACCTGCATGTGATCACCGCCACGTCCGAGCTGGCCGATTTGCAGCCCAAGCTTGAGGCCAAGCACAAGATCAACAAGCTGCGTAAGTTGCTCGACGAGCTCGACGAGGATTACGAGCGGATCTACGTCGATACGCCGCCTGCGCTCAACTTCTATGCGGTATCCGCGCTGATTGCGGCAGACCGTGTGCTGATCCCGTTCGACTGCGACAGTTTCTCGCGCCAGGCGCTGTATGGGCTGCTGGCTGAGATCGAAGAGTTGAAGGATGACCACAACGAAGAGCTGGTGGTCGAAGGCATTGTCGTCAATCAGTTCCAGTCCCGCGCCAGCCTGCCCCAGCAGATGCTCGACGAACTGCTGGCCGAAGGCCTGCCGGTATTGCCTGTATACCTGAGCAGTTCGGTAAAGATGCGCGAGTCGCACCACGCCAGTTTACCGCTGATCCACCTGGAGCCACGGCACAAGCTGACCCAGCAGTTTGTCGAGCTGCACTCGCTGCTCGAGGAAAACGCTTAAACCCCTTGGCTGCGTAGCCACTCCAGCAACGACTGCAGTGGAAACGCGCCAGCCTGGCGGCTGACTTCGCGGCCGTTCTTGAACAGGATCAGGCTGGGAATCGAACGGATACCCAACTGGCCAGCAAGGTTGCGGTTGGCTTCACTGTCGAGCTTGGCCAGGCGGCAGCGGCCGTTGAGCTGGCGCGCGGCCTGTTCGAAGGTGGGGGCGAAGGACTTGCACGGGCCGCACCAGTCGGCCCAGACGTCGATCAGCAGCGGCAGGTCGCCTTTGATCTGGCTGGCGTAGTTGCGTTCGCTGAGCTCGAACGACCGGCCCAACAGCACATCCTGTTTGCAGCGGCCGCATTTCGGCGCATCGCCCAGGCGGGTGGCAGGCAGGCGGTTGAGGCCGTCGCAGTGGGGGCAAGGGATCAGCAGTGGGTCGGACATGTCGTTTCCTTGTAGTGTTTGTTTGGACCCTACCGCCGGCCGGCCGGTGCCCACAGGTTTCGCACAAGACCCAGGTCCAGTGGGGTCCCTGTGGGAGCCGGCTTGCCGGCGATGAGGCCGGTACTGCGGTCAGCCATCATGAGGAGCAGCTGATTTCCAAGTGTTTGCCCCATTCTGGCGGTCGCTCGGCGTAGGCCTGCATTCCTGCTTGTTCCTCGAATGGCGTGCTCAGCACCTGATGCAGCCGCCGCACTTCACTGTAGTCACCGGCCTCGGCGGCTTCGACGGCTTTTTGCGCCAGGTAATTGCGCAGCACGTACAGCGGGTTCACCGCATGCATACGCTCGCGGCGCCCATCGCCATTACCGGCTTCACGCTCACAGCGGGCCAGATAGTCCGCGCCCCAGGCATCGAAACCTGCCAGGTCGATGAAATCGTCGCGTACGCCCTTGAGTGCCTCGGCTACCGGTTGTTCGCCCAGCCTGCGGAAGAACAGGTTGTAGTCCACACCCCCGCTCTGCATGCGTTGCAGCAGGCGCTCGACCAGCGCCATGTCGTCGTCCTCGGCCGTGGTCAGGCCAAGGCGTCGGCGCATAAGGTCCAGGTAATGTGCCTGGTACAGTGGCAGGAACAGCCCCAACGCCTCCTTCAAAGGCTCGACCTCGATCACGGTGGTCAGGGCCTGGGCCAGCGCGCTGAGGTTCCAGTGGGCTATCGGCACCTGGTTGGCATAGCTGTAGCGGCCACGATCATCGGAATGGTTGCAGATGAAGTTGGCGTCGAAGTCGTCGAGGAAGGCATAGGGGCCAAAATCGAAGGTGATGCCCAGGATCGACATGTTGTCGGTGTTCATCACCCCATGGCAGAAGCCGTACGCCTGCCAGTGAGCAATCAGTTCGGCGTTACGCTCAACGATGGTGCGGAACATGGCCAGGTATGGTTGCTCGGCCCCACGGCATTCGGGGTAGTGCTGTTCCAGCACATGGTCGATCAGTACCCGCTGCTGTTCCGGTTGCTTGGTGTAGTAGAAATATTCGAAGTGGCCGAAGCGCACATGGCTCTGCGCCAGGCGGGTGAGCATGGCGGCGCTCTCGCGGGTTTCGCGCCATACCGGGGTGCTGGAGCCGATCACGCACAGTGCCCGGCTGGTGGCGATACCCAAGGCGTGCAGGGCCTCGGATGCGAGAAACTCGCGAATGGAAGAACGCAGCACTGCGCGGCCGTCGCCCATGCGCGAGTAGGGCGTCTGGCCAGCACCCTTGAGGTGCAGGTCCCAGTGCTCGCCCGCGTCGTTGACTACCTCGGCCAGCAGCAGGCCGCGGCCATCGCCCAGGCGCGGGTTGTAGGAGCCGAACTGGTGGCCGGAATAGACCATCGCGCGCGGATCGGCCTCTTCCCAGAGCTTGTGCCCGCTGAACAATTCGGCGAACACGGGCGTATCGGCCTGAGCATGGTCCAGGTCGAGCAAGGCCATGGCCGACTTGCTTGCTACGACAAGGCGCGGATCTGCGATGGGTTCTGGCAGGACCTGAGTGGAGAACGCATCGCCCAGGCGGGCGAAGCGGTTGTCGAAGGTGAGTTGGTCGAGGGCTTTCACGGGCTGCTCCTGGGGATCGGTGCCAAGGGGCCGCTTTGCGGCCCAATCGCCGGCAAGCCGGCTCCCACATGACTATCGCAGCGGCGCGGACCCTGTGGGAGCCGGCTTGCCGGCGATCGAGGGCGCAGCCCTCGTATGTATTTTGGGTGTTCAAGCGCTACGGCGTCTACTCACACTGGTTGAGTACCATCCGGTTTTGGCTGCTCCGCCGGTATCAGCTGCTGCTTGCCGCCCTGCATGTCCATCAGGTACACCTCGACCTGGCGAACAGAGATCTTGATGTTGTGCGCTTTGAACTCGCGATTGATAAAGCGGTTGATCTCGTCCAGCGTCGGGTTGCGGTCGCCCAGGTCCCGTACATGCATGCGCAGTTCGTGGTCCAGCGAGCTTTCGCCGAAATTGAGGAAGTACACGAGCGGCTCCGGGTCCTTGAGCACCCGTGGGTTCTCGTGGGCGCCCTTGAGCAGCAGCTCGCGCACCAGGTCCAGGTCGGAGCCGTAGTCGATGCCCAGTTTCAGCGTGACGCGGGTGACCGTATCGGTGAGCGACCAGTTGATCAGCTGGCCGGTGATGAAGGTCTTGTTGGGGACGATGATGTCCTTGCGGTCGAAGTCGGTGATGGTGGTGGCGCGGATACGGATCTTGCTCACGGTGCCGGACAGGTTGCCGATGGTGATGGTGTCGCCGATGCGCACCGGGCGCTCGAACAGGATCATGATGCCGGAGATGAAGTTGGCGAAGATCTCCTGCATGCCGAAGCCCAGGCCGACCGAAAGGGCTGCCACCAGCCACTGCAACTTGTCCCAGCTTACGCCGAGGGTCGACAGGGTACTGACGATGCCGATCCCGACGATGGTGTACGACAGCAGGGTGGTGGTGGCATAGGCGCTGCCCTGGGCCAGGTTCAGCCGCGACAGCACCAGCACCTCCAGCAGGCCCGGCAAGTTGCCGGCCAGGGCGAAGGTAATGCCGACGATCACCAGTGCACCAAGCAGGTCGCCGAGGCTGATCGGCACCATGCTGGCGGCCGTGCCGGTACCGCTGGTGTATTCGTACAGGGTGAAGTTGTTGAGGTAGGCGAACACCGTGATCAAGTCGGCCCACACCCAGTACAGGCCGGCAATGAAGCCACCGAGCAAGGCCAGGCGGATCAGGCGCAACGACTGCTGGTTGACCTGCTCGATGTCCAGCGTCGGCTCCTCGGTAATGACTTCGCCATCCAGGCCTTCCTTGGCTGCCGCACGCTTGCTCAGGGCACGCTGGTAGGCCAGGCGCCTCGCGGCAACCGACAGGCCGCGTACGAAGGCGGCCTCGATCACCAGCCAGAACATCAGCAGGTAAAGGGTGTAGATCAGCCGGTCGGTGAGTTTGAGTGCGGTGTAGTAATAGCCAAAGCAGACCGCCACGAACAGGGCGATCGGCAAGGCTGTGAAGGCCAGCCCGACGGCCCTGCGGAACAGCGAGGCGTCGCGGTGCGCGGGGCTGCTCAGCAACAGGCGGCTGAGTAGCCAGGCCATCAGTGCATAACAGGTCAGCACTACCCCGATGCCCAGCACGTCGTCGGCCAGTGCCGACGGCTGGTGCTCGGCCACCGCCACGACGCCGACCAGCGCCAGCACCACGGTGCCGAGCCTGCGCACCCAGCCGCGCAGGAACTCGACCTGAGGCTTGTGCCAGCGGAAGTGAATTTCTGCCACTCCGCCGGGAGCGAGGATGCGGTAGGCGGTGTAGAACACCAGCCAGGCCTGGGCCAGTTGCCAGAGCGCGGAGCCAAGGTTGGCATTCTGCCCTCGGGCGTCGATCTGCAAGGCATAGCTGCACAGGGCAAGGCCCAGGCTCACTGGCATAGCCAGGAGGATGTTGATCAGGATCGCCTGGGGCGTATGCCACTGGCTGTCACGGCGGAAATGGCCGATATCCTGGTGCACCTTGTTCAGCCGTTGGTAGAGGTACTTGCGGCGCCACAGCAGGGCGCCGATCACCAGCAGCAACGGCAGGAACAGCAATGGGCGCTGGCTCAGCCCGTCGCCCAGCTCCTTCAGGCCAGAGCCCCAGGGCAGGTCGGCGACCTGCTTGGCAAAGCGTTCCGGAACAGTCTTCAACCAGTCCCAGTCCAGCGGCTTGTTGCTCGGGATCCAGAACATCTGCTCGTCGAGCGTGGTGCGCAGGCCTTGCGCAGTGCTGAGCAGCTGCTTCTGGTTGAGCTGCAGGGTGATCGATTCGTTGAGCAGGGCCGACAGCTCGCGGTTAAGGCGCTCGAGCAGGTCGCTGCGGGTGATCGCCACTTCCAGCAGAGCCTTGCGCAAGGCCGGGGTGACGTCTTGCTGCGGCTGGTTGGCCAGCAGTTTGTCGACGTAGGTCACCGGGCTGCTCATCTGCTCGCGTTGCTGGTTGATCTCGAACTGGTACAGGCGGATGTCGGCGATCTGGTCTGCCAGGTCGCGGTCAAGCTTCAGATGCGGCAGGGCTTGTTTCTGCTTGTAGAGGATCTTCGACAGCAGCAGGCTGCCTTTGAGTACGCTGATCTGCTCGTCCAGGGCCTGGTCGGCCTGGGTCAGGCTGTCGAGCTGCTGCTTGGTGCGCAGGTTCTGCTGGGTCAGCTCGTTAAGGCGGTCGGTGCTCTTGAGCAGGTAGTCAGAGAGCTTGAGGTTGGCTGCGCTTTCGCTGGCCAGCAGGCTGCTGCCACCAGCCTTCTGCGCTTCGATCGACTGCTGGGTGACGGTTTGCTGGGATTGGGCCAGACGCTTCTCATTGATCAGCGTCTGCAGGTCCTGGATTTCCTGCTCCAGGCGAGCGGTGCGTTCAATCAGCAGGTCGTGGCGGGCGTTGCCCAGGTCTTGCAGCAGGCCGTTGCCGGCCAGCTCCTGGCGGCGCAGCAGGGTCACGGCGTTGAGCGAAGCCAGTTCCGCATTGAGCTGGTTACGCTGGTCGGCATTGATTGATTTGCCGCCATCCTTGCCGCTCTTGAGGATAGTGTTGATCTGCTGGCTGCGGGTCTGGTTGTTGCTGATCTCAGCCTGAGCGCGCTCGGGGCGGGTCTGCGAATTGATGATCAGGCTGTTGGCGTCGGACAGCGCTTTTTGCAGCTCGCCCTGCAGGGTGTTGCGTTCGCTGAGCATCTGCTCCAGTTGCGGCACGCTAAGGCTGGCGTAGCGCTGGGCGACCGGTTGTGGCTTGCTGGCCTTGAGCTTGGCCAGTTCTTTCTGGCTGTCGCTGGTCTCTTTGGGGGCGTCAGCCAGCTGCTGCTTGAGCGCGGCAAGCTTCTTCTCGCTGTCTTCCTTGTTGGCAAGCAGGCTCAGGGTTTGTTCGAGCACCTGCTGCAAGGCCTTCTGATCGGCCTCGGGCAGCTTGCGTTCGGCGATCTTGTCGAGGCTGTTCTGGATACTGGCAGCGCTCGGCGCTTCGGCCGCAGCAGCGGCGAACGACAGGGACAGGCACAGCCCGAGCAGGGCTGTGCGAAGGTACACGCGCAGGGACATAGGCAGACTACTTGTGGATCATGCAGATTCGGAGTTTAGAGGAACAATCCTGGTCCGGGTCGCGTTCCTTCGGGGAATCTGACGCCCACTTTCTGGATCTTGTTCCCGTCCATGGTCGCCACGGTCCAGATCGTGCCGTGCCATTCCACCTGATCGCCCACTACTGGAGCGCCCCCGACCTTCTGTCGGATGAACTGCGCCAGCGGCATTTTTGCGTCCAGGCCGTCGAGTTTCAGGCCGTAAAGAGCTGCCACCGCGCCCAGTTCGGCATCGCCCTCGAGCACGAAGTCGCCGAAGAAACGCAGGTCCAGGCCGCGTTGCGGGGCTTGGCTGAACAGCTTGCCCAGCGCTGGCAGGTTATGTTCGTGGCCGATCACGCAGAGCATGTCGCCGACTTCGAGTACGGTGCTGCCGGAGGGATGCAATAACTGTTCGCCACGGAACAGTGCGGCAATACGCGTGCCCTCGGGCATCTTCAGTTCGCGCAGGGCGGCACCGATGCACCACTTCTCCGCACCCAGGCGATAGACGAACAACTCCCACTCGCTGGTGATGTGCACCTCGAGCGCAGAGCGCGAGATCGGCGCCGGGTCCGGTGGTACCGTGACTTTCAACAGCTTGGCCATCCACGGCAGGCTGGTGCCCTGTACCAGCAGCGATACCAGCACGATGAAGAACGCCAGGTTGAAGAACAGCTGCGCGTCAGGCAGCCCGGCCATCAGCGGAAACACCGCAAGGATGATGGGTACCGCGCCGCGCAGGCCGACCCAGGAAATGAAGGCTTTCTCGCGGCCGTGGAAGGCCTTGAACGGCAGCAGGGCGGCAACCACCGACAGCGGCCGCGCGATCAGGATCATCCACAGCGCCAGGCCCAGCGCCGGCAGGGCGATCGGCAGCAGGTCATGCGGGGTGACCAGCAGCCCCAACACCAGGAACATGCCGATCTGGGCGAGCCAGGCCATGCCGTCGAGCATGTGCAGGATGCCGTGACGGCTGCGGATCGGTTTGTTGCCCAGCACCAGGCCGCACAGGTAAACGGCTAGGAAGCCGCTGCCGTGCAGGGCGTTGGTCAGCGAGAACACCGCCAGCCCGCCAGCGATGACCAGAATAGGGTACAGGCCACCGGCCAGGTTGATCCGGTTGACCAGTTGCAGCATCAGCCAGCCACCGCCCAGGCCCAGCAGGCCACCGATGCCGAACTCGCGCAGCAGGTGCCCCAGCAGGCTCCAGTGCAGCCCTGTCTGACCGCTGGCGATCATGTCGATCAGGGTGACGGTGAGGAATACGGCCATGGGGTCGTTGCTGCCCGATTCGATCTCCAGCGTGGCCGTGACCCGTTCGTTCAGGCCTTTGCCCCCGAGCAGCGAGAACACCGCTGCGGCGTCTGTGGAGCCGACGATGGCGCCGATCAGCAGGCCCTGGATGAGGCTGAGGTCAAACAGCCAGGCCGCGACCAGTCCGGTGAGGGCAGTGGTGATCATCACGCCGACGGTGGCAAGCGACAACGCCGGCCACAACGCCACGCGGAAGCTCGCTACCCGCGTGCGCAGGCCGCCGTCGAGCAGGATCACCGCCAGTGCCAGGTTGCCCACCAGGTAGGCGGTCGGGTAGTTGTTGAAGATGATGCCGCCACCATCCACGCCTGCGAGCATGCCGACCGCGAGGATGATGACCAGGATTGGAATGCCAAGGCGCGACGACAGCGAACTGACCAGGATACTTGCGCCCACCAGCAATGCGCCGATCAGGAACAGGCTGTTGATGGTGCTTGCATCCAAAGGCAGGTACTCCGGGATAACGCGGGGAAGAGGACTCGATAGCTTTGAAGAACTAGCAGGTCGCGTGCCAATCGATTCTAACCTGATGAATTGGCAGCATGTAAAGCGTTTCTGCAGATGTAGAAAAGGCACCGCGGTGGGTGCCTTTCCTTGTGTTGCCTATGCCGGCGATGAGGCTGTTGCAGGTCAGGCCTGCTTCACTTCACGCATTGGCTTGCCTTTTACCGGGGCGCCGTTGGCCACGTAGTACTTGGCAGTGCTGCGAGGCAGCGGCTTGCGGTTGCGGATCTTGTCCGAAATTTTCTCGGCGATCATGATCGTGGTGGCGTTGAGGTTGCCGGTGATGATGATCGGCATGATCGACGCATCCACTACACGCAGGCCCTGCATGCCGTGCACGCGGCCTTCGCCATCGACCACCGCCATGTCGTCGGTACCCATCTTGCACGAGCAGGACGGGTGGAAGGCGGTTTCGGCGTGCTCGCGGATGAACTTGTCCAGCTCTTCGTCCGTCTGGACGTGCGCGCCCGGGCTGATTTCACGGCCACGGTACGGGTCCAGCGCTGGCTGGGCCATGATCTCGCGAGTCAGGCGGATACCGTCACGGAACTCCTGCCAGTCCTGCTCGGTGGCCATGTAGTTGAACAGGATGCTCGGGTGCTGGCGAGGGTCCTTGGACTTGACCTGGATGCGGCCACGGCTAGGCGAACGCATCGAGCCCATATGTGCCTGGAAACCGTGTTCCTTCACGCCGTTGGAACCGTTGTAGTTAATCGCGACAGGCAGGAAGTGGTACTGAATGTTCGGCCATTCGAACTCAGGGCGGGTACGGATGAAACCGCCTGCCTCGAACTGGTTGCTGGCGCCGATGCCGGTGCCGTTGAACAGCCACTCGGCACCGATGGCCGGCTGGTTCCACCACAGCAGCGACGGGTACAGCGACACCGGCTGGGTGCAGGCGTATTGCAGGTAAAGCTCGAGGTGATCCTGCAGGTTCTCGCCGACGCCCGGCAGGTCGTGCACGACCGGGATGTCGAGGCTCTCCAGTAGGGCGCGCGGGCCCACGCCGGAGCGCTGCAGCAGTTGCGGCGAGGCGATGGCGCCAGAGCTTACGATGACTTCCTTGCGGGCGCGGGCTTCGACGCGCTCTTCACTGTCGCCGACCAGGTAGGTCACGCCAACGGCGCGCTTGCCTTCGAACAGCACGCGGTCGCTCAGGGCATGGGTGACGATGGTCAGGTTCGGGCGCTTCTTGGCCTGGTCCAGGTAACCGCGGGCGGTGCTGGAGCGGCGGCCGTTCTTGGTCACCGAACGGTCCATCGGACCGAAGCCTTCCTGCTGGTAGCCGTTCAGGTCTTCAGTGCGCGGGTAACCGGCCTGGACGCCGGCCTCGACCATGGCGTTGAACAGCGGGTTGTTGCCAGCTTTGGGCGTGGCAACGCTGAGCGGGCCTTCGCCACCGTGGTAATCGTTGGGGCCGATGTCACGGGTTTCCGCCTTGCGGAAGTACGGCAGGCAGTCCAGGTAAGCCCAGTCTTCCAGGCCCGGCAACTTAGCCCAGCCGTCGAAGTCCAGGGCGTTACCGCGGATGTAGCACATGCCGTTGATCAGCGAGGAACCACCCAGGCCCTTGCCGCGGCCACATTCCATGCGGCGGCCGTCCATATGCGGCTCCGGGTCGGTCTCGTAGGCCCAGTTGTAGCGACGGCCTTGGAGCGGGAATGCCAGGGCGGCCGGCATCTGGGTGCGGAAGTCGAAGCGGTAGTCGGGGCCACCGGCTTCGAGCAGCAGGACGGTGACGCTGGCGTCTTCAGTCAGGCGAGTGGCCAGGGTGTTACCGGCCGAGCCGGCACCAACGATGATGTAATCGTATTCCATGGGCTTTCTCCTCGAAAGCAGCGGCAAGCTTCAAGCTACAAGCTGCAAGAAAACACAGCCGTGCGAAGCTCGCGAATGGATTAGGGCTGCAAGGGCCGGTGGCGTGGATGCAACCGGCTCTTGCTTGCAGCTAGTAGCTCGCGGCCTGGAGCTGAGTTTCTTAGAAGACCGACGAGTAGCCGCCCAGTTCGACCTGGACCGACTTGATGCGAGTGTATTGCGCCAGCGAGCTGATGCCGTTTTCACGGCCGACGCCCGACTGCTTGTAGCCACCGACCGGCATTTCGGCCGGCGATTCACCCCAGGCGTTGATCCAGCAGATGCCGGCTTCGAGCTTGTGGATGATGCGGTGGGCGCGGGTGATGTCGTTGGTGCACACGCCTGCGGCCAGGCCGTATTCGGTGTCATTGGCGCGACGGATGACTTCTTCTTCGGTTTCGTAGGTGAGGATGCTCATCACCGGGCCGAAGATCTCTTCCTTGACGATGGTCATGTCGTCGGTGCAATCGGTGAACACGGTCGGGGCCACGAAGGCACCCTTGGCGAAATCACCTTCGGTCAGACGCTCGCCGCCGCACAGTACGCGGGCACCCTCTTGCTTGCCCTTGGCGATGTAGCCCAGCACGCTTTCCATGTGCTGGAAGCTGACCAGCGGGCCGAAATTGGTGTTTTCGTCTTCCGGGTTGCCGGCGCGGATACGGGCAACGCGCTCGGCGATCTTGGCTTCGAAGGCCGCTTTCATCTGGGCAGGGATGAACACGCGGGTACCGTTGGTGCAGACCTGACCGGAGCTGTAGAAGTTGGCCATCATGGCGATGTCGGCGGCCTTGTCCAGGTCGGCGTCGGCGCAGATGATCAGCGGCGACTTGCCACCCAGCTCCATGGTGACTTCCTTGAGCGAGGAGCTCGAAGCGCTGGCCATGACTTTCTTGCCGGTGGTGGTGCCGCCGGTGAAGGAAACTTTCTCGATGCGTGGGTGTTCGGTCAGCCAGGTGCCGACTTCGCGGCCGCTGCCGGTCAGCACGTTGAATACGCCGTCCGGCAGGCCGGCTTCGGTGTAGATCTCCGCCAGTTTCAGGGTGGTCAGCGAGGTGACTTCCGAAGGCTTGAAGATCATCGCGTTGCCGGCGGCCAGGGCCGGGGCGGACTTCCACAGGGCGATCTGGATCGGGTAGTTCCAGGCACCGATACCGACGGTCACGCCCAGCGGCTCGCGGCGGGTGTAGACGAACGAGCTTTCACGCAGCGGAATCTGCTCGCCTTCGATGGCCGGTACCAGGCCTGCGTAGTATTCCAGCACGTCGGCGCCAGTGACGATGTCGACGTAGCGGGTTTCGGAGTACGACTTGCCGGTGTCCAGCGTTTCCAGCATGGCCAGCTCGTCGTTGCGCTCGCGCAGAATGTCGACGGCACGGCGCAGGATGCGCGAACGCTGCATGGCAGTCATTGCGGCCCAAATTTTCTGACCGCGCTCGGCGCTTTCGACGGCTTTCTCGACGTCGGCCTGAGTGGCGCGCTGCACGTGGGCGAGGACTTCGCCGGTCGCCGGGTTGATGGCTTCGAAGGTGGCATCGCTGCCAGCGTCGACATAACCGCCGTCAATGTAGAGTTTTTGCGTTCCGAAACGGGCCATAGTGTCCTCGCAAGTGCAGTGTGTGAGTGGCTTTCGCGTCACGCTCCGGCCGGCTGGGCAAGGGCTGTGCGCATTTTTTCAGAGGCCGGTGGTTGCGTGTCCGGGCGCTGCTGTTTAGCCAGTTGTAGTTCCAGGTATTCGTAAGCGATCTGTATCGCCTGGTCGGTGTCGAAGGCGTCGCCCGACAGCGCTCCGCGCAGCCACAGCCCGTCGATCAAGGCAGCCAGGCCGCGGGCGGCGGTGCGCGCTTCATCGAGCGGCATGGCGCGGCGGAACTGGCAGCACAGGTTGGAATACAGGCGGTGATCGTTGATCCGCTGCAACCTGTGCAAGGACGGCTGGTGCATGCTGCAGGCCCAGAAGGCCAACCAGGTTTTCATTGCCGGGCCATTCACCTGGCTGGCATCGAAGTTGCCTTCGATGATCACCCTCAGGTGGGCTCGCGGACTGTCGTCGGTCAGTGCCTGGCGACGAGCGATCACGCCCTCGTTGAGCATGTTCATGATGTAGCGCATCGTCGCCGCTATCAGGCCGTTCTTGTCCTGAAAGTAGTGACTGATGATGCCGTTCGACACACCGGCCAAACGGGCAATCAGCGCAATGCTGGCATCTCCCAGGCCGACCTGATCGACTGCTTGCAGCGTAGCTTCGATCAATTGCTGGCGGCGGATGGGTTGCATACCGACCTTGGGCATCTTGCTATCTCCTCAGGCCTGGCGAGCAGACGAAGTGCGGCTGACTCGGCGAGGACCAGTCTATTTTGTTTTGATTGAACGTTCAATCAATAAAGAATAAGCTCTGCGACAATTTGTGCCATTGACAGTTTCTAAGGCTGTTTCAGTGGCACGAATTGACACCCCAGGAAATCGCGTAACCCCCGTAATACAAGGTGTTGACGGGTATTAGCGATGCGAAATGCAGAATTTGCTCAACGGCCATGCGCCTGCGGCAGGCCCTTGGAGCGGGCGGGGTGCTCTGTGACGAATGCGCGCACCAAACTGATTTGGCGAGGCATTTGCGCAGACCACCTGTCTGGTTTTGCAACGTTTCTATTCGGGATCACGGTTTCCAAGTTGCTTTTATAACACCTGACGCAGTGGGGGTATTCCACCAATTGCTCGGGAAAAGACTGATTAGCCTCCACAGCCGCACTGCCCGGAGCATTCGTGCAATGAGTTCTGCCTCCCTTACCAAACCCCCCGCCGAGAGGGTACGGGTCAATCGCGTAGTGTTTTTCACCTCCGCGCTGATGATCCTCGTTTTGACTGCCTTGCTTATCGCTGTTCCCGAAACTGCCGGTCAGGTACTGGGCGTGGCCCAGAAGTGGCTGACACGCACCTTCGGCTGGTACTACATGCTGGTGATCTGCGGTTACCTGCTGTTTGTCGTTTACCTGGCGTTCTCCGACTACGGCAAGCTCAAGCTCGGCGGCAAGGATGACCAGCCCGACTTCAGCTACGGCGCCTGGGCCGGCATGCTGTTCTCCTCCGGTATCGGTATTTCGTTGCTGTACTTCGGCGCCTCTGAGCCGCTGGACCACTACTTCAATCCGCCCCAGGGCACCCCTGCCAGCCTCGAGGCCGCGCGCCAGGGCCTGCAACTGACCTTCCTGCACTGGGGGCTGCATGGCTGGGCGATCTACGCCCTGGTCGGTCTGGCAGTAGGCTACTTCGCCTACCGCCACAATCAGCCGCTGGCACTGCGCTCGGCACTGTATCCGCTGGTCGGTGAGCGTTGGGTCAAGGGTGCTGCTGGCAACGCCGTGGATATCTTTGGCATGTTCGTCACCCTGCTGGGTCTGGTGACCAACCTGGGGATCGGCGCGATGCAGGTGTCCTCGGGCCTTGAATACCTGTTCGGCATGGACCACAGCCAGACCAGCCTGCTGGTGGTGATTCTGGTCATGGCCGGCGTGGCTACGGTGGCTGCGGTATCAGGTGTGGAAAACGGTATTCGCCGCCTGTCCAACCTGAACATTATGCTGTTCAGTGGTTTGCTGATCTTCGTGCTGCTGGGCGGTGAGACCCTGCACCTGCTCAACGGCCTGGTGCAGAACGTCGGCGACTACCTCAACGGCATCGTACTGAAGACTTTCGACCTTTATGTCTACGAAGGCGAGGCCGGCAACTCTGAGCGCTGGTTAGGCCTGTGGACCGTGTTCTACTGGGCGTGGTGGATCTCCTGGGGTCCGTTCGTCGGCATGTTCATTGCCCGTATCTCCAAGGGCCGTACCGTGCGCCAACTGGTCTGCGGCGTACTGCTGATCCCGCTGGGCTTCACCCTGGCCTGGTTGTCGATCTTCGGTAACACCGCACTTGACCTGGTGATCAACCAGGGCGCCGTCGAGCTGGGCAAGACCGCGCTGGAGCAGCCGTCGATGTCGATCTACCAGCTGCTGGAGTATTTCCCAGCCGCCAAGATCGTGATCGGTGTGGCGGTGTTCGTGGGCTTCGTGCTGTTCCTCACTCCGGCCGACTCCGGCGCGGTGATGATGGCCAACCTGTCGTGCAAAGGTGGCAAGGTCGACGAAGATGCTCCGCACTGGATGGTGGTGTTCTGGTCGGTGATCATCACCCTGGTCACCATTGGCCTGCTGTTCGCCGGTAACTTCGAAGCCATGCAGACCATGGTGGTGCTGGCGGGCCTGCCGTTCTCGGTGGTGCTGGTACTGTTCATGTTCGGCCTGTACAAGGCCATGAAGCAGGACGTTGCCGTGGAGCAGGAGCGTGCCGAGCTGGCTGCCCGTGGTCGCCGCGGTTTCAGTGAGCGTCTGAGCCAGTTGGAGCTGCAGCCGACCCAGGCAGTGGTGCAGCGCTTCATGGACAGGCAGGTCAGTCCGGCCCTTAAAGAGGCTGCCGAGCAGCTGCGCACCCTGGGCTTTGATGTCGAGAGCCGTGTTGGCCAGTCGCGCAACATGATGGGCCTGCGGGTGATGATGGAAGAGGGCAACCCTTTCGTTTACGAAGTGAGCCTGGACGGTTACATGGCCGCACCGAGCGATGCGCCGGTCGAGGGCGAGCCAGAGGTGCGCCAGCGCTTCTATCGCGCCGAAGTGTACCTGCACGATGGCAGCCAGGAGTACGACCTGATGGGCTTCGCGCCTGAGCAGATCGTGCGTGATGTTCTCGACCAGTTCGAGAGCCATCGCCAGTTGCTGGGTCGCGTCTACAGCTGATCCGGTCAGCCCCTGCGCGGCCGGATACCTGGCCGCGCAGGGGCTACAGCTTTATGTAACGCAGTGAACTCTGCCCCTTGGCACATCCTTGCGCTCCATTTGCCGCGAGGAAGCCGCCCATGCCCATCCAGCCAAGTCCTGTTCCTGACTTTCGTCGGGCAGTCGCTACCGAGTTTCTCAGTCGCCCAACCCTGCGTAGTGTTCTGAGCCAGCAGGTTCTCGAATTGCTGGTCCCCTGCCATGCCACTCTGGCTGGTGCCGGGCTGCCCGATGCCGAATCGCTCATACTCAACATCCCTGCCCACATTGCGTCCGGCCCACAGACCTACGATGCCTGGACACCTCGGCCATTGTTGGAGGTCATGCTTGAAGCATTGCACGCCCGTCAGCCCCTGGCGTCGCTAGGGGCTGACGGTGGGGATTTCCTGCTGGCGGTCCGGGAACCTTGGTTCCTGCGCGACCAGGCGGGTAACCCGTTGCCGTCCGGGGCGATTTCAATCGGGGCCCAACTGGCTGAGCTGGATGACCTCCTGCTTTTGCTTGCGGACAGCTTCTGCCAAGCCCAGGTCGATTTCTGGAAGGCGCCAGGCAGTCAGGGCGTTAGCCGGGACCTGTGGCTGCAGCACCTGCTCAAAAGGGTGTTGTTGCATAATTTGCCACTGCAGGGGCTGGATGAACAACAACGTCAGTGTTTGCTCAGCTTGCTTAAGAATCACGGCTCCACTCCTTCGGTTTTTCTGGTCCAGGTGCAACTCGATAAGGATGTTCAGTGGCTGCCCAACCTGCTGGTCAGGGGCGAGTGGGACGAACGCGAGGTGTTTCTGTGGTGCGCCCCGTCCAGCCTGGTGAGGGCATTTTCATCGCTGGATCTCTTCGCTAAAGCGCTGCGGGACGAACTTGCCGAGCGCCAGCGCTTCGAATCCATGGCATGGCACCGCTATGAGCTCGAAGGCGACGTGTTTGCCCAGCAAAGCAGCCTGCTGCTGGAGATCATGCTCGATGACATTGAGCGTTTGCGTTATGCGCAGTTGCCAAACTGTTCGCTGCTTGAGAGGGACTTTGCTGCACTGAGTGACCCCGCGCGCTGGTTCATTGAAGGTTACGGCCAGGCCAGCGGGGCACAGATTGCGTTGCCGCCTGGCCTGCGCCATAGCAGTGCTGCGAATGGCTTTGCCTATCAGCGGGGGGTGTTCGAACTGGCGTTGGCTCAGGCTCAGTCCGAAGGGAGCGGGGCGCTCGAGGATGTGCTCGATCTGCGCAGTTATACCCGGCAGGTGCTGCGGGCGCAGATGCTTGCCGATTTTCCGGTCGAAGCCAATTACTTCTCGGATGACCTGGTCCTGCAGTTGACCATCAATGCTGGCTGGCCCGGTGGTGCAGGCGTTGGGCCGGGTGATTCGACGGTTGAACACCGCAGCATGACCTTGACCGAGTTCGCCATCGGTAATCTCTGGTCGCTTCAAAACGCACAGCTTACCGCCGTAACGCACCGTGAAAACCAGTTGATCATGGACTGGATGAATGCCGACTACGTCAAGTCGCTGGTGCAGCGGGTCGACATCGGCAAGCACTACCCCACCTACGTCGCGCGGAAGCTGGACGACCCCGCTACCCAAGCCGAGCGGATCAAACGCTTTGGCCGTGAATGGCGGTGTTCACTACTGTTCAGCGCGCTCTATGCCCGCTTGCAGGGCGAGCTGAGCGACGCAGGCTTGCAATGTGTTACAGACTTCTGCCACGGCTACCTTGATCCGCAATTGCCAGCGCTGATGCTGATGCCTCTGGCCTTCAGGCTCGAAGCGGGCGAGATCGAACAGGATGAGGTCAGTGGCATGTATGTTCTGTTCGCTACGGAGCCTGCAAGGGTTTTGCTGTATCGGCCTCTGTACAACGAAACGCCTCTGCTCGAGTTTGCCAGCCTGGACCTGATGATGGCTGCAATCCGCAGGCCCGGGCCGTTGCAGGACAGCGTCCTTGAGTGGATGTCGCCTGCCTCGCGAGCCGTCTACGCGTATGGCGGCTTTTACGAGCCGCATTGGCCAGGGCCTATCCTGAACACCCAGCTACTGCCTGAGCGAGGGCACCCGCCAACCTTTGCAGCGCAGTTCTGGCGCAATGATGTTGATGTGAAACTCTATATGGCCAATCGCAACCTGCTGGTGGAGCTGGCTGACCGCGAATCGGTTTCCAACGCCGAGAGTCGCTGGGCGATTCTCGTTCGGGGGGCTTGGCTGTTGTTCGATGTTGTGACGTTGATGCTGCGTGGGCCAGTGGCCGGCGTTGCCTGGCTGGTACAGGCCATTTCCGGGTTGCACAACGACCTTGCGGCCTTGCGAGATGGCAGCGCGTTCGAGCGCAGCGCAGCTGTGGTCGACTTATTGCTCAACGCTTGCATGGCCTTGATGCATTTGCGTCTACCGCAGTTACCCCTAGGCGAGCCTGTACAGAACATTCCCCGTCGGGGCGCAATGCCCGCATGGGGTGGCGCAGAAGCACTGGTGGTTCCCGTACAAGGCAAGGTCGGTGTTCCGGGAGGGCTGGCGCAACATGGCTCGACCCGGCTGGATTTTTCCTGGCGCGGCGCACAGGGGTTCAATGTGCTCTCGCCCCAGCAGCGCAAGGTGGTGTCCGGCATGCGCGTCGAGCAATCGCTGGAAGGCCTGGAACCGCTTGCAGCGGGGCCTGGACGCGGGTTGTACCGCGTTGGTGAGCACTATTACCTTACGCTGGGCGACGGTGTATATCGGGCCACCTTTGAAGAACAAGGTTTGCGTATGGTCGGGGCCGACGGTGTCATGGGGCCTTGGTTGGCGTTCGAGCATGGACAGTGGCGTGTCGATCGTGGCTTGCGCTTGCGAGGCGGCATGCCACGCAGTCGCCTTGAAGCCCTGAAAGAGGAAAACCGCAAGAAAGTCGAGCAACTCAAGAGCGAAGAATCGGTACTGGCCAACCAGCATAATGCGCTGGCCGAAACCCTGAACAGGCATCGCGACCTGCTCAATGAAAAGGACAAGCGCATCGCAGTGCTGGAAGCGGTGACTGAACCGGACGAGCTGACGACTCGCGAGCTTGAGTTGACCCGGCGTCTGCGCAAGCAGATCCATTTGAAAATCATCTACGAAGTCAAAGGCCTGGCTGAGAGCTCACTCAAGCATGAGCAAGTGATCAACAGCCTGTTCAATATGCGCCACGAAGATTCCGCCTACAGCATTGTCGTCGCAGGTCAGCGCAGCCTGATCCGTCAGAGCTTGATCGAAAATATCTCAGTCTTCTACAACGAGATGGCCAAGATCATCAATGCAGAGGACCTGGCAAACCTCGCCGAGCAGGTTGTCATCCACCCTGAGAGCGAGGAGGAAATCAGCCAGTACAAACACTTTCGCTCTGTACTGGAGGAGGTCATCCAATGGGAGGTGGATCTGGTTGACATGTCCCGGCTGCTTGACGCGCTACTCGAAGAGACCCTCAAAGACGACACTTTCGTGTTCAAGGACGATGACACGCAGGAGCGCATCAACAAAGATAACGAGCTCAAGGGCACCATCGAGGCGCGGCGCTTGTCGGCCATCGACCTCGATTTTCGTCTGCTTCAAGACCTGGCCGAAGCCAGCCTGGAAAGGCTGGCCGATGTTGAGGAGCGGGTTTTATCGCAATACCTCGATTACCTGGCCGGTGACAGCCTGAAAAGTGCAGGCAACGCGCATGGCGACCTGGCAGGAAGTGAGCTGTCGCTGGCTGAACGGATCGAGGTACTGAGCGGCATCCTGGAGGGCTACGAGGAGGCTGCGGCAATGGCCGACTATCTGGGCAGTGTGGGGGGCGCGGCTATCAGGCAGGAGGCGCTGCAACTGTACAAGAAAACCTTGCACGGATTGCAGCGCGCTGCTCAAGGTGACCTCGCCCAGGCAGTGCGAGAGCAGGAACTCTGCGAGCCCGCCCCACCGCGTCCAACGGTCTATGCCCCACGCGGTGGGCGGCGCAAGCTGGTCAGGACTCAGCGCGGGCGCAAAGTTCTCGCTCAGGAAGTCGAGGTAGATGGTGTCGCCATCGTCCAGCAACGTGATGAGCGTACTCAGCATGTACTGAAGACCTTCCACCAGCGCGGCAGCGAGTGGGTCGAGGATGTGCCGCAACCCGCTGAGTCAGAGCCGCCATTCTCCCCGCTGGAACCCCGCCTGGCGCGAAAGCGTGCACAGGCCCTGCTTGCGGAGGTCGAGCGGATCAACAAGCTGGCCAGAAGTTTCTTTCAGGCAGAGCAGCCCAATAGTCTGGCCACGGTTGTCGACGGGCACCTGGAAAAACTGCGTCATGCCCTGAGCACGTTGCCAAGGATGAGCCCCGAAGATGCCTTGTTCGAGAATCTGGGTGAGGCCATCGAGCGTTTGCAGGCAACCCGCCGAGACCTGTTGACCGGCATCTATCTGTCCACCGACCACCCCGACGCACGGAGCCTCAAGTTTCTGCTCGACAACAACCAGGTCACTGTCCAGCGCGCTGGGCCACGCAAGGCATTGGCAGCAGGTGATTACCTGGATGTCTACGAGGTCAGGCGCCTGCCGCGGGCCGGCCAGGGTCAGGGCGATGGGCTGTGGGAGGCACACTTTCACTACCCGGACATCGGCACTCCGGCGCGGCAGTTCAGCAAAGGCCACCTGAAACTGTGGGCACAGCGCAAACTGGGGCGCCTGGCGCAGCTGCGGGCTGCCACCAGCGGCGAAGACCTGGTCGCTATTTACCGGGGAGATTTACGCCTGAACCAGGTGGAGGGGCTGATCCCCTTTGAATGAATGGCTCAGCGATTGCTGTAGCGGCCGTGCTTGCCATGGGCAGGCATGGCCTGATTACCGCGTTCGGCAATCATCTGTGTCAGTGTTACCAACTCAATGCCCTGGCTTCGCAGCCGGGGCATTTCCTGTTCCAGCACCTGCAGGGTTTGCGGATAAGGATGCCCGATCAGCACAGCCGAGCCTTGCCTGCGTGCCAGTGCCACGCCTTGCTGCAGCTGTGTGGTGATGGCCTCTGTGGTGCGTACGTCGTCCAGAAACACGTCGCGCGAGACATGCCCAAGGGCCTGTGCCTGCGCCTCGGCGGCAGCGACGGTGGCAGCACTGGTACGGCTGTCTACGAAAAACAGATGCCGCCGTTGGAGCTCACCCATCAGCCAGGTCATGGCGCCACGCTGTGCGGTCATGCGGCTGCCCATGTGGTTGTTGATGCCGGCGGCGTAGGGCACCTTGGCCAAGGCCGCGTCCAGTCGCCTGGCGAGCTCCGGCAAGGCGATGTCCGGGTGCCAGGCATAGGGCCCGGTGGCGGGGTCCATGGGCATATGCAGGATTACCGTCTTGCCTGCCTTGTGCGCCTGGCGGGCGAACTCGCTGGCGTGGGGTGTATCCGGCATGATCGCCATCGTCACAGGGCCCGGCAGCGCAAGGGTTCTGCTGTCGCGCTCGGTGCTCTGGCCCAGGTCGTCGATGATGATGCTCATGTAGGCCTTCTTGGCCGGCGCTGCATGGGCGAACGCGGCTGACAGGCATAACAGCACGGGCAGCAGATACCGCATCGGATGAATCATTTGCCGGAGGTGATGTTCAGCCCCTTGAGCAGGCTGAGGGCCTGGCTCAGCTGGAAGTCATCGTCCTGCGGGCGCTCCTTGCGCTTGCTGCTGCCGGTCGGGCGGTCAGCGCCACCGTTGCCATTGCCCAGGTGGCCTTGCAGGTCAGCTTCCTTGAAGTTTTCGGTATCGACCTCTGCGGTAAGTTTGGCCGGGCGCACCTCGATGTCGGGCACGATACCCTGGGCCTGGATCGAGCGGCCATTGGGGGTGAAGTACAGCGCGGTGGTGAGCTTCAGGGCACGGTCGTTGGCCAGCGGCAGCACGGTCTGCAC
Organism: Lelliottia jeotgali; assembly: GCF_977070485.1. Classification (NCBI taxonomy): domain Bacteria; kingdom Pseudomonadati; phylum Pseudomonadota; class Gammaproteobacteria; order Enterobacterales; family Enterobacteriaceae; genus Lelliottia; species Lelliottia jeotgali. The sequence goes on from NZ_CDRVFO010000001.1 coordinate 210,698, forward strand.
CGAGCCTTTTCCGAAGCTGTCAGTGCCCATCAGTACGGCGCGTTTCTGGTCTTGCAGGGCACCGGCGACGATTTCCGATGCCGAGGCGCTGCCACCGTTGATCAGTACCACCAATGGTACGGCCTCGCTGGCGTCGGCCGGGTCAGCGGAGAAGCGCAGTTCGGAGTTGGCGATACGGCCCTTGGTGTACACGATCAGGCCCTTGGTCAGGAAGTGGTCGGCCACTTCCACCGCCGACTGGAGGACGCCACCGGGGTTGTTGCGCAGGTCCAGAACAACGCCGCGCAGTTTCTTGCCATTGTCTTTGCGCATCTTGGCCAATGCCTTGCCGACTTCGTCGCCGGTCTTGACCTGGAACTGGGTGATGCGGATGTAGCCGTAGTCGTTTTCCAGCAACTGGCTCTTAACGCTCTTGACCTGGATCACCGCACGGACCAGGTTCACATCGAACGGGGTGCCGCCGTCACGTACCAGGGTCAGGGTGATCTTCTCGCCGACTTTGCCGCGCATCTTGTCGACCGCTTCGGTCATGCTCTGGCCACGGGTGGGCGCACCGTTGATCTTGACGATGAGGTCGCCAGCCTGCACGCCGGCGCGCGAGGCGGGGGTGTCATCGATGGGCGAGACAACCTTGACGAAGCCGTCTTCCTGGCCGACTTCGATACCCAGGCCACCGAACTCGCCACTGGTGCTTTCCTGCAGCTCCTGGAAGTCCTCGGGGCCAAGGTAGGCCGAATGTGGATCGAGGTTGCTGAGCATGCCTTTGATGGCGTTCTCCAGCAGCGTCTTGTCGTCTACCGGCTCGACATAGGCCGCTTTGATGCGGTCCATGACCTCGGCGAAGGTGCGCAGCTCTTCCAGTGGCAGCGGGGCCTTGGCGGTCACCTCGGTGGCTGGCACCGCGGCGGGCGCCGGCTCGGCAGCGATGGCCAAAGGCATACCAGTCGCCAGGGCGATGGTCAGGGCCAGCTGGGTGAGACGAGGCGAGTGCAGCATGTCGAACGAACTCCTGATCCTGTAGGCGCTCCTTGGGGAGCATCGGCCCAGCGTGGAGCGCCAGGCCGTGAAAAAGTGACTAGGCTTGAACCCTAACCTCTGCACCACTGCGAAGGGTCGGTGGGCCGGCCCTGCTGGCGGATGGCGAAGTACAAGCCGGCGGCATCCTGGCCGCCGCTGTCGCCAACTGTGGAAATGGCTTCGCCGGCCTTGACGATGTCCCCGGCGCTCTTGAGCAGGCTCTGGTTGTGGCCGTACAGGCTCAGGTAACCATTACCATGGTCGAGAATGACCAGAAGTCCAGCACCGCGCAACCAGTCGGCGAATACCACGCGCCCGCCGTGCACGGCGCGCACCTGGGTGCCGGGGTTGGCGCTGATCATCACGCCGTCCCACTTGGCTCGGGCATCGCTGCCACGGGCTTCACCGAAACGTGCCAGCAATCGACCATTGACGGGCCAGGGAAGTTTGCCCCGTGCAGCAGAAAAAGCACCGCCGTAGGTTGAGCTGTCGCTGGAAACCAACGGGCCAAGGGTGGTGCGCGCCTTTTTTGGCGGTTCGCTGTCTTGCTGTGCGGCCAGCGCTTGCTGCTGTCGGCGCTTTTGGGCCTCCTGCTCGGCCAGCAGGGCCTTCTTGCGCGCTTCCTCGGCCTCACGGGCCTGACGGGCAAGGGTTTCCTCGATGGTCTTGAGCACCTTGGCAAGGTCCGCCTGGTCTTGTTCACGGGCCTGCAGCTTCTTGTCGCGGTCTTTCATGTCACTGTTGAGCTTGGCCAGCACCTGCTGACGTTTTCCACGCTCGGCTTCCAGAGCCTGGCGACGGCTGTCGAGGTCGGCGCGCTGGGCCAGCAATTGTTCTTGCTGGCGGGAAATGTCCTGCTCGACATTGGCCAGCTGGCGCAAGGTCTCGTTGAAGGCACGCAGTTGCTCCATGCGCGCCTTGCTCAGGTAGTCGTAGTAGCTGAGGGTGCGGGCGAACTTCTCTGGGTTCTGCTGGTTGAGCAGCAGCTTGAGGTATTCCTCACGGCCATTGTTCTGGTAGGCGGACCGCGCCTGAATGGCGATCAGTCGCTGTTGTTCAATGCGCGAGCTCTGGAGTTTTTTTTTCTCGGTATCAAGGCGCTCCAGCTCGCCCTCGGTCTTTTTTAGTTCTTGCTGCAGAGCCTCCACCTGCTTTTCGAGGTTGCCGATGTCGGTCTCGGTGGCTTTTAGGTCTTTCTGCACGCCGGATTTTTCTTCCTGGAGCTTGCCCAGCGTCTTCTTGAGCTCGGCGATGTCCTGGCGGGTGGCGTCCAGTTGTTGCTGGGTCTGTGCGCGCTCGTCGGCGAAGGCCGGGCTGAGCAGGCAAGACAGGGCTAGGAGGATCAGGGCGCGAAGCATGAGGTTGGGCGTACCAAGGATGGAGACTGGCCTAGTATGCCCGCCCGGGCCTGCAAAAAAAACGCCTCACGGCGTCAGCGGTAGGCTTCAAGCTACAAGCGGCAAGAAAAAGCAGGCGCCGGGCCAGGTTTCGCTTGCAGCTTGCAGCGTGAGGCTTGCAGTTTAATCGTCGACCAGGATCGAGGTTCCGGTCATCTCCGCAGGCTTTTCCAGCCCCAGCAGCTTGAGCATGGTCGGCGCCACGTCGGCCAGCACGCCGCCCTCGCGAACTTTGACCTGGCGTTTGCCGACATAGATGAACGGCACCGGCTCGGTGGTGTGGGCGGTGTGCGCCTGGCCGGTGCATTCGTCCTCCATCTGCTCGACGTTGCCGTGGTCTGCAGTGATCAGCGCTTCGCCGCCCACCTTGTCCAGGGCCCCGACGATGCGACCGACACAGCCGTCCAGGGCTTCGACGGCCTTGACTGCGGCGTCGAACACGCCGGTATGGCCGACCATGTCACCGTTGGCGTAATTGACCACGATCACGTCATAGCGCTGCTGCTCGATGGCCTCGACGATACGGTCGGTGACCTCTGGGGCGCTCATTTCCGGCTGCATGTCGTAGGTGGCGACTTTCGGCGACGGGATCAGAATGCGCTCTTCGCCTTCGAACGGCTCTTCGCGCCCCCCGGAGAAGAAGAAGGTGACGTGTGCATATTTCTCGGTTTCGGCGATGCGCAGCTGAGTCTTGCCGTTTTTTGCCAGGTATTCACCCAGCACGTTGTTCAAACTGGCCGGGGCAAACGCCGCAGGGGCCGGGATTTTCGCCGAGTACTGGGTCAGGCCGATGTAGGCAGCCAGTTTTGGCAGGCGTGCCCGTGGGAACTCGTTGAAATCGGCTTCGACGAACACGCGTGACAGCTCACGTGCGCGGTCGGCACGGAAGTTCATGAAGATCACGGCATCGCCATCTTCGACCTTTACCGCTTCGCCAATGCGTGTGGCCTTGACGAATTCGTCGCTCTCATCGCGCGCATAGGCCGCTTCGAGTCCAGCAATGGCGCTGTCTGCCGTGTGTTCGGCAACGCTGTCGACGATCAGGTTGTAGGCGGCGCTGACGCGGTCCCAGCGGTTGTCGCGGTCCATCGCGTAGTAACGGCCGATCAGGCTGGCGATACGGCCTTTGCCGAGCTTGGCAAAGGTCGAATCGAGCAGCTCGATGGACGATTGCGCGCTGCGCGGCGGGGTGTCACGACCGTCAAGGAACGCATGCAGGTAGATCTTCTCGGCGCCACGCTGCGCGGCCAGTTCGGCCATGGCGATCAGGTGATCCTGGTGGCTGTGGACGCCGCCGTCGGAGAGCAGGCCGAGGATATGCACGGCCTTGCCGGCACCTGCAGCCTGGTCCACCGCGCCAGTCAGCACCGGGTTCTCGAAGAAATCGCCGTCGCGGATGGCTTTGGTGACGCGGGTGAAGTCCTGGTAGACGACACGGCCGGCGCCGAGGTTCATGTGACCGACTTCGGAGTTGCCCATCTGCCCGTCCGGCAGGCCGACATCCATCCCTGAACCGGAAATCAGGCCATGCGGCGCGGTGGCGCGCAGGCGATCATAGACCGGCGTGTTGGCGGCATAGATGGCGTTGTATTCGGGGTTTTCGCTGTGGCCGAAGCCATCCAGAATGATCAGGACCAGGGGTTTGGGCGTACTCGTCATCAATCAAACTCACGGTTGTTCAAAGATGATAAAGACACGCATTTTAGGGCAAATGCGCCACCTGCGGCGAATATTCGTCCTGTTCCCTGACCAGCGTGGCGCCCGCAGCAACATGAAGGTACTTTCCCGGCCGGCCCGTCGGGCTTTGGCGGTCTTGGGGGGCTGTGTATACTGGCCGGCATTTTCAATCGCCTGGAACACCGCTGATGGTTGCTCACCTGATTCAATTCGCGACAGATCACTACATCCTGGTTGCGATCTTCGTTGTTCTGCTGGTCCTGCTGCTGCTCAATGAAATCCGCCGTGGCGGACAGAGCCTGAGCAATGGCCAACTGACCGCCCTGGTCAATGCCGAGAAGGGCCTTGTCATCGATATCCGCCCTGCCAAGGAATACTCCACCGGCCACATCGTCGGTGCGGTGAACATCCCGCAGGACAAGGTCGCCACCCGCATGACCGAACTGGACAAGCACAAAGAGAAGACCCTGATCGTCGTCGACGCAATGGGCCAGCAGTCCGGCACCATCTGCCGCGAACTGCTCAAGGCTGGTTACAACGCCGCCAAGCTGAGTGGTGGCGTTTCCAGCTGGAAAGCCGATAACCTGCCCCTGGTGAAGTGATATGAACGACGTCATCGTCTACTCCAGCGACTACTGCCCCTACTGCATGCGCGCCAAGTACCTGCTTCAGAGCAAGGGCGTGGCCTTCGAGGAAATCAAGGTCGACGGCAAGCCGCAGGTGCGCGCCGAGATGAGTCAGAAGGCCGGCCGGACTTCGGTGCCGCAGATCTGGATCGGCAGTAAACATGTCGGTGGCTGCGATGACCTCTACGCCCTGGAGCGCGCCGGGAAGCTCGACGCGCTGCTCAAGGCCTGATTTGCACTGCATTAAAAAACATTAGGATAAGGATCTGCCATGACTGACCAACAGACCACCGGCGCAGCAGCCGAAGACAACAGCCCTCAGTTCTCCATGCAGCGTATCTACGTACGCGACCTGTCGTTCGAGGCCCCGAAAAGCCCGCAGATCTTCCGTCAGACCTGGGAGCCGAGCGTTGCCCTGGACCTGAACACCAAGCAGAAGGCCCTGGAAGGCGACTTCCACGAAGTGGTGCTGACCCTGTCGGTGACCGTCAAGAATGGTGACGAAGTGGCGTTCATCGCTGAAGTTCAGCAGGCCGGTATCTTCCTGATCAAGAACCTCGACGCCTCTTCCATGAGCCACACCCTCGGTGCGTTCTGCCCGAACATCCTGTTCCCGTACGCCCGCGAGACCCTGGATAGCCTGGTGACCCGTGGTTCGTTCCCGGCCCTGATGCTGTCGCCGGTCAACTTCGACGCCCTGTACGCGCAAGAGATGCAGCGCATGCAGGAAGCGGGTGAAGCACCGACCGTGCAGTAATCTTGCCCGGTAGCACAGAGGCGACCTTCGAGGTCGCCTTTTTATTACCCGACTGTCTACTCCCTGCTTGTCAGCTGCCGGCAAACCCTTGCTGCCGCCACGCTTCATACACCGTCACCGCCACGGTGTTGGACAGGTTCAGGCTGCGGCATCCCGGCATCATCGGCAAGCGCAGGCGCTGCTCGGCCGGCAGGCTGTCCAGCACCTCGGCCGGCAGGCCACGGCTTTCTGGCCCGAACAGGAAGGCGTCGCCCGGCTGGTAGGCAACCTCATGAAATGGGTGCGAACCCTTGGTGGTAAAGGCGAACAAGCGTGGGTTGCCCAGGTTCTCCAGGCATCGGGCCAGGCTTTCGTGGCGCTTGAGCGTGGCATACTCATGATAATCCAGCCCTGCGCGGCGCAGCCGCTTGTCGTCGAGCTCGAAGCTGATTGGCTCGATCAGATGCAGGGCGCAGCCGCTGTTGGCGCAGAGGCGAATGATATTGCCGGTATTGGGCGGAATTTCAGGTTGAAAGAGGATGACGTGAAACATGCACGGCTCCAAGCGTGAAGATGGCGAGCATTCTACCCCCGAACCTGATGTGCGTTCGAAGGGCTTGCCGAAGGTTTTGCTCTCGTTGGCGATCGTAGGCCTGATGGTCGGTTTGATGATCGGCCGTCTGACTGCACCCGAAGCGCTAGTGCTTGAGCAGGTGGAGGTGGTGCAGGATGGGCTGGACCTGTGGTTCAACGATGAGCCCAAGCTGCATGGCGAGAATGTCCAGGGTACGGTCGCGTTGCTGTTCCAGGCTGATGGCAAAGCCCAGCGCGGGCAGCTGACCCTGCAGGGCAAGCCGGTGAGCTGGCGTTTGCAGAAAAGTGACGAAGGGTTGCTGCTGAGCGTGATTGCCGCGCGCCCTCTGCGTGGCGAATGGGCCGGTGCAGAGGACGCGGGGCGCTGGCGGGTGCAGGTGAGGCTGCATGAATAAAAGAGGGGATGTCCCGGCCTGCCTGTACCAGGGTCCCCAAAGCTTGCGCTACTGCGTGTAAAAGAGGGGATTCCCGGCCTGCCTGTACCGAGGTCCCCAAAAGCTGGAGCAACTGCGTATAAAAGAGGGGTTCACCCGGCCTGCCTGTACCGAGGCCCCCGAAACTGGAGATACGTTGCTTATTGCAGGTGGCGTGCCAGTTTTGAAAACCCGTAAACATTGGGTTTAAGGGCGATCTGGCCGGGTTTTGATGGGATTTGTGCCTTGGCGCGGTGCAGCTGGCACAGCTTCGGTGCATGGCCCAGAAATGGCTGGGGCCGCAAAGCGGCCCCAACGGTGTTAGTGATTCATCGGGAAGTCAGTGATCATCGCCCTCATCGTCATCCCCGCCATCCACGTTCATCCCCAGTTCCTTGATCTTGCGAGTCAGGGTATTGCGCCCCCACCCCAGCAGCACCGCTGCATCCCGGCGACGCCCGGCAGTATGCTTGAGCGCCGTCTCGATCATGATCCGTTCAAAGCTGGGCACGGCGCTGTCGAGCAGGTTGGACTGCCCGCGTGCCAAGGCCTGGTCGGCCCATTGGCGTAGCGCCTGCTCCCAGTTGGTCACCGGTGCAGCGTCTTGCGGCAGGTTGAGCAATTCCGGTGGCAGGTCGCCGATCAGCACTTCGCGGCTGGAGGCCATGACGGTGATCCAGCGGCAGGTGTTTTCCAGCTGGCGGACGTTGCCAGGCCAAGGCAGGTTGCGGATGAATTCTTCGGTTTCCGGCTTGAGCAGCTTCGGTTCGACGGCCAGCTCCTGAGCAGCGCGGCCAAGGAAGTGGCGGGCCAGTGCAGGGATGTCCTCGCGGCGGTCGGCCAGGCGCGGGATATGAATACGGATTACGTTCAGGCGATGGAACAAGTCTTCACGGAACTTGCCAGCCTGTACCAGTGACTCGAGATTTTGATGGGTCGCAGCGATTATTCGCACATCGACCTTTACGGGCACATGACCGCCCACACGATAGAACTCGCCATCGGCCAGCACACGCAGCAGGCGGGTCTGCGTATCGGCAGGCATGTCACCGATTTCGTCGAGGAACAAGGTGCCGCCGTCCGCTTGCTCGAAGCGGCCGCGCCGCAGGTTGGCCGCACCGGTAAAGGCGCCTTTTTCGTGGCCGAACAGCTCCGATTCCATCAGGTCCTTGGGAATGGCGGCCATGTTCAGGGCAATGAACGGTGAGGCAGCCCGCGGGCTGTGGCGGTGCAGGGCGTGGGCCACCAGCTCCTTGCCGGTACCCGACTCGCCATTGATCAGTACGGTGATGTTGGAGTGGCTCAGCCGGCCAATGGCGCGGAACACCTCCTGCATCGCCGGGGCTTCACCGATGATTTCCGGCGTACGGGCCAGGGCCTGAGGTACATCGAGGCCTTGCTGTTCCTGCGCATGCTGGTTGGCGCGCTTGACCAGCGAGACCGCCTCATCGACATCGAACGGTTTGGGCAGGTACTCGAAAGCGCCCCCCTGGTACGACGCCACTGCGCTATCCAGGTCGGAATGGGCGGTCATGATGATGACCGGCAGGCGCGGGTGTTGGTCGCGAATTTGTGCCAGCAGGTCGAGGCCACTGGCGCCAGGCATGCGAATGTCGGAAATGATAACGTCCGGCTGCTGCCGGGCCAGGCGGCCCATCACGCCATCGGCGCTGTCGAAGCTCTGGGTGGTCATGCCCTCCTGTTGCAGGGCTTTTTCCAGGACCCAGCGGATGGAGCGATCATCGTCGACGATCCATACGGTTTCACTTCGGCTCATGAGGCGGTGGCTCCTTGTTCCAGTGGCAGGAAGATCGAAAAGGCGGTGTGGCCGGCGTGGCTTTCACACTCGATCAGGCCCTGGTGCTGACTGATGATGTTCTGAGTAATGGCCAGGCCCAACCCGGTACCGTCGGGGCGGCCACTGACCATGGGATAGAAGAGGGTGTCTTGCAGTTCACTGGGGATGCCGGGGCCGTTGTCGATGATCTCGACGCGGGCCACCAGACGGTGGCGCACATGGCCGATGGTGAACTGGCGCATCGCGCGGCTGCGCAGGGTGATGCGGCCCAGGCGCAACTCGTTCTGCGAACTGATCGCCTGCATGGCGTTGCGCACGATATTCAGCACCGCCTGGATCATCTGCTCGCGGTCGATCAGCACGTCCGGCAGGCTCGGGTCATAATCGCGCACCAAAGTGATGCATCCTTGGCTTTCTGCGTCGACCAGGCTGCAGACCCGCTCAAGGACTTCGTGAATGTTGGTCATGGCCAGCGATGGCAGCTTGTTCGACCCGAGCATGCGATCGACCAGGTTGCGCAGGCGATCGGCCTCTTCGATGATCACGTTGGTGTAGTCGCGCAGGCCGTCTTCGGGTAATTCCCGAGCCAGCAGTTGCGCCGCGCCACGGATGCCACCCAGTGGGTTCTTGATCTCGTGGGCGAGGCCGCGGACCAGCATTTTGGTGGTTTCCTGCTTGCTCAGCTGGGCTTCTTCCTTGGTGATGCGCAGCAGGCGGTCACGCGGGTGCACCTCCAGCAGCAGCAGGGTGTTGCCCTGGTGCAGGATGGGCGTTACGGCATAGTCGACGGTGATGGTCTGCCCGGTCAGCGAAGTCAATTGGGCTTCGCGCTTGGTGAACGGGTGCGCCTGTTCGACCGCCTGGCGCAGGGAGTTGAGCGCCTCGGACGATTCGGTGAACAGTTCACTGATGAACTGCCCGTGGCTGCGCTGCCCACTCACGGCCAGGAGCATTTCCGCAGCCGGGTTCATGTACTCCAGGCGCAGCTCGGCGTTGAGCAAGAGCGTGGCGGTGGTCAGGTTGTCCAGAAGCAGACGGTGCTGTGCATCGCTGATGGTCATAAGGCGTCGTTGACCTCTTTTGGCGCTTGCCGGGCATGGCGGTGAGCGTGGCCGGCGCACTATGGATTTGCTCATGCCAGGCTCTTTGCGTAGAAAATGCAAGAAACAAACCAAGGCTCCGAAAAGAAGCGGGATTGCTTTATAAATCCCCGAAATTGCGCCTATTCGGACCAGAAAGCACTGATTTACCGTTCAGCGTGACCTGTTTTGGTATGCGGGGCAGGGCATGTGACGTCGCATTGCACCAATATAGAGCATCAGCGTGCCTGGGGTACGACGCAGAGGTGCTGGGTGGCTCGCGCCAGAGCCTGGTGGAGTAAAGGATCTTGGGTGCGCAGCGCGAGGGCGTCAGCCAATTTGCGCGGGCAATCCTCTGGTTGCCGTTGATCGAAGCGCCGCAACTCGAAGAGCAGCGTCTCCTGAAGCTGGTCCAGGCGGGGGCGAAGTTCATTGGCAAGGTCGATTCGGGCGGCTGGAAAACAAAAACGGCCTTCATGAGAAGGCCGTTTTCGGGATTTCATCGGCGCAAGGCGCCAATCAAATCAGCAGCTGTAGTACAGCTCGTATTCCAGCGGGTGCACGAAGGTACGGACCTTGATCTCTTCTTCGCTCTTCAGTTCGATGAAGGCATCGATGAAGTCGTCGGAGAACACGCCGCCTTTGGTCAGGAACGCACGGCCTTTGTCCAGCTCTTCCAGAGCTTCTTTCAGGCTGCCGCAAACTTGCGGAATATCTTTCGCCTCTTCAGGCGGCAGGTCGTACAGGTTCTTGTCGGCAGCATCGCCTGGGTGAATCTTGTTCTGGATGCCGTCCAGGCCAGCCATCAGCAGGGCCGCGAAAGCCAGGTACGGGTTGGCCGATGGGTCCGGGAAGCGCGCTTCGATACGACGGGCTTTAGGGCTGCCGACGTAAGGAATGCGGATCGAGGCGGAACGGTTGCGTGCCGAGTATGCCAGCATAACCGGGGCTTCGAAGCCTGGAACCAGACGCTTGTAGGAGTTGGTCGACGGGTTGGTGAAGCCGTTCAGGGCCTTACCGTGCTTGATGATACCGCCGATGAAGTACAGGGCAGTTTCGGACAGACCGGCATAGCCTTCACCCGCGAAGGTGTTCTTGCCGTCTTTCCAGATCGACATGTGTACGTGCATGCCCGAGCCGTTGTCGCCGTACAGTGGTTTTGGCATGAAGGTGGCGGTACGGCCGTATGCGTCGGCAACATTGTGCACGACATATTTCAGGGCCTGTACTTCGTCAGCTTTCTTCACCAGGGTGTTGAACTTGACGCCGATTTCGTTCTGGCCGGCAGTCGCCACTTCATGGTGGTGAACTTCGACGGTCTGGCCCATCTCTTCCAGTGCGTTGCACATGGCAGTACGGATTTCGTGGTCGTGGTCGAACGGCGGAACCGGGAAGTAGCCGCCTTTGACGCCAGGACGGTGACCTTTGTTGCCGCCTTCTACGTCAGCGCCAGTCATCCACGAGCCTTGCTCGGAGAAGATCTTGAACATCGAGCCGGAGATGTCCGACTGGAACTTCACTTCGTCGAAGATGAAGAACTCAGGCTCTGGGCCGGCGAAGACGGTGTCACCGATGCCGGTGCTCTTGAGGTATTCTTCAGCGCGCTTGGCGATCGCACGTGGGTCGCGATCGTAGCCTTGCATGCTCGACGGGTCGACGATGTCGCAGGTGATGATCAGGGTCGGCTCTTCGGTGAACGGGTCCAGTACGGCGGTATCGTCGACCGGCATCAGGATCATGTCGGAGGCTTCGATGCCTTTCCAGCCAGCGATGGAGGAGCCGTCGAACATCTTGCCGACTTCGAAGAAGTCTTCGTCCAGGCCATCACGCGCTGGCATGGTCACGTGATGCTGAGTGCCTTTGGTGTCCGTGAAACGCAGATCAATCCACTTGACGTCATGATCTTTGATGAGTTGAACCGACTTCGACATGTTGTCCTCCGGATGGTCTAGAGCGCGGTGGGCCGCTGCCCTGGAAAAAAGGGTGTTGCCGGGCGCGGATAGTCGGCCAAGCTTACCTGCCTCACAAGGGAGCAAATTGCATGCCAGTGCCCGAAAATGGCGAGGCCGGGATAAAAAGGGGCGTTTGCGGGCATTTGGCGGTGGCTTGGCGGTTAAAGATGCACCCTTACGAGGCGGTTTTTCGGGTTGGCGCACCAATATCGTGCATCGAATGGGTTGTGTGCTTCCTTTAAGGGCCTCATCGCCGGCAAGCCAGCTCCCACATCTAGGCGCAGGTCTTGAGGCCTACCGATGTCCTGTAGAAGCTGGCTTGCCGGCGATGAGGCCAGTACAGGCAATATAAATCCAACCTTCTGTACAAAAGTTGGTCAAATCCTGAGCAATTTCCGATATAATTCGCGCCCCTCATTTTTCGGCAGGCCCTGCGCGCGCTGTTAACCAATGAAACTTATCGTCAAAGTCTTCCCAGAAATCACCATCAAGAGCCGGCCGGTACGCAAGCGTTTCATCCGCCAGCTCGGCAAGAACATCCGTAACGTGCTCAAGGATCTCGACCCTGAGCTCGCGGTCGATGGTGTCTGGGACAACCTCGAAGTGGTCACCCGCGTCGAAGACGAAAAAGTCCAGCGCGAGATGATCGAGCGCCTCACCTGTACCCCGGGTATCACCCACTTCCTGCAGGTGGAGGAATACCCGCTCGGTGACTTCGACGATATCGTCGCCAAGTGCAAGCAGCACTTTGGCCACCTGCTGGCCGGCAAGTATTTCGCCGTACGCTGCAAGCGCGGGGGCCACCATGACTTCACCTCGATGGACGTCGACCGCTACGTTGGCAGCCAGCTGCGCCAGCAGTGCGGCGCCGCTGGCATCGAGCTGAAGCAACCTGAAGTGACAGTGCGCATCGAAATCCGCAACCAGCGCCTGTACGTGATCCACAACCAGCACCAAGGCATCGGCGGCTACCCGCTGGGCGCCCTGGAGCAGACCCTGGTACTGATGTCCGGCGGCTTCGACTCAACCGTGGCGGCCTACCAGATGATGCGCCGCGGCCTGATGACCCATTTCTGCTTCTTCAATCTCGGCGGCCGTGCCCACGAACTGGGCGTGATGGAAGTGGCCCACTACCTGTGGAAAAAGTACGGCAGCAGCCAGCGCGTACTGTTCATCAGCGTACCGTTCGAAGAAGTGGTCGGCGAGATCCTCAACAAAGTCGACAACAGCTACATGGGGGTGACCCTCAAGCGCATGATGCTGCGCGGCGCTGCACGCATGGCCGACCGTCTGGAAATCGATGCGCTGGTCACCGGCGAAGCGATCTCCCAGGTGTCCAGCCAGACGCTGCCGAACCTGTCGATCATCGACTCGGCCACCGACAAGCTGGTGCTGCGCCCATTGCTGGCCAGCCACAAGCAGGACATCATCGACCAGGCGACCGAAATCGGCACCGCCGACTTCGCCAAGCACATGCCTGAATATTGTGGCGTGATCTCGGTTAACCCGACCACCCATGCCAAGCGTCACCGCATGGAGCATGAAGAGAAGCAGTTCGACATGGCCGTGCTGGAGCGCGCCCTCGAACGTGCCAAGTTCATCTCGATCGATCATGTGATCGACGAGCTGGGCAAGGACGTGGAAATCGAGGAAGTAAGCGAAGCGCTGCCAGGCCAGATCGTGATCGACATCCGTCACCCTGACGCCCAGGAAGACGAGCCTTTGGTGCTCGAGGGTATCGAAGTTCAGGTGATGCCGTTCTACGCGATCAACAGCAAGTTCAAGCAGCTGGATGAAACCCGCCAGTACTTGCTGTATTGCGACAAAGGTGTGATGAGCCGATTGCACGCACACCACCTGCTCAGTGAGGGACATGCCAATGTGCGTGTTTATCGTCCGGCATAAGACCCCAGGGCTGTATGGCGGCAGCATCCGCCATCGCCCTCCCGACCGCCGGGCCCGCTGAGCCTTTTACCTTCATATTGGCCGCCTAGACTGGCGGCAACCGAATCCTCTGATCGAGATACAGTTGTGATCGAAAATCTGCGTAACATCGCCATCATCGCCCACGTTGACCATGGTAAAACCACCCTGGTCGACAAACTCCTGCGTCAGTCCGGCACCCTGGAACGTAACGAGCTCAACGACGAGCGCGTAATGGACTCCAACGACCAGGAAAAAGAGCGTGGCATTACCATTCTGGCGAAAAACACCGCCATCAACTGGAACGGCTACCACATCAACATCGTCGACACCCCCGGCCACGCCGACTTCGGTGGCGAGGTTGAGCGTGTAATGTCCATGGTCGACTCCGTGCTGCTGCTGGTCGACGCCCAGGACGGCCCTATGCCGCAAACCCGCTTCGTGACCAAGAAGGCCTTCGAAGCCGGCCTGAAGCCGATCGTCGTGATCAACAAGGTCGACCGTCCGGGCGCGCGTCCTGACTGGGTTCTGGACCAGATCTTCGACCTGTTCGACAACCTCGGTGCTACCGACGAGCAGCTGGACTTCAAAGTGGTCTACGCCTCGGCCCTGAACGGCATCGCCGGTCTGGACCACACCGCCATGGCCGAAGACATGACCCCGCTGTACCAGTCGATCGTCGACAACGTACCTGCGCCGGACGTTGACCGTGAAGGCCCGTTCCAGATGCAGATCTCGGCACTGGACTACAACAGCTTCCTGGGTGTTATCGGCGTTGGCCGTATCGCCCGCGGCCGCGTCAAGCCGAACACCCCGGTTGTCGCCATCGACACCAACGGCAAGAAGCGTAACGGCCGTATCCTCAAGCTGATGGGCCACCACGGCCTGCACCGTGTGGACGTCGAAGAAGCTCAGGCTGGCGATATCGTCTGCATCAGCGGCTTCGACGAGCTGTTCATCTCCGACACCCTGTGCGACCCGACTGCCGTCGAAGCGATGAAGCCGCTGACCGTTGACGAGCCGACCGTTTCGATGACCTTCCAGGTCAACGACTCGCCGTTCTGCGGCAAGGAAGGCAAGTTCGTCACCAGCCGTAACATCAAGGACCGTCTGGACAAGGAGCTGCTGTACAACGTTGCTCTGCGCGTTCAGGAAACCGATTCCCCTGACAAGTTCAAGGTATCGGGCCGTGGTGAGCTGCACCTGTCGGTACTGATTGAAACCATGCGCCGCGAAGGCTTCGAGATGGCCGTAGGCCGCCCTGAAGTGATCATCCGCGAAGTCGGTGGCGTCAAGCAGGAACCGTTCGAGAACGTCACCATCGACATCCCTGAAGAATCCCAGGGCAAGGTCATGGAAGAAATGGGCCTGCGTAAAGGCGACCTGACCAACATGGTTCCGGATGGCAAGGGCCGTGTTCGCCTGGAGTACAACATTCCAGCCCGTGGTCTGATCGGCTTCCGTAACCAGTTCCTGACCCTGACCAACGGTGCAGGCATCCTGACCTCGATCTTCGATCGCTATGACACCATGAAGTCGGGCCAGATGTCCGGCCGCCTCAACGGTGTACTGGTTTCGGTTGAGACCGGCAAGGCACTGACCTACTCCCTGGAAACCCTGCAGGCGCGCGGCAAGCTGTTCGTCGAGCACGGTCAGGAGATCTACAACGGTCAGATCATCGGCCTGAACAGCCGTGACAACGACCTGGGCGTGAACCCGACCAAGGGCAAGAAGCTCGACAACATGCGTGCTTCGGGCAAAGACGAAGTCATCGCCCTGGTTCCGCCGGTTCGTCACACCCTCGAACAGGCCCTGGAATTCATCCAGGACGACGAGCTGTGCGAAGTCACGCCGAAGTCGATCCGTCTGCGCAAGAAGATCCTGGACGAAGGCGAGCGTACCCGCGCTGCCAAGAAAGCCAAGAACTGAGTTAGCTCAGGCTGAATGAAAACGCCCCCGGTCGAAAGGCCGGGGGCGTTTTTTTGTCTGGGCTTTTTGTATCGGTTTTATCGGCCTCATCGCTGGCAAGCCGGCTTCCACAGGTCCTTGCGCAACTGTTTTGGCGAGGCCAATGATCAGCGCGTGGTCGCCTTGGGCTTGTAAGCGCAATACCCCGGCCGCGGGCCTACCTTCGGATGGTTCCGGCAAGTATCCGGGCGCTTGTCATAAATGGTGCACAACCGGCTCTTGCGGTCCAGATACATGCAATCATCGTTGCTCATCCGGGTCAGGGTGAAGATCCCCGACTTCTGGTTGAAGCGTTCGATGATGCCTTCCTTCTGCAGGCGTTTGGCCACATTCTTCGGGGGTTCGTCCTTTTCGAACTCGTCCACTACGCCGATGCGGATCAGGTCTTTGATCTTCACTTCCACAGGCAGGGTGCAGCAGGTCGAATGGCAACCTCCGCACATGTGGCTGGCATAGCGCTGCCAGGTTTCCAGGCGGTCGACTTCGGCTGCGGCAATCAGGGTCGTTTTCATCGTTATAGGTGGCGGATCACGGTCTTGGGGCGCGCGATCATACCGGAGTTGTTCAATTTGTGAACAACCTTTTGCCGGATTGGCCAAGCCGGCATGAAAACTGCGAACAGAGGCTGTCAGTCCCTGTCGAAGGGTCTAGTCTCAACACTCTCCCGCCGCTTTTGCCAATTTGCCCGAGGATGCCGCATGTCCCAGGAACCCAAAGCACGTGACGCCGAGGTGGCCGACTTTCGCGCCGCTGTACTGGACAAGCTGACCTACGCGGTCGGCAAGGACCCGGAGCACGCCTTTGACCACGACTGGTTCGAGGCCATTGCCCTGGCTGCCCGTGATCACATGGTCGATCACTGGATGGATCACACCCGTCAGGCCTATCGACGCAGCCAGAAACGGGTCTATTACCTCTCTCTGGAATTTCTCATCGGGCGGCTGCTCTACGACAGCCTGAGCAACCTTGGCCTGCTGGACATCGCCCGTGATGCGCTGGAGGGGCTGGACGTGGACCTTGAGCGCATCCGGTTGCTGGAGCCGGACGCCGCATTGGGCAACGGTGGCCTGGGCCGCCTGGCTGCCTGTTTCATGGAGAGTATGTCGACGCTGGGCATCGCCGCCCACGGCTACGGCATCCGCTATGAGCACGGGCTGTTCCGCCAGGCCATGGTCGACGGATGGCAGCAGGAACAGACCGAAAACTGGCTGGATTTCGGCAACCCTTGGGAGTTCGAGCGCGCCGAGGTGATCTACCCGATCAGTTTCGGCGGCAGCGTCGAAACGGTGCAAGATACCCATGGTCAGCAACGTCAAGTGTGGTGGCCGGGCGAGACGGTACGGGCGGTCGCCTACGACACGCCGGTGGTCGGCTGGCGCGGCTCCAGTGTCAACACCTTGCGCCTGTGGCGCGCACGGGCGCTGGAAGAGCTGCACCTGGAACGCTTCAATGCCGGTGACCACCTTGGCGCGGTGGCCGAAGTGGCTCGCGCCGAGAGCATCTCGCGTGTGCTGTACCCGGCCGACAGCACAGAAGCGGGGCAGGAATTGCGCCTGCGCCAGGAATACTTCTTCGTATCGGCGTCGCTGCAGGACCTGCTGCGACGCCACCTGAACATGCACAAGGACTTGCTCAACCTGCCGGATGCTGCGGCCATCCAGCTCAACGACACGCACCCGTCGATTGCCGTGGCCGAATTGATGCGGCTGTTGGTCGACCAGCATGAAATCCCGTGGGAAAAAGCCTGGGAGCTGACCGTCGGCACCTTGGCCTACACAAACCACACCCTGCTGCCAGAGGCGCTGGAGACGTGGCCGGTGGCCTTGATGGAGCGCATGCTGCCGCGGCACATGCAGATCATCTACCTGATCAATGCCTACCATATCGATGCCCTGCGCGCGAAAGGCCTGCATGACTTCGACGTGCTGCGGGCGGTGTCGCTGATCGAGGAAGACAACGGCCGCCGGGTGCGCATGGGCAACCTTGCCTTCCTCGGCTCGCACAGCGTCAACGGTGTATCCGCGCTGCACAGCAGGCTGATGAAAAGCACGGTGTTCGCCGAGTTGCACAAGCTCTACCCCCAGCGAATCAACAACAAGACCAACGGCATTACCTTCCGCCGCTGGCTGTACCAGTCCAACCCGCAGTTGACGGCGATGCTGGTGGAGGCCCTGGGGCCAGAATTGCTTGACGACCCGCAAGGGCGCCTGGCCAATCTGGTGCCGTTCGCCGACAAGGGCGGCTTCCTCAAGCAGTTCGCCGCGCAGCGCCTGCACAGCAAGCGCGCGTTGGCCGGCATCATCCAGGACCGGGTGGGTGTCACGGTCAACCCTGAGGCGCTGTTCGATGTGCAGGTCAAGCGCATTCACGAGTACAAGCGCCAGCTGCTCAACCTGTTGCACACCGTGGCGTTGTACCAGGCCATCCGTAACGACCCGGGCACCAACTGGGTGCCGCGGGTGAAGATCTTTGCTGGCAAGGCCGCAGCCAGCTACCACCAGGCCAAGCTGATCATCAAGCTGGCCAATGACATCGCCCGGGTGGTCAACAACGACCCTACCGTGCGGGGCCTGCTCAAGGTGGTGTTCCTGCCCAACTACAACGTCAGCCTGGCCGAGAGCATCATCCCGGCGGCGGACCTGTCGGAACAGATTTCCACGGCCGGCTACGAAGCGTCGGGCACCAGCAACATGAAGTTCGGGCTCAATGGTGCACTCACCATTGGTACCCTCGATGGCGCCAACGTCGAGATGTGCGAACAGGTGGGTGCTGACAACATGTTCATTTTCGGCTTGACCGCGCAGCAGGTAGAGGCGCGCAAGCGTGACGGTGATTTTGGTGCCGTGGCCGCGATAGCCGCCTCCCACCGCTTGAATGATGTGCTACAGGCGATCCGCAGTGGCGTGTTCTCCCCCGATGATCCGTCGCGCTATGCCGGGCTGATCGACGGGCTGGTGGCTTACGACCGCTTCCTGGTCTGTGCCGACTTCGATGCCTACTGGGATGCCCAGCGGCGGGTGGAGGAGTTGTGGCATACGCCACAGGCGTGGTGGCGGATGGCGGTGCTCAACACCGCGCGGATGGGGTGGTTCTCTTCGGACCGGACCATTCGCGAGTATGCGACCGAGATCTGGAAGGTGCTGGATTGAGGCTTGGGGCCGCACAGCGGCCCCAACTGACCATCGGCCTGGCGAACGCTGAACTACCGACCTGTTGTGCCGTCTGACTGCCCAGGCGTGTCTCTTTACTCGCTAGCATTGAACTCTCCCTGTAAACTGCGGGGGTTTTTCTCCCCCATCCTTTCGGAGCCATACATGTCCCGCGTTACCTTGAGTCGCTATCTGATTGAGCAGACCCGCAGCAACAATACCCCTGCCGATCTGCGCTTCCTGATCGAAGTGGTGGCGCGTGCGTGCAAGGAAATCAGCCATCACGTGTCCAAGGGCGCCCTCGGCGGCGTGCTGGGCAGCATGGGCACTGAAAACGTGCAGGGCGAAGTGCAGAAGAAGCTCGACGTCATTTCCAACGATATCCTGCTTGAGGCCAACGAGTGGGGCGGCCACCTGGCCGGCATGGCGTCCGAGGAAATGGACAACGCCTACCAGATCCCGGGCCGATACCCCAAAGGTGCCTATCTGCTGGTCTTCGACCCGCTGGACGGCTCGTCCAACATCGACGTCAACGTTTCGGTCGGCACCATCTTCTCGGTACTGCGTTGCCCTAACGAATATCTGAGCCAGAACGAAACCCTGAACGAAAACGCTTTCCTGCAGCCAGGTACTGAGCAGGTCGCCGCCGGTTATGCCATTTATGGCCCGCAGACCATGCTGATCCTGACCCTGGGCAACGGCGTCAAGGGCTTCACCCTGGACCGTGAGCTGGGCAGCTTCGTCCTGACCCACGAAAACATCCAGGTCCCGGCAACCACCGCCGAGTTCGCCATCAACATGTCCAACCAGCGCCACTGGGAAGCCCCGGTTCAGCGCTACGTGGGCGAGCTGCTGGCCGGTGAAACCGGGCCGCTGAAAAAGAACTACAACATGCGCTGGATCGCCTCGATGGTGGCCGACGTGCATCGTATTCTGACCCGTGGCGGTCTGTTCATGTACCCGCGCGACGCCCGCGAGCCGAGCAAGCCGGGCAAGCTGCGCCTGATGTACGAAGCCAACCCGATGTCGTTCATCATCGAGCAGGCCGGCGGCGCCTCCACCAACGGTTACGAACGCATCCTCGACATCAAGCCAGAGAGCCTGCACCAGCGTGTATCGGTGATTCTCGGCTCGAAGGAAGAGGTCGAGCGCGTCACCGCCTATCACAAGGAGTAAATCATGCTCGCACCTTGGCAGCCGTTGCTGGAGTGGTGGTTCGGTTGGGGCACCAGTCCCCAGGCCGTGGCTGACGAGAAGAGCACGCTGTGGTTCGGCAAGCATCACGATGCCGAAGCCCAGGCGCTGTTTGGCGAGCTCGTCGAGCATGCCCTGGCGGGTGGGCTCGAGGAGTGGCAGCAAAGCCCTCAGGGCTGGCTCGGCCTGTTGATACTGCTGGACCAGCTGCCGCGCATGATCTACCGCGACACGCCGCGCGCTTTCGAGGGCGACCGGCGTGCCCAGGTGGTGGCCATGCAGGGGCTGCAGAAGGGCTGGGATTACCAGCTGCTGCCGATCCAGCGGGTATTCGTGCTGCTGGTGCTGGAGCATGCCGAGGTGCTGGACTGGCAGAACCTGTGTGTCGAGCGGTACCAGGTGCTGCTGGATGAGCAGCCCGAGGCCAACCGTCGGTTGTTCGAAGGGTTCCTCGACTATGCCGAGCAGCACCAGCGGGTGATTGCCCGGTTCGGGCGCTTCCCGCATCGCAATCTGTTGCTGGAGCGGCCGAGCACCAGTGAAGAGATGGACTTTTTGCTGGAGCCTGGCTCCAGGTTTTGAGTGATGCATGGGGCCGCAAAGCGGCCCCATTCGTTTCAGATCCTGAAACTCCCTACCAGATGCTTCAACCGCTCGACCTGGTGTTCAAGGTCGGTGCAGGCACGCAAGGTGCTCTGCAGGTTCTGCACTCCTTCCTGATTCAGCGTATTGATCTCGGTGATGTCGACATTGATCGACTCGACCACCGCTGTCTGCTCCTCGGTAGCGGTAGCCACTGACTGGTTCATGCCATCGATTTCGCCTATGCGCTGGGTCACACTGCCCAGGCGCTCTCCGGCCTGGTTGGCAATCCCGACGCTCTGGTCGCTGTGCTCACGGCTCTGGTTCATGGTGCTGACGGCCATCTGGGCACCGGCCTGCAACTCTTCGATCAGGCGCTGAACCTGCTGCGCCGACTCTTGGGTGCGGTGCGCCAGGTTGCGGACCTCGTCGGCGACCACGGCAAAACCACGGCCGGCTTCACCGGCACGGGCCGCCTCGATCGCGGCATTCAGAGCCAGTAGGTTGGTCTGTTGGGAAATGCCGCTGATCACATCGAGAATCTGCCCGATGTTGGCGGTGTGGGCATTGAGCGTTTCGATGTTGCCGCATGAATCGCTGATGCGCGCCGACAGCTGGTTCATCACGTCGATGGTGCGCCCAACCACTTGTTGACCGTCTTCGGCCAGGCCGCGTGCCTCGCTGGAATGTTGCGAAGCCAGCGCTGCGTTCTGGGCGATCTCCTGGGCTGCGGCACCCAGCTGGTTGATGGCCGCGGCCACGCTGTTGGTTCGGCTGGACTGCTGGTCGGCATTGTGGATCGAGGCATTCGAGGCGCTCACCACCTGCGTGGCCACCGCGTTGACCTGGCCAGTGGCCGAGGCCACTTCGCGTATCGACTCGTGAATACGCTCGACGAAACGGTTGAACGACTGGCCAAGGCTGCCGAACTCGTCCTGCGCGTGGATGGCCAAGCGCCGGGTCAGGTCACCTTCGCCTTCGGCAATGTCATGCATGGCGCGACCCATCAGGTGCAAGGGCTCCATCAACACGCGGATCAGCAGGCCGAGCAGGGCGATGATGACCAGTATCGCGATCAGCGTCGCGACGATGGCCGAGGTACGCAGCTCGCTGAGCATGGCGAAGGCGGCGTCCTGGTCGACCACGAGGGCCACGTACCAGTCCGCTGAAGGCACGCCGTCGACGTGGGTGAAACTGATGAACTGCTTGCGCCCATCCAGCTCGACTTCCTTGAGGCCGCTGCTGATGTGCGGTGTGTCGCCTGGGTAGACATCCGCCAAGGTTTTGAGTGCCAGGTCGGCCTTGGGGTGGATCAGGATCTTGCCTTCGCCGTTGACGATGAAGGCGTGGCCGTGGCCATCGAAGTCGAGCGTGTTGATCAGATTGCTGATGGTTTGCAGGTCGGTGTCCACGCCGCTGACGCCAATCAGCCGGCCCCCTTGCTGCACGGGGGTTGCCAGGGTGATGACCAGTTTGCCGGCAGAAGCCGAAATGTACGGTTCGGTGACGATGGTCTCGCTGCCTGCGCTGGCTGCCTTGTACCAGCCGCGGGCACGAGGATCATAGTCGGCGGCGCGGTTGCCGACCGGCACCGACTGCATGCTGCCGTCCTGGCCGCCGAAATAGGTGAGCTGGAAATTGCTGGCGTATACCGGCAGTGCCAGGCTTCTGTCGAGGCTGGCCTTGCCCGGCCCATCGGCGGCAATCTGCTGGGCCAGCGAGGCCAGCAACTGCTTGCGGCTGTCGAGCCAGGTGCGGATGTTGCCTGCGGTGAGGCGGCCGAGGTCCTGCAGGTTGGTCTGTGTATCGCTGCGCAGGGACTGGCGCTGGCGGTAGTCGTTGAACAGCACGAAACAGGTAAAGGCGACGGCCACCACCAGGGCGGCGGCCAGCAGGATCTTGTGGCTGAACTTGAGATTCTTGGTCATTTTTTGTGGTCTGCACAAGGCAAGGCGGAGGAGGGCTGCGATCACGCGTCACAGCGTGCCCGCTGTGTCGACTCGGCACGGCAAAACATTAATCGTTTGCGCAGCGCCTGCCGACCAATGGTGTAGAACGAAAAAGGCCTGTCAGGGAACCAGGGACCGTTTTTCCCGTCGAAGGTCCCTGCAGGCCTCTCGCCTGCACCCACCTTTCAGGAGTGTTCCTTCATGTCGTTGCGTTCCCTCGCCCTGTTGTCCCTGTGCGTCATCCTGACTGCGTGCAGCAAGATCAATCAGGAAAACTATTCCAAGCTCAAGGCCGGCATGAACAAGGCCGAGGTCGAGCAACTGCTCGGCACGCCCACCGAGTGCTCCGGCGCATTGGGCATGAGCAGCTGTACCTGGGGGGACGAGAAGAGCTTCATCAGCGTGCAGTACGCGGCCGATAAAGTACTGATGTATTCAGGGCAGGGCCTCAAATGACGCGTCTGCACCTGCTGCTGGGGTTGTGCCTGGTGATGCTGTTGGGTGGCTGCGCCACTTCGGCCAACGATCCGTTGGCACCCAAGACCGCCGGCAATGTCGACCTCAAGCGCTACCAGGGCAAATGGTACGAGCTGGCGCGTTTGCCGATGCCGTACCAGAGCGAGTGCGCCCAGTCCGAAGCGCATTACAACCTCAAGCCTGATGGTTCGTACGGGGTGCTGAACCGCTGCCGCACGATGGGTGACGAGTGGCTGCGCGCCGAGGGGCATGCCAACATCCAGCAGCCGGGGCATACCGACAGGTTGTGGGTTGAGTTCGATAACTGGTTCACCCGCCTGGTACCGGGCCTGACCAAGGGGGAGTACTGGATCCTTTACGTGGACGACCGCTACCGCACGGCGATTGTCGGCAGCCCTGACCGCAAGTACCTGTGGATACTGTCGCGTACGCCGACCCTGCCGGCATGGGAGCGCGAGAGCCTGCTGGCCAAGGCCCGGCAGCAGGGCTATGACACCAGCCGCTTGATCTGGCGCATGGCGGACAAGCAGATCGTGCAGATGCATTGAGCCCGTAGGGGGCCGCTTTGCGGCCCTCTGGTCGTCAGCCCAGCAGCTGTCGCAACACCTCGACATACGCCCGAGCGCTTTCCTCTTCTTGCCCGTGGCGCCCCTGGCGCACCACCCACTGCCCGTTGACCATCACATCGCGCACCTGGCGGTCGCTGCCGGCAAACAGCCAGCGGTTGAGAATTGCATCTTCGTCGGCCGTGGCGATATACGGGTCTTGCCCATCGAGCACCAGCCAGTCGGCACGTTTGCCCACGGCCAGCTCACCCACGGGTTGTCCCAATGCCTGAGCCCCACCCATCAGTGCTGCGTCATACAGGGTGCGGCCAACCATCGGCTGATCCTCGCGATAAAGCCGGTTGCGCCGCTGGTCACGAAGGCGCTGGCCATATTCGAGCCACCGCAGCTCTTCGACCACGCTCAGTGATACATGGCTGTCAGAGCCGATACCCATCCGGCCACCCTGGCTCAGGTAGTCCACTGCCGGGAAAATTCCGTCACCCAGGTTGGCTTCGGTGGTCAGGCACAATCCGGCCACGGCGCCACTGCGGGCCATGGCCGCCACTTCGTCAGCCTGCGCGTGGGTGGCATGCACCAGGCACCAGCGGGCATCGACCTGCACATGCTCATACAGCCACTGCAACGGGCGCAGGCCGCTCCAGGCCAGGCAGTCGTCGACTTCCTTCTGTTGCTCAGCGATATGAATATGGATCGGACATTGCTGATTGCCCGCTGCCAATACCTGGGCAATCTGCGCCGGTGTAACCGCCCGCAGCGAGTGGAAGCACAAGCCCAGCTGCTGCGCGGGTTGTGCAGCGATTGTCGCAGCGAGTTGCGCGTGCAATTGCAGGTACTGCTCGGTGGAATTGATGAAGCGCCGCTGCCCCTCGCTGGGTGGCTGGCCACCGAAGCCGGCATGGCTGTACAGCACCGGCAGCAGGGTCAGGCCGATACCGCTGCTGGCCGCCGCAGCGCTGATGCGGCGGGACAGCTCGGCTGGGTCGGCATAGGCCTTGCCCGCCTGATCATGGTGCACATAGTGGAACTCGGCCACCGAGGTGTAACCGGCCTTGAGCATCTCGATGTACAGCTGACGGGCGATGACCTGCAGTTGTTCCGGGGTGACCTTGCCGACCAGGCGATACATCAGTTCGCGCCAGGTCCAGAAACTGTCGTTGGGGTTGCCCGCTACTTCTGCCAGGCCGGCCATTGCGCGTTGGAAGGCATGCGAGTGCAGGTTGGGCATGCCGGGTAGCACCGGCCCGGCCAGCCGTTCGGCGCCGTTGGCCGAAGCGCCGGACTCGATATGGGTCATTGTGCCATCGCTGGCGACCTCGATTCGGACATCGCTGGCCCAACCATCGGGCAGCAGGGCGCATTCGGCGAAGTAGGCGGACATCTGTGAAATCCTGTCATGGTTTGCTTGTATATACATATACAGTTGTTTGCCTGCCGGGTAAACTGCGGCAAGCTACCGCTCATTCAATCGCACAAGGATCCAACGCCGTGCCGACACCTCCTGTCTCCGCGCTGGTTGCCCAGATGGGCGAGGGCCCGGCGCCGCTGTACGCGCGGGTCAAGCAGATGATCATCCAGCAGATCGACAACGGCAGCTGGCCGCCCCATCACCGGGTCCCTTCGGAGAGCGAACTGGTCAGCCAGCTGGGGTTCAGCCGCATGACCATCAACCGCGCCCTGCGTGAGCTCACTGCCGAAGGCCTGCTGGTACGCATGCAGGGGGTAGGGACGTTCGTAGCCGAACCCAAGAGCCGCTCGGCGTTGTTCGAAGTCAACAACATCGCCGACGAGATCGCTGCGCGTGGTCACCAGCATAGTTGCCAGGTGATCACCCTTGCCGAAGAAGCGGCCGGCTCCGAGCGCGCTCTGGCACTGGACATGCGCGAAGGCCAGCGGGTGTTCCATTCGCTGATCGTGCATTACGAAAACGGTATCCCGGTCCAAATCGAGGACCGCTACGTCAACGCGGCGATCGCGCCCGATTACCTCAAGCAGGATTTCACTCGACAGACGCCTTACGCCTACTTGTCCCAGGTTGCACCGTTGACCGAGGGTGAGCACGTGGTCGAGGCGATCCTGGCTGAGCCGCACGAGTGCCAGCTGCTGCAAATCGAACGGGGCGAGCCTTGCCTGCTGATTCGCCGCCGTACCTGGTCTGGTCGCCAGCCAGTGACGGCTGCGCGGTTGATCCACCCCGGTTCCCGTCATCGCCTGGAAGGACGTTTCAGCAAATGAACCCGTTGCAGTTGTTGCGTGCACAGGACTACCCGCGCATGCCATGGAAGAACGGGGGTGGCTTCACCGAGGAAATCACCCGCGACAGTGGCGAGGGCCTGGAGGGGTTCGGCTGGCGGCTGTCGATTGCGGATATCGAAGCGTCTGGTGGTTTCTCGGTGTTTACCGGCTACCAGCGGATCATCACCGTCTTGCAGGGTGATGGCATGCGCCTGCTGGTTGACGGGCAGGCCAGCCGGCCGCTGCTACCGTTCGACGCCTTCGCTTTCGCTGGCCAGAGCCAGGTCAGCTGCAAGCTGCTGGGTGGGACGATCCGTGATTTCAACCTGATCTACTCGCCGCAGCGCTACCGGGCGCGCTTGCAATGGTTCGATGGCACCAGCCGGCTGTTCAGTTCGGCGCCGACTGTGCTGCTGTTTTCGGGTAGTAACCAGGTTGAGGTGCAGTTGGCCGGGCATGATTTGGAGCGGCTGGGGTTGTATGACTGCCTGCGGCTTGAGGGGAACGAAGCGCTGCTGGAATTGCAGGTTCAGGGGCGGTTCTGCCTGATCGAGCTGATTCCAACCTGAGCTGGCCGAGGCTGCTGAGCAGCGCTTTCGCGACACAAGGCCGCTCCTACCGGAAACCGCGCCCGTCTGGGCAAACGCGATCTGTGTAGGAGCGGCCTTGTGTCGCGAAAGGGTCGCGCAGCGGCCCCGGTTTCCTCCAGGCTGTTCAGAAGCGGTCCCAATAATTTGGTTGTCCATGCTTGTACATACAAGTAAAGGTGTGTTTGTATATCCAACACGACACACCTGCCCGCGGACGACCGCAGAGGACCCTTCCCGTGACCGACAACAATAAATACCGTGACGTTGAAATCCGTGCCCCACGTGGCAACAAGCTGACCGCCAAAAGCTGGCTGACCGAAGCGCCACTGCGCATGCTGATGAACAACCTCGACCCGCAGGTCGCGGAAA
The DNA here is from genome assembly GCF_977070485.1 of Lelliottia jeotgali. Classification (NCBI taxonomy): domain Bacteria; kingdom Pseudomonadati; phylum Pseudomonadota; class Gammaproteobacteria; order Enterobacterales; family Enterobacteriaceae; genus Lelliottia; species Lelliottia jeotgali. Next base: position 236,989 of record NZ_CDRVFO010000001.1, read on the forward strand.
ACCCCAAGGAACTGGTGGTTTACGGTGGCATCGGTCGCGCCGCCCGCAACTGGGCCTGCTACGACAAGATCGTCGAGACTCTGACCCGCCTGGAAGATGACGAAACCCTGCTGGTGCAGTCTGGCAAACCGGTCGGGGTATTCAAAACCCACAGCAACGCTCCACGCGTTCTGATCGCCAACTCCAACCTGGTGCCGCACTGGGCCAACTGGGAACACTTCAACGAACTGGACGCCAAGGGCCTGGCCATGTACGGCCAGATGACCGCCGGCAGCTGGATCTACATCGGCAGCCAGGGCATCGTCCAAGGCACCTATGAAACCTTCGTCGAGGCCGGCCGCCAGCACTACGGTGGCAGCCTCAAAGGCAAGTGGGTACTGACTGCAGGCCTTGGCGGCATGGGCGGCGCCCAGCCCCTGGCCGCGACCTTGGCCGGCGCCTGCTCGCTGAACATCGAATGCCAGCAGAGCCGTATCGATTTCCGCCTCGAAACCCGCTACGTCGACGAGCAGGCCAAAGACCTCGACGACGCCCTGGCACGCATCGCCAAGTACACCGCCGAAGGCAAGGCCATCTCCATTGCCCTGCACGGCAACGCCGCTGAAGTCCTGCCGGAGCTGGTCAAGCGTGGCGTGCGCCCGGACATGGTCACCGACCAGACCAGCGCCCACGACCCGCTCAACGGCTACCTGCCGGCCGGCTGGACCTGGGAGCAGTACCGTGACCGCGCGCAGACCGAGCCGGCTGCCGTGGTCAAGGCCGCCAAGCAGTCCATGGCCGTGCACGTACAAGCCATGCTCGACTTCCAGAAACAGGGCATTCCGACTTTCGACTACGGCAACAACATTCGCCAGATGGCCAAGGAAGAAGGCGTGGCCAACGCTTTCGATTTCCCGGGCTTCGTGCCGGCTTATATCCGCCCGCTGTTCTGCCGCGGCGTGGGGCCGTTCCGCTGGGCTGCGCTGTCCGGCGAAGCCGAGGATATCTACAAGACCGATGCCAAGGTCAAGGAACTGATCCCCGACGACGCCCACCTGCACCGGTGGCTGGACATGGCTCGCGAGCGCATCAGCTTCCAGGGCTTGCCTGCGCGCATCTGCTGGGTTGGCCTGGGCCTTCGCGCCAAGCTGGGCCTGGCCTTCAACGAAATGGTACGCAGCGGCGAGCTGTCGGCGCCAATAGTCATCGGCCGTGACCACCTGGACTCAGGCTCCGTATCGAGCCCCAACCGTGAAACCGAATCGATGCGTGACGGTTCTGACGCTGTCTCCGACTGGCCGTTGCTCAACGCCTTGCTCAACACTGCCAGCGGCGCTACCTGGGTTTCGCTGCATCACGGTGGGGGGGTAGGCATGGGCTTCTCGCAGCACTCGGGCATGGTCATCGTCTGCGATGGTACCGATGAAGCCGCCGCACGCATCGCCCGCGTGCTGACCAACGACCCGGGCACCGGTGTCATGCGCCACGCCGACGCCGGCTACGACATCGCCGTGGACTGCGCCAAGGAACAAGGCCTCGACCTGCCAATGATCACAGGCTGATCGCTGCACTTTGACCAATACTGAACAACAAGAAGGGGCCTGCGGGCCCCGGCAGAATGGAGTAGCGAAGTGACCGAACTGACCCTCAAGCCTGGCACCCTGACCCTGGCCCAGCTGCGCGCAATCCACGCCGCACCCGTGCGCCTGCGCCTGGACGCCAGCGCCGATCAGCCGATCAACGACAGCGTTGCCTGCGTCGAACAGATCCTTGCCGAAGACCGCACCGCCTACGGTATCAACACCGGCTTCGGCCTGCTGGCTTCAACCCGTATTGCTAGCCATGACCTGGAAAACCTGCAGCGCTCGCTGGTGCTGTCCCACGCCGCCGGTATCGGAGCACCGCTGGACGACGACCTGGTGCGGCTGATCATGGTGCTCAAGATCAACAGCCTCAGCCGAGGTTTCTCCGGCATCCGGCGCAAGGTGATCGATGCGCTGATCGCCCTGGTCAACGCTGAGGTCTATCCGCATATACCGCTCAAAGGCTCGGTCGGCGCCTCCGGCGACCTGGCACCGCTGGCGCACATGTCGCTGGTGCTGCTCGGTGAAGGCAAGGCACGTTACAAGGGCCAGTGGCTCTCGGCTACTGAGGCCTTGGCCGTCGCTGGCCTGGAGCCGCTGACCCTGGCCGCCAAAGAGGGCCTGGCCCTGCTCAATGGCACCCAGGCGTCTTCGGCCTACGCCTTGCGCGGTCTGTTCTACGCCGAAGACCTTTACGCCGCCGCCATTACCTGCGGTGGCCTGACTGTCGAAGCAGCACTGGGCTCGCGTTCGCCGTTCGATGCACGGGTGCATGCCGTGCGCGGGCAGCGGGGCCAGATCGATACTGCGGCCTGTTTCCGTGACCTGCTGGGTGACTCCAGCGAAATCTCGCAATCGCACAAGAACTGCGACAAGGTTCAGGACCCGTACTCGCTGCGCTGCCAGCCGCAGGTCATGGGTGCCTGCCTGACTCAGTTGCGCCAGGCCGCCGAGGTCCTCGGTATCGAGGCTAACGCGGTGTCGGACAACCCGTTGGTGTTCGCTGCCGAGGGCGATGTGATCTCGGGTGGCAACTTCCACGCAGAGCCTGTAGCCATGGCCGCTGACAATCTGGCCCTGGCCATCGCCGAAATCGGCTCGCTGAGCGAGCGCCGAATTTCACTGATGATGGACAAACACATGTCCCAGCTGCCGCCGTTCCTGGTGGAAAACGGTGGGGTCAACTCCGGCTTCATGATCGCCCAGGTCACGGCTGCAGCCTTGGCCAGCGAGAACAAGGCCCTGTCGCACCCCCACAGCGTCGACAGCCTGCCTACCTCGGCCAACCAGGAAGACCACGTGTCGATGGCCCCGGCTGCAGGCAAGCGTTTGTGGGAAATGGCGGAGAACACCCGCGGCGTGCTGGCCATCGAATGGTTGGGCGCCTGCCAGGGGTTGGACCTGCGCAAGGGGCTGAAGACCTCGGTCAAACTGGAGCAGGCGCGCCAGGCGCTGCGCAGCGAGGTGCCGCACTACGACCGTGACCGCTTCTTTGCGCCGGATATCGAAAAGGCCGTCGAGCTTTTGGCCAAGGGCAGCCTGACCGGCCTGCTGCCGGCTGGGGTTCTGCCGAGCCTGTGATGCCCTTGGGGCCGCCATGCGGCCCATTCGATCTCACGACCACAAAAACAAGATCAGGACGTGACATGCAACAAGCTCAAGGTCTCAAGCGTGGGCTATCGGCCCGACATATCCGTTTCATGGCGCTCGGTTCCGCAATCGGTACCGGGCTTTTCTATGGTTCCGCCTCTGCCATCCAGATGGCCGGGCCGGCCGTACTGCTGGCCTACCTGATTGGCGGCGCAGCCGTGTTCATGGTCATGCGCGCCCTCGGCGAGATGGCTGTGCACAACCCCGTCGCCGGCTCCTTCGGCCATTACGCCACGACCTACCTCGGCCCAATGGCCGGTTTTATCCTTGGCTGGACTTACGCATTCGAGATGGTCATCGTCGCCATCGCCGACGTCACGGCCTTTGGCATCTACATGGGTTTCTGGTTTCCTGAAGTGGCCCGCTGGATCTGGGTGCTAGGCATCGTCTTCCTGATAGGCGGCCTGAACCTGTGCAACGTCAAGGTGTTCGGCGAGATGGAGTTCTGGCTGTCGCTGCTCAAGGTCGGTGCCATCGTCGCGATGATCCTCGCCGGCCTCGGTATCATGGCCTTCGGCTTCAGCCAGGTTGGCACCGGGCATGCGGTTGGTTTGAGCAACCTGGTCGAGCACGGCGGCTTCATGCCCAATGGCGTCGGCGGCTTGATCGCCTCCTTCGCGGTGGTCATGTTCGCCTTCGGCGGCATCGAAATCATCGGCGTCACTGCCGGTGAGGCCAAGGACCCGCAACGGGTCATCCCCAAGGCCATCAATGCCGTGCCGTTGCGTATCCTGCTGTTCTACGTACTGACCCTGTTCGTGCTGATGTGCCTTTACCCGTGGCCGCAGATCGGCAGCGAAGGTAGCCCGTTCGTGCAGATATTCAGCAACCTGGGGATCGGGTCGGCGGCGGCAGTGCTCAACGTCGTGGTGATTTCCGCTGCGGTTTCTGCCATCAACAGTGACATCTTCGGTGCTGGCCGCATGATGTACGGCCTCGCCCAGCAAGGCCATGCGCCGCGCGCCTTCAGCCAGCTGTCCAGGCACGGAGTGCCGTGGATGACGGTAGTGGTGATGGGGGCTGCGCTGTTGATTGGCGTGGTGCTCAACTACCTGATCCCCGAGAACGTGTTTCTGCTGATCGCCTCCATCGCCACGTTTGCCACCGTGTGGGTGTGGTTGATGATCCTGGTTACCCAGGTTGCCATGCGCCGCAGCATGAGCCGCGAGGAAGCGGCCCGGCTCAAGTTCCCGGTACCGTTCTGGCCCTACGGCCCGGCCATGGCCATTGCGTTCATGGTGTTCATCTTTGGCGTGCTCGGTTACTTCCCCGATACACAGGCAGCGTTGCTTGTCGGCGTGATCTGGGTGGTGTTTCTGGTTGCGTCCTACCTGTTGTGGTGCAAACCGCGGGCAGGGCAGGGCGAGGTGGCCCAGGCAGCGGCCGAGCTGCATCGCTAGTTCAGGAGATTGCATATGAGAACCCTCTGGCAGCACTGCCATGTGGCAACCATGGTGGACGGCCGTTACTCGATCATCGAGGACGCAGCGATCGTTACCAGCGGCGGCGTGATCGAGTGGCTCGGCCCACGTAGCGAAATGCGGCCGGTCGAGGCGCAACGTACGGTTGACCTGGGCAATGCCTGGGTCACCCCCGGGCTGATCGACTGCCACACCCACGCCGTGTTCGGTGGCAACCGCAGTGGCGAGTTCGAGCAGCGCCTGCAGGGTGTGAGTTATGCCGAAATCGCTGCGCAAGGCGGGGGCATCGCCAGTACCGTGCGGGCCACCCGCGCGGCCAGCGAGGATGAGCTGTTCGCCAGTGCCCGCCAGCGGGTACAGGCGCTGATGCGCGATGGTGTAACCACAATCGAAATCAAGTCCGGCTACGGCCTGGACCTGGCCAACGAGCGCAAGATGCTGCGTGTGGCCCGGCGCCTGGCCGATGAATTGCCCCTTGCCGTGCGCGCCACTTGCCTGGCTGCCCATGCACTGCCGCCGGAATACGCCGGTCGCGCCGACGACTACATTGCGCACATCTGCAACCAGATGCTGCCCGCGCTGGCCGCCGAGGGGCTGGTGGACGCCGTGGACGCCTTCTGCGAGCACCTGGCGTTTTCCCCGGCGCAGGTCGAGCAGGTGTTCGTCAGGGCGCGTGAGCTGGGCCTTCCGGTCAAGCTGCACGCCGAGCAGCTCTCATCGCTGCACGGCTCCAGCCTGGCCGCGCGCTACCAGGCGCTGTCGGCCGACCACCTGGAATTCATGACCGAGGAAGATGCAATGGCGATGGGCGAGGCCGGCACTGTCGCGGTGCTGCTGCCGGGTGCGTTCTACTTCCTGCGCGAAACCCAACTGCCTCCAATGGACGCCTTGCGCCGCCACGGCGTGAGGATTGCTCTTGCCAGCGACCTCAACCCCGGCACATCACCAGGTCTGTCGCTGCGGCTGATGCTGAACATGGGGTGCACGCTGTTTCGCATGACGCCGGAAGAAGCCCTGGCTGGAGTTACCATCCATGCCGCCACGGCACTGGGCATGGGCGACACCCATGGTTCGCTGGAAGTCGGCAAGGTGGCGGACTTTGTCGCTTGGCAGATCGAGCGCCCCGCCGACCTGGCCTACTGGCTGGGCGGCGACCTGCCCAAGCGCGTGGTGCGCAAAGGCCATGAAATATCCCACTGAGCGAGGCGAGATGGACAAGGTACTGAGTTTCCACCAGGGCCGTTTGCCCCTGCTGATCAGCATGCCCCACGCGGGGCTCAAGTTGACCCCTGCCGTGCGCGACGGTTTGGTCGACCAAGCGCGAAGCCTGCCCGACACCGACTGGCATATCCCGCGCCTGTACGATTTCGCCCGTGAGCTGGGGGCCAGTGTGGTGGCGGCAGAGTATTCGCGCTTCGTCATCGACCTCAACCGTCCGGATGACGACAAGCCGTTGTATGCAGGAGCTACCACGGGCCTGTATCCGTCGGTGTTGTTCGAAGGGCAGCCGCTGTTCAAGGAAGGCTGCGAGCCTTCTGCCGATGAGCGTAAGGTTTATCTCGAGCGAATCTGGCGGCCGTATCACCAGCTTATCGAGCACGAGCTGGCACGCTTGCGCAGCGAGTTCGGCTATGCACTCCTATGGGATGCCCACTCGATCCGCTCCTTCATTCCCCACTTGTTCGAAGGCAGGTTGCCAGACTTCAATCTGGGCACCTTCAATGGTGCCAGTTGTGCTCCGGCACTGGTCGAACGGTTGCAAAGCGCATGTGCACAAGCGCAAGGCTATAGCCATGTGCTCAATGGCCGCTTCAAGGGGGGGCACATCACCCGGCATTATGGCGACCCTGGCGGACATGTCCATGCCGTGCAACTAGAGCTGGCGCAAAGTACCTACATGGAAGAGAGCATACCGTTCGAATATCGCGAAGATTTGGCGCAATCGACGCAAGTCGTCCTGCACCAGCTTTTGACGGCCATGTTGGCGTGGGGGCGGGAGCACTATGCACAGTGACTGGCGAAGGCCTGGCCGGTTGGGAAGGCCTTCGCAGTTCGTTTCAGGGTGTGATCATTCGTGCCGACCCTGCATACGGGTCAGTTCCTGAAGCAGCTCCAGCTCTTGGTGGTCTTTGTCGTTTTGCAGGTTCTGCTGCAATACCAGCTCCTCCGTCAGCGGCAGGTCGAGCGCAGCCAGTTCGAGCACGTGCTCGCCAAAGCGTTGTTCTATCTCGGCAAACTGGCCGGGGTATTCAGCGCGCAATCGGCGTGTCCAGTCATCGTTCGCCAGCATGTACTGGATGAACGCATCACTGTTTTCCTTTTCCCGGATGCGTTCCAGAACACTGGAAATTTCACCCGGCGCCAGCATGGCCGCGCCGCGAAAACGCATACTGTCGGCAATCGGCAGGTCCAGCTCGCGGGCCAGCTCCCGGCGGTAAGCCAGGCGTACCGAGACCCGGTCACCCTGACCTGTCCGGCTGTTGGCCAGCAGTTCCAGCTGACCGATCCGGTACAGTTGAAGCAGGCGCCGATAAAAGGCCGGCAAGGAGTCGCCCGCGTCAGTGAGGATGCGGTTCGACATCAGGTAAAGCTCGATATTGTTGAACTCCTGAAGCGCGCCATCGTGGCAGGTCTGCGAGCCGGTGACCGGGTCGGGCAGGGCTGCCGCGGCGATGCTGCTCATGGTTGGCAGCTCATGCTCATGGGTTGCCGCAATCACCAGCATCATGCGCACGCGCTCGCAGAATGCGGCTTGCGAGGTAGGGTCGAGGTAGGGCGCCGCATTGCGCAAGCGGCCAGCGAGGGCCAACAGGTTATGACCACTTTCGAGCGTCTGCAGCCTTTGCCAGCAGTCTCGCAGGGCTTCGTTCTGCGCTTCGTTGCCAAGCGCCCAATCCTCCAGTCTTGGTGAGTCGTCGCCGGCGTAGGGCACTGGGAAGTGAGGATGATCGAGTAGTGAACCCTCATCAGAAGATTCGGGCAGGACAAGGTTGTCGGGGATGTCGAGGGCGAAGGAGAGGCTGTGCTGGCTGTCGGAAAACGTGCGCACCCGTTGGATCGTATCTTCTGACAGAGGGTTGTCGAACATCGAGATCGAGGAGATCGGCATCGGGTTGTGGATGTTTTCCAGAATATGGTTGGGCAGCTCCGAGATATGGTTGGAGCTCAAATCCAGCAACTCCAATGGCAGCAGGGCATCGCACCAGGCTGGCCAGGCGTGCAGGTTCATGTTGGTCAGGCTCAGTGATGTCAGGTTCGATGAGAGGTTTGCTGGTATCTGGGTAATGGCACCGATCTGGTTACCCGACAGATCCAGCGACGAAAGTTGCGGTAAACGCCCGAAGGCTTCGATCATGGCCTGGTCGATTTCCAGGCCCATGTTTCGAAATTCCAGATGCGCGAGCCGCTGCAACCGTACCAAGGCCGATGGCAGCGATGGCATTGGCGCTACGTGCGCTTCGAGGGTTAGCCGGGAGATATTGGGGAAGCGCCCCAGCAATTCGTTGAGCTGAGCGGTTGAGCCGCTGACGCGTGTCAGCGTCAAGGCGGTCACGCGTTCGCCGAAGAAGCTCGGCAGCCGCCGCGGGAAGTGCTCCAGTGCCACATCTTCAAGTTGCAGCCGAAGGTATTGCAAACCCTGCTCCTGCCTGGACCAGAACTCGGTGATCGCCACTTCGATGCGTTGCCTGTCCTCAAGCACCGCTTGGGTCAGAGGGGCATTGGAGCTTGAGGCTTGCGCCCAGCCTTCGATCGCCTCGCGCAGTTGCTGCCGCTCATTCTGGATTCGCTCAAGTCGTTGGGTCAGTTCAGGGGGATGATCCACATTGACCTGAACATTCATCCGGCTCTCGCTCAGTAGCAGGCGCTGCAGATGGCTTTCGTTGATGTCGTTGCCCTCCAGCGAAAGACTCGATGGACGTTGGATAGCTTCTGCTTCGGTAAACAGGAACGAGGGGAGCGACCGGAGGTTGTTGTTACGCAGCGAAAGGTGAGCAATTCGCTCCAGGGCGTCGCTGCCCAGCCCGATAGGCCACTGATGCAGTTGCATGGTGTTCAGGCCGAGGTAGTCCAGAGAAAGTTCATGGAAACTGGGGCTGTCGCGCTGGGCGAAGCGATTACCACTCAGGTCCAGATACCTGAGCTGAGGCATCTGGGCCAGTTGGCTCAAGTCATTGGAGGTGAGTGCGACGTTCTGGTTGATGAAGCTCAGCGCTCGCAGCCCAGGCAAATGCTCGGTGATCGTAGGGATGCTGAAAATGAAAGAGGACGGTGTAGCGGTGGGGTCGTAGGCCCGGCTGATCTCCAGAGATTCGAGTTGCGGTACCTGCCTGAGCAGACGTTGCAGCAAGCGTTCGTTCTGCGCCCAACCGGCGAGGGTGCCTGATGGCAGGTCGTAAAGCCGCAACCTGCGAATATTTGAGGTGAAGAACCCCGGCAGGGTCATGGGGATATCGGCCAGAGGCACGTGCTCCAGGCTCAACTCACTGGTGTGGCTGTCACCCTCGATCAATGCCGTGTCGTACCAGTGCTGCATGATGGCTTGCCGCAGGGCGTTGTATCGCTGCGCTGCCCGATCGGACTCTGGCGAAATGCCCTCGTTCCAGTCGTCCAGCCGGCTTTGCATCTCCATGCGTTGATCCACCAGTTGCTGCAGCCGTCCAAACACTTGCTGCGGGTTGCGGCCATTGCGGGCGATGATCATCAGAATCTGATCCGCCGACCTGGGTGTATGTTCGGTGAGCCCTGTTGCGTTGACGGCATCGAGCAAGATATGGCGGCTGATACCTGGTGCCGCCGGCAGACCGCCGCTCAACGGATACCCAATGCGCCCGTCAGCGAGCCGCATGGGGGAGCGGTAACCCGGCCGCACAGGTTGCATGCCCAGCACCTGCCTGAGTGAGGCACGTGGCAACAGTGGGCCTTCCTGCAACTGCAGACGCAATTCAGCCCCGTTTACAATGCCCATTCGGGTCATCGCCTGGGGCAGCGCTGAATATATAGCCGTACACAGATCGCCATGTACGGTGACCGGGTTTTGCGCCCCTGTCTCGGCATGGACGATATACCCTGCTTCAGCGCTGGTAATTACCCTGACATACCGCGCATCCGTTGGCCCCACGTTTTCACGATGAGCAGGCCAGAAACGGTGCTGGCGAAGCTCGAGCCTGGTCTCACCTGGCCAGCCAGGCAGCAGTTCGAGTGAGTGCATGATCAGCCGATCAGTGTCGCCGTTACGAACGCTGCTCAGGAATAGCCCTTCGTAGGCCCTGGCGAGGCGTACCTGCTGTTGGAAGATGCGTATTTCTTCAGTCAGGCGCACAGGTAGCTTGCCGGCGCTCAGTGCCGCAAGTTCGTCGCTGGCGGCGTTGCGCAACAACTCTTCGGTGATTGCTGCAGGCAAGTTCGGATAGACCCGCTGAATGACTGCCGCGCCGGTAGCCTGGCTCGCTGGCAGGTGCGCGTAGGCACGTTCGAGCTCAGCGGGCCATTGGTGCCTGTCAGGCAACCGACGGACGGCCTGGTCCAGCCTGAAGCGGGCCAGAGTGTCCTCAAGCAGGCCAGGCAGCCTCAGGTTCTCTGTCAGGGCATGGCGCAGAACGTCTTCATGTACGTCGCAGACACGCAGTATCTGCAAGGCTGTTTCTTCTGAGAATTGCCGGCTCGCAAGGCCCATGCGTTGCACCAGGGTCGTTCTTGACCATTGCAGAGGGTGCTCCAGCGGCAACAGCCAGGCGCCGGCGCCGTTATGGCGAAGCGCTGGCTCATGTGCCACAGGCCTGGACGGGTGCACGAGACGGTACTCGTCAGTTGCCGCGGCTGGCCTGACGATGTACTGGTTCCCCTGCAAGACAAGCCAGCGCTTGCCTTGATAGTGAAGCAGGCCATGTTCATCGGGTTCCAGGTTTGCGGGCAGCATCTGGGGACTGCGGTACGGCGTCAGGTCGGGCTTCCATAGGCGAGCCTCGCCATTAGGCAATTCGACATTTTCCAGCTCTTCGATAAAGGAGGGCGTTTCCACGGGAATACGCTCCACCTCGTGTTCCTCTGCCGGTGCGCCTGCAGCGTCTTGCCCTTCGTTCTTCAAAGCCTTGGCTGCGGCAGAGAGCGCCACCATGAGCGCCACGTTCTCGACAACATCGACCAGATACCCGTAGGCCGCATCGCGTTCGTCGTTTTTCCACGCTTCGATTCCTTCATAGACCTCACAGGCCAGCTGTGTCAGACATACAGCCATCATGGCCTCGCCCAAGCCCGGAACGAAAAAGCCTGCGATGTTCAAGCCCGTCAGCACTCGCCCGGCAATCAACTGTCGGTGGGCGTGGGCGGCACGTCGGTCGACGATCTCTGTGGGTACAGCGTGGAAAAGCACATCCTTTTCGTGGCGCTCGGCTTTCTGGAAGGCCATGACACCCTGAAATGCATGACGGAAAGGCTGTGCGACCGGGTACAGCGTTGCATGCGGATCCGGCACCCGCTCATGCAGGCCGCGGATGCTCCAGCCGATGGGGGTCAGGCGGTCCTTGAGGCGGGCGATCACCGAGGCTTTGTCGCGGTCGGCAACATGCCTGTCCAGGTAAGCGATGTTCGCCCTTAGCCGACTGCTCAGATCGGCCTTCAGGGCTTCCAGGGAGGCGAATTCCTTCAGCGGTGTCTCGCTGTCATCTGGTATGTACAGCGCCACGGTTTCTTGAGCCGATGATCGCAAGGTGATGAGCGCGATGCCGGTGAGTTCGGTTTCCCAAAGTGTGAGCAGGCTGAACGCGATCGCCGGTCTTTCAGGTTCAGCCGGCAGCTTGTCGAGGGGGGTGACAAGGGCGGTGGTGTACAGCACCTCGCTGATGTCGCCCTTGAGCCGGGCGAAATGTAGGGATTGCCTGAATGCCGATACTTCGGCGCGGCCCAAAGCTTGATACACGTTCAGCGCAGCTTCATCGGCGCTCAGCTGTGCTGTGGCTTCGGGATAGTAGATGGCGTGAAGCCTGTCGTGGTATTTGCGGCCCAGGTCCAGCTCACGGCACAAGTCTGCAAACCCCTCCGCGGCCATGTCCAGGGTGTTGGTGATGGGCACCGTACCCATGAAACGTCGGTGATCGAGAATGACGGATTTCTTCAGTGGCCCGCCATCGGCATCCATCCCACCCTCGACGGCGGCTGCAGCATCGAAGTTCTGCAGGGCGCAGTGCAGCAGGGAGCGGGTGGCGCGGTCGATGGCCTGACGGCTGTCGATGGCATTGGCCATGTCGATAAGGCGTGCATCCACCAAGTAGCAGTTATCCACATCGACAGTCAGGCCAAACCGCTCGGTGATTGCGTCTGTCAGTTGCTGTCTGGCCCAGGACTGCAGGTCGGGAAGCGCTTCAAACAGCCTGCGCACCTGTGCCGCGTGGTCGCGGTGGCGCGCATGCTCGTCACGCCAGGCTTTGGCGATGTCCGGCATTTGCAGGATGGCCGTGGCCAGCCAGGTGGGGGCCTGCTTCCAGTTGCGCATTGGGTGCAGGGTGGCGGGGGAAGCTGTTTTCAGCCAGGCAGGGATTTTTTGTTCGATGGTGGCGTACGGGGTACCTGGCGAGGTGAGGGTCTTGCCGGTCGGGCTAGGCATGCTGAGGTCCATTGCGGGAAACGGGGCAAAGGACTATGGAGAGTGGCCAAGCCTCGGTGGGGTAGATAAATCTGGCGTGGTGTCAGCGCAGCGGCAGAGGCATGGCAGGCTTGTGCGGGGGGGAGATGTCTTCTGACACATGCTCAAAGCGCAATTCAGGTTTATGATGCCCAACGGCAGACTAAATCCTCACACGGAGTGCGCAATGCAGACCCTCTACCCGCAGATCAAACCCTACGCCCGGCACGATCTGGCCGTGGAAGCGCCGCATGTGCTGTATGTCGATGAAAGCGGCTCGCCTGAAGGTCTGCCGGTGGTGTTCATCCACGGTGGCCCGGGCGCGGGTTGCGATGCCCAGAGCCGTTGCTATTTCGACCCCAACCTGTACCGCATCATCACGTTCGATCAGCGCGGTTGTGGCCGTTCCACCCCGCACGCAAGCCTGGAGAACAACACCACCTGGCACCTGGTCGAGGATCTGGAGCGCATTCGCGAGCACCTGGGCATCGACAAGTGGGTGCTGTTCGGCGGCTCCTGGGGCTCTACCCTGGCCCTGGCCTATGCCCAGACCCACCCCGAGCGGGTTCACGGCCTGATCCTGCGCGGCATCTTCCTGTGCCGCCCGCAAGAGATCGAGTGGTTCTATCAGGAGGGCGCCAGCCGCCTGTTCCCCGATTACTGGCAGGACTACATCGCGCCGATTCCGCCGGATGAGCGTAATGACCTGGTCAAGGCATTCCACAAGCGCCTGACCGGCAACGATCAGATCGCCCAGATGCATGCCGCCAAGGCCTGGTCCACCTGGGAGGGCCGCACTGCCACCCTGCGCCCCAATCCGCTGGTGATCGACCGCTTCTCCGAGCCGCAGCGGGCCTTGTCCATCGCCCGCATCGAATGCCACTACTTCATGAACAACGCGTTCCTTGCACCCGACCAATTGATCCGCGACATGCCCAAGATCGCCCACCTGCCGGCCGTGATCGTGCATGGCCGCTATGATGTGATCTGCCCGCTGGATAACGCCTGGGCGTTGCACCAGGCATGGCCCAACAGTGAGCTGAAGGTGATCCGCGACGCGGGCCATGCGGCGTCCGAGCCGGGGATCACCGATGCGCTGGTACGGGCAGCCGATCAGATGGCCCGTCGCCTGCTCGATTTGCCGCTGGAAGAAGCATGAAGGGGCTGCTGCAGCGTGTGCGCGGCGCGCGGGTAGAGGTGGCGGGTGAAATTGTCGGCGCCATCGACCAAGGCTTGTTGGTGCTGGTGGCGGTAGAGCCTGAAGATACCCGTGAACAGGCCGATAAGCTGTTGCACAAGTTGCTCAACTACCGCGTTTTCAGCGATGAGCAGGGCAAGATGAACCTATCCCTCAAGGATGTGGGCGGTGGATTGCTGCTGGTGTCCCAGTTCACCTTGGCTGCGGACACCCGCAGCGGCATGCGTCCGAGCTTTTCGACGGCTGCGCCGCCAGCGCTCGGTGCCGAATTGTTCGACTATCTTTTGCAGCAAGCCCAGGGCCAGCATGCAGATGTGGCAAGCGGCCGGTTCGGTGCTGACATGCAGGTGCACCTGGTCAATGATGGCCCTGTGACTTTTCTGTTACAAATATGAAGGAAAAAACGGCCTTGGTTGCGCGAAACAAGGTGTTTTGTACGATAAATAGTTGATCCAGCCTGATGCGTTGTAACGCATCCTGCTGGATAATCGCGCGCTGTTAGGGCCTGCGTTCGCAGGTTCGTTTTACTCTGACTCGAGCATTGTCTGGAACCGTTTGGGGAATCATTACGCCCTCACGGGGTCCGAACAGTGCTCGCCAACCCGGCATTTGTCGCTGGCCGTTGGTTTCATGATCTGTTTTCGGCGAGGGTTGCTCGTGATTGTTAGTCCCCATAAAGCATCTAGAATCCCCGGCAATCGGCTGCGCAAGGCCCTGATGGCCAGTGCCGCACTGGTCGGCCTGATGAGCGCGGGCCAGCTGTGGGCATTCAATCTTGACGATGTTGCAGCCAAGGCAAAGGATCTCGCCGGCCAGAAGTACGAAGCACCGAAAAGCAATCTGCCGGCAGTCTTCCGCGACATGAAGTTCGCCGACTACCAGAAGATTCGCTTCCTGCAGGAAAAGGCCGAGTGGGCCAAGGACAAGACGCCGTTCAAGCTGTCCTTCTACCACCAGGGCATGCACTTCGACACGCCGGTGAAAATCAACGAAGTCACCGCCACCACCGTCGAGGAAATCAAGTACGACCCGAGCCGTTTCGAGTTCGGCGACGTGCCCCACGATCCGGAAACCACCAAAAACCTGGGCTACGCCGGTTTCCGCGTGCTTTACCCGATCAACAAGGCCGACAAGCAGGATGAAATCATGACCCTGCTTGGGGCCAGTTATTTCCGTGTGGTCGGCAAAGGGCATGTGTACGGCCTGTCGGCCCGTGGCCTGGCCATCGACACCGCGCTGCCGTCGGGCGAAGAGTTCCCGCGGTTCACCGAATTCTGGGTCGAGAAACCCAAGCCGGCCGACAAGCACCTGGTGATCTACGCCTTGCTGGATTCGCCGCGTTCAACCGGTGCCTACAAGCTGATCCTGCGCCCCGGCAACGATACCGTGGTCGATGTGCAGTCCCGCGTGTTCCTGCGTGATCACGTCAGCCGTCTGGGCATCGCGCCGCTTACCAGCATGTACCTGTTCGGCCCTAACCAGCCCTCCAAGGTCATGAACTATCGTCCGGCCCTGCATGATTCCGAAGGCCTGTCGATCCACGCCGGTAACGGCGAGTGGCTGTGGCGCCCGCTGAACAACCCCAAACACCTGTCGGTGAGCAACTTCAGCGTCGAGAACCCGCGTGGTTTCGGCCTGATGCAGCGTCATCGCGATTTCAAGGATTACGAAGACCTCGACGACAACTACCAGAAGCGTCCGAGCGCCTGGATCGAGCCTAAGGGCGACTGGGGCAAAGGCACCGTCGATCTGGTCGAGATCCCGACTGCCGACGAAACCAACGACAATATCGTTGCCTTCTGGAGCCCGGAAACCCTGCCGGAGCCGGGCAAACCGTTCGAGTACGACTACCGCATGCACTGGACCATCGACGAGTCGCGTTTCCAGGCCCAGGAGCTGGGTTCGGTTACCCAGACCATGCGTTCCACCGGTGACGTCAAGCAGTCCAACCTGATCCGTCAACCAGACGGTAGCGTAGCGTTCCTAGTCGACTTCGCCGGCCCGGCCTTGGCCGCCCTGCCGGAAGACGCCGCAGTACGAAGCCAGATCAGCGTCGGCGACAACGCAGAGGTGGTCGAGAACAATCTGCGCTATAACCCAGAGACCAAGGGCTGGCGCCTGACCCTGCGGATGAAGATCAAGGAGGCCAACAAGGCTACCGAGATGCGTGCCGCACTTGTTCGCGACGTGCCGGTCGAAGCGGCCAAGCCTGCCGAAGAAGCCAAGCACGACAAGACCGCTGCCAAGCATGGCAAGGCTGAAAAAGCCGCCAAGGCCGAGCAATCTGCCAATGCCGAACAACCTGCCGCCGATGCGGCATCCACCAACGGGACCCCGGCCACCACCGAAAAAGTGCTGACCGAGACCTGGAGCTATCAGTTGCCTGCCGATGAGTAACTCAAGCGCAAGGCCGGAATCGCTTGGCGAGTACCTGGCCCACCTCCCACTGAGCGATGAGCAGCGCGCGGAACTCGCCAGTTGCACCTCGTTCAGTGAGTTGCACCAACGTCTGGCGGGCAATGCGACCGCCACCACCACCGAGGCCGTGCAGGCCTCGGTGGGCCCGCGCCTGACTGTAGGTAGCGCGGCCGAACTGGAAGATGCCGAGATGCTCGGCGTCGACGGCAGCGGCCGGCTTTGCCTGAAGATCGCACCGCCGATCAAGCGTACCCGGGTCGTGCCCGAGCCATGGCGCACCAATGTGCTGATCCGCATGTGGCGGCGCATGACCGGCCGTACCAACGCGCCGCAGCCGCCCAAGCGCGAGCTGCCTCCGGCGCGCTGGCGCACGGTCGGCTCGATCCGCCGCTATATCCTGCTGACCCTCATGATCGGCCAGACGCTCGTCGCCGGCTGGTACATGAAAGGTATCCTGCCTTACCAGGGCTGGTCGTTCGTCGACCTCGACGAAGTGGTCAATCAGCCGCTGTGGGACACAGTGGTGCAGGTATGGCCGTATGCGTTGCAGACGTCCATCCTGATCCTCTTCGGTATCCTTTTCTGTTGGGTGTCGGCGGGTTTCTGGACCGCGCTGATGGGCTTCCTCGAGCTGCTCACCGGCCGTGACAAATACCGTATCTCCGGCAGCAGTGCCGGTAGCGAGCCGATCGCCCCTGAAGCACGTACCGCGCTGGTGATGCCTATTTGCAACGAAGACGTGCCGCGCGTGTTCGCAGGGTTGCGGGCGACATTCGAGTCGGTCGCAGCCAGCGGCAACCTCGACCGTTTCGACTTCTTCGTGCTCAGCGATACCAACGACACTGACATTGCCGTGGCCGAGCAACAGGCCTGGCTGGACGTGTGCCGTGAGACCAAAGGCTTCGGCCGCATCTTCTACCGCCGCCGCCGCCGTCGCGTGAAGCGCAAGAGCGGCAACCTCGACGACTTCTGCCGTCGCTGGGGTGGCGAATACAAGTACATGGTCGTGCTCGACGCCGACAGCGTCATGAGTGGCGAGTGCCTGAGCAGCCTGGTACGCCTGATGGAGGCCAACCCGGACGCAGGCATCATCCAGACTGCGCCCAAAGCGTCGGGTATGGACACGCTGTATGCACGCATGCAGCAGTTCGCCACCCGCGTGTACGGCCCGCTGTTCACCGCCGGCCTGCACTTCTGGCAACTGGGCGAGTCGCACTACTGGGGGCACAACGCGATCATCCGCATGAAGCCTTTCATCGAGCACTGCGCCTTGGCGCCGTTGCCGGGCAAGGGCGCCTTCGCTGGCGCGATCCTTTCCCACGACTTCGTCGAAGCGGCGCTGATGCGCCGTGCCGGCTGGGGCGTGTGGATTGCCTATGACCTGCCGGGCAGCTATGAAGAGCTGCCGCCGAACCTGCTCGACGAGCTCAAGCGCGACCGCCGCTGGTGCCACGGCAACCTGATGAACTTCCGCCTGTTCCTGGTCAAGGGCATGCACCCGGTGCACCGTGCGGTGTTCCTCACGGGCGTGATGTCTTACCTGTCGGCGCCGCTGTGGTTCTTCTTCCTGGTGCTGTCGACCGCGCTGCTGGCAACCAACACGCTGATGGAGCCGCAATACTTCATCGAGCCGTACCAGCTCTACCCGCTGTGGCCGCAGTGGCACCCGGAGAAGGCTGTGGCGCTGTTCTCCACCACCATCGTGCTGCTGTTCCTGCCCAAGCTGCTCAGTATCATCCTGATCTGGGCCAAGGGCGCGGTCGAGTTTGGCGGGCGGATCAAGGTCACCCTGTCGATGCTGATGGAGATGCTGTTCTCCATGCTGCTGGCGCCAGTGCGGATGATCTTCCACACCCGGTTCGTGCTGGCCGCATTCCTCGGCTGGGCTGCGACCTGGAACTCGCCGCAGCGCGACGACGACTCCACCCCGTGGAGCGAGGCGGTACGTCGCCATGGCCCGCAAACCCTTTTGGGTATTGCCTGGGCGGCGCTGGTGGCGTGGCTGAACCCGAGCTTCCTGTGGTGGCTGGCGCCGATCGTTGGTTCGCTGGTGCTGTCGATCCCGGTTTCGGTGATATCCAGCCGTACACGCCTGGGCTTGGCAGCCAAGGACGAGAAGCTGTTCCTGATCCCTGAGGAGTACGCAACACCCCAGGAGCTGCTCGCCACCGACCAGTACACCCACGAGAACCGCTGGCACGCCCTGCACGACGGCTTTGTCCGCGCTGTGGTCGACCCTCGGCAGAACGCCCTGGCCTGTGCCATGGCCACTGCCCGTCATGGCCAGGCAGCACCGATCGAGGCGATGCGCGCCGAGCGCCTTGCCAAAGCGATCGAGGTCGGGCCCAAGGGGCTGGACCTGGGTACTCGCCTTGCCTTGCTGAGCGACCCGGTCGCCTTGGCGCGCCTGCATGCGCAGGTATGGGCCGAGCACAATGCCGCCTGGATCGACGTGTGGCGTGCATCGATCAACAACGACCCACATTCGCCGTTGTTGCCGTTGCACCCGGCGAACGAGGCACAACCTAGCCTGGTTGGCGCCTGACCGACTCTGGGGCCGCTATGCGGCCCTTTCGCCGGCTTGCCGGCGACAGGGTTTTCCAATCTTTCTCATCCCCTCGGATTTTGGCCAACAAAGTCCCCCCCGGCTCTAGGTCCCAGGGCCGCCATGCGTTAGCATCCCTCTCCGATAAGCCACGCCGGCCGGTACGGCCGTGCCAACAATAAGATTCGCTACTTTTCTTGCTAGGGGACTTGGTGATGATGAAGAAATACCTTTCGCGACTGCTGGTCGGCGTCACGGCGCTGGTCGCGGTGGCCTCGGCCCAGGCCGGTGCCATCGACGACGCGGTCAAACGCGGTACTTTGCGGGTGGGCATGGACCCGACCTACATGCCGTTCCAGATGACCAACAAGCGCGGCGAGATCATCGGCTTCGAAGTCGATATCCTCAAAGCCATGGCCAAATCCATGGGCGTCAAGCTGGAGACCGTCTCCACCGCCTATGACGGCATCATCCCGGCACTGCTGACCGACAAGTTCGACATGATCGGCAGCGGCATGACCCTAACCCAGGAACGCAACCTGCGCCTGAATTTCAGCGAACCCTTCATCGTGGTTGGCCAGACCCTGCTGATCCGCAAAGATCTGGCGGGCGAGATCAAGTCGTACAAAGACCTGAACAACGAGAAGTACCGCATCACCTCCAAGCTCGGTACCACCGGCGAAATGGTCGCCAAAAAGCTGATCGCCAAGGCCACTTACCACGGCTACGACAACGAGCAGGAAGCGGTGATGGACGTGGTCAACGGCAAGGCTGATGCCTTTGTTTACGATGCGCCGTACAACGTGGTGGCGGTCGATAAGGCCGGTGCCGGCAAGCTGCTGTTCCTCGAAGAACCCTTCACCTACGAGCCGCTGGCTTTCGGCTTGAAGAAGGGCGATTACGACAGCATCAACTTCATCAACAACTTCCTGCACCAGATCAAGCACGACGGGACCTACGATCGTATCCACGACAAGTGGTTCAAGAACAAGGACTGGCTGAAGGAAATGGAATAAGAAGTAGCTTCAAGCCGCAAGCTGCAAGCTGCTAAGGGAGGTGGGCCCATACGCGGTCTGGTTTTCCTTGCAGCTTGTAGCTTGCGGCTTGCCGCTTTCTGGAGTAACCCCGTGATCAAACACAAGAAAGCCCAATGGCCCTGGCATGCGCTGACGGCGCTGGTTCTGGTGGGCCTGGCGATCAGCCTGTACCTGGCTACCTCGATGATTTCCTACGAGTGGCGCTGGAACCGCGTACCACAATACTTTGCCTACAAGGCCGAGGACGTGCAGCGTGCCAGCGATTACGGCACGGTGCAGGACATCGTCGTCTCTGGCGATAACGCCCGCGTTACGCTCAAGGATGAGAACGGCGGTGAGCAGGTGCTCGATGTGGCCAAGGACAGCCTGCAACTGAGCCGCGGTGACGATGTGGCCGAAGGTGATCAGGTCGGCGTCACCCGTCACTGGGCTGCTGGCCCACTGGCCTGGGGCCTGTGGACCACCTTGTGGATCTCGGTGGTGTCCGGCGCGTTGGGCCTGGTGATCGGCCTGTTTGCCGGGTTGTGCCGGTTGTCGAACAACCCGACCCTGCGCGACCTTTCAACCGTCTATGTCGAACTGGTGCGCGGCACTCCGCTGCTGGTGCAGATTTTCATCTTCTACTTCTTCATCGGTACCGTGCTCAACCTGTCCCGTGAGTTCGCCGGGGTGGCGGCGCTGGCGCTGTTCACCGGTGCTTACGTGGCCGAGATCGTGCGTGCCGGCGTGCAGTCGATCGCCAAGGGGCAGAATGAGGCAGCCCGCTCGCTCGGCCTTAACGCCAGCCAGTCGATGCGCCACGTGATCCTGCCGCAGGCCTTCAAGCGCGTACTGCCTCCGCTGGCCGGGCAGTTCATCAGCCTGGTCAAGGACACCTCGCTGGTCTCGGTGATCGCCATCACCGAACTGACCAAGAGCGGCCGTGAGGCCATCACCACGTCGTTCTCGACATTCGAGATCTGGTTCTGCGTGGCAGGCCTGTACCTGCTGATCAACCTGCCGCTGTCGCATTTGGCCAGCCGGCTCGAGCGGAGGCTTGCGCAAAGTGATTGAAGTCCGTGACCTTTTGAAAGTGTTCGACACCCGAGGCCAGGTAGTGCGTGCGGTGGACAACGTCACCACCCAGGTAGCCAAGGGTGAAGTGGTCGTGGTGCTTGGCCCGTCGGGGTCCGGCAAGTCTACGTTCCTGCGCTGCCTCAACGGCCTGGAGCATTTCGACGAGGGCCATGTGGCCATCAACGGGCTGCGGTTGGAAGACCCGAAAACCGACATCAATGCCTACCGCCGCGAAGTCGGCATGGTGTTCCAGCATTTCAACCTGTTCCCGCACATGACGGTGCTGGAGAACCTGTGCCTGGCGCAAAAGGTCGTGCGCAAGCGTGGTAAGGCCGAGCGTGAGGCCAAGGCGCGGGCGTTGCTGGAAAAGGTAGGTATCTCGGAGAAGGCCAATGAGTACCCGTCGCGGCTTTCCGGTGGTCAGCAACAACGGGTGGCGATTGCCCGTGCGCTGGCAATGGAGCCTAAGGTGATGCTGTTCGACGAGCCGACCTCGGCGCTCGACCCGGAAATGGTCGGTGAAGTATTGGACGTGATGAAGACCTTGGCCCAGGAAGGCATGACCATGGTCTGCGTGACCCATGAAATGGGCTTTGCCCGCGAAGTGGCCGACCGCGTGCTGTTCTTCGATCACGGCAAGTTGCTGGAAGATTCGGCTCCTGCGGCGTTCTTTGCCTCGCCGAAGGATCCGCGGGCGCAAGCGTTCCTGCGCCAGGTGCTCTGAAAGCAGCAGCAAGCTACAAGCTACAAGCTACAAGCTACAAGCTACAAGCTACAAGCTACAAGCTACAAGCTACAAGCTACAAGCTACAAGCCGAGCGGTGATGGACGGTCCATGGCGTTCGGCTTTAGCTTGTGGCTTGAAGCTTTCAGAGGCTGAAACGCCCGACCATCCCTCGCAGCTGCTGCCCCAGGTGCTCCAGCTCGCCGCTTGAAGCTGCCGTTTGTTCACTGGCCGCACTGGTCTGGTCCGACGCATCGCGCACGCTTATTACACTGCGGTTTATCTGTTCGGCCACTACACTCTGTTCCTCGCTCGCCGTGGCAATCTGCTGGTTCATGCCCTGGATACTCGACACCGTGTCGGTGATCTGGCTCAAGGCATCCCCGGCCTTGCGGCTCAGCTCGACACTTTGCTCGGTCAGGCGCTTGCTGTTGTCGAGCAGGCTGGTCACCTCGTCGGTGCCGCTGTGCAAGCTTTCGATCAATTGCTCGATCTCCTCCGTGGACTGCTGCGTGCGTTGGGCCAAGCCGCGAACTTCGTCAGCCACCACGGCAAAGCCACGCCCGGCCTCACCAGCTCTGGCGGCTTCGATGGCGGCGTTTAACGCCAACAGGTTGGTTTGCTCGGAGACCGATTTGATCACATCGAGAATGCTGCCGATTCGCTGGCTTTCGCCCGCCAAATGCTGCATTGCCGCCAGGCAATCGTCCATTTGCCTGGCCAGTTGCTCGATACGGCCTATGGCCTCGGTCACCACCTGATCGCCCTGCTGGGCCTGCTGGTCGGCGTTGGTTGCCGCCAATGAAGCTTGTTCGGCGTTCTGCGCTACTTCCTGGACCGTGGCGCTCATCTGGTTCATGGCAGTGGCGACCTGATCGGTTTCGTCGCGTTGCTGGCTGATGCGCAGCTTGGTGTCCTCGCTGCTGGCTGCCAGTTGCGTGGCGGCCTGTGACAGATGGCCGACGCCTTGATCGATACCGCCGATCAGCTCGCGCAGGCTCAGGGTCATTTCCTGCATGCTGGCCTGCAACTGGCCCATTTCGTCACGACGATCCACAGGCTCCACCTGGCTCAGGTCACCCCGGGCGATGCGTGCTGCCACCGCCAGGGTCTGGCGTAGCGGCTGGGTGATCTGCAAGGTGATCAGCCAGCCGGCCGCTACGCCCACCAGCAAGGCCAGCACCGCAACACTGGTCAACAGCGAGCGGGCGGCCAGTGCTTCGCTGTCGCGCTGCTCGACCTTCCTTTTACTCAACTCCAGGCTCACAGCACGCAGTTCGTTGCCCATCTGCTCCATGTCGTTCTGCAACTGCTCGACACTCAGGGCGGCGCGTCGGTACTGCTCGAGGCTGGCGCGGTATTTCCCCAGTTCCACGCCGGGTTGCTCCATCACTGCACGCGAAAGGCCCAAGGGGGCAAGGGCCTGGATCAGCTGCCCCAGGCTTTTGTCGGCAGCGTCCAGCGCTGCCTGGCCAACCTTGGCGAAGTCCTCCAGCGGCACAAAGGTGTACGCCGGCACCAGGCTTTGCTGGTTGGCGCCGTCCACATGCCGGGTGAGGCTGTCCATCAGGCCCAGCAGGCCGCTTTGCTGGCTGTCGGCGGGCATCTTCAGCAGGGCCTGGGTTTCCAGTTCGTCGATGACGCCGTTGAGCTTTTGCTCCTGCGCCTGCATGGCCTCGCGCAATCCACGTCGGCTTTCAACGGTGCGCTGCAAGGTGGCGAAATTTTCGTGCAGGCGCTGCAGCAGTTGCAGCTTCTGGCCCAGCATCTGGCGCGACTCATCGACACTGCTGCGTTGCTGCAGCGTGGTCAGCATGGCGTCGAGTTGTTGCAGGATGCGGGTGATCTGCGCTTTGCTGGCATCATCGGCCAGCACCCTGTAGGTGATGCGCTCGGCGCGCAGGTCCTTGACCAGATCATTGATCCGGCCAATTTCGCTGAGCTGCTCCGAGCGCGTAATGGCATCGTCCAGGGCGCGCCAGCCGCTGGCGGCAGTGGCCACGGTGAGCAGCAGTACCACGGCAAAACCCAGAGCGAGCTTGGCGCCGACGCTGATGTTGCCAATCCTGCGGTTGAGGTAGCCGAACATGGCAAGTCTCCATCCAGTTGAGTAGGGGAGCCATGCCGGCGTTTTGCTGGCATGACACCCCTGCCCATCGGCGGAAGGCTTGTAGGACTTGACCTGAGAATTGGGTAGGAAATTTCAGCAGCGCGTGTGGGAATCCACACTGGCCCCACCGCTGGCTCGCCGGCGATGGGGCCAGTACGGGATTACAGCCTGAAGCGCCTTACCAGGTCCTGCAGGTGCGTGCCCAGCCGCGCAAGCTCGACACTGGAGCTGGCCGTCTCCTCACTCGCCGCTGAAGTCTGGTCGGAGATATCCCGCACATTGATCACGCTGCGATTGATCTCCTCGGCGGTAGCACTCTGCTGTTCGGCGGCCGTGGCAATCTGCTGGTTCATCGCCTGGATCGACGACACGGTTCGGGTGATGGTCTCCAGTGAAGTGCCCGCGCGGCGGGTCAGCTCGACGCTGCTGTCGGTGAGCTGGCGGCTGGCGTCCATCACGCTGGCCACCCGCTGCGTTCCGCTTTGCAAACCGGCGATCAGCTCTTCGATCTCTTCGGTGGACTGTTGGGTACGCTGCGCCAGGCTGCGCACTTCGTCGGCGACTACGGCGAAGCCACGGCCGGCCTCACCGGCCCGCGCCGCTTCGATAGCGGCATTGAGAGCCAGCAGGTTGGTCTGCTGGGCCACCGACTTGATCACATCCAGCACGCTGCCGATCTTGTCGCTTTCGGCCTTGAGCTGGTTCATCGCCTCGCTGGAGTTGACCACTTCACCGGCAAGGCGCTCGATTTGTGCCACGGCTTCGCTGACAACCCGATCACCTTCACGCGCCTGTTGGTCGGCCATGAGCGCCGCTTCAGAGGCTTGCTCAGCGTTACGTGCCACTTCATGCACGGTGGCAGCCATTTCGTTCATGGCGGTAGCAACCTGGTCGGTTTCGACCTTTTGATTGTTGACCCCGGCGCTGGTCTGTTCGGTTACCGCCGAAAGCTCTTCGGCGGCGCTGGCGATCTGCGTGACACCGTCACCGATACCACCGATCAGTTCGCGCAGGCCCTGGGTCATGCGCTGCATGCTGGCTTGCAACTGCCCCAACTCGTCGCGGCGGGTTGTCACAAGGTCCTGGCGCAGGTCGCCGTTGGCCACGCGCTCGGCGGCGGCCAGTGTCTGGCGCAGCGGGACGATGATCTGCCGAGTGATGGCCCAGGCCGCGAGCAGGCCCAGCACCAACGCCAGTGCCGTGGCTGAGGCAAGCAGGGCCTTCGCCTTGCGCGAGCCTGCATCGCGGACTTCTGTCTGTGAAACCGTCATCTTCTGGCTGTTATCCATCAGCACGGTGCCTTGATCAGTCATCACTTGCAGGGCCTGATCGCTGGCCGATTGCGCGCTACCGAACTGGTTGACCGCATCGCGGTAAGCGGCGAGGGCCGACATCGAGTCATCGAGGCTGGCGGCATATTCGGCGGGCAGCTTGGCCGGTAGCGCCTTGAGGTTGGTCATGGCCTGGTCGATGGCGTTGAGCGCAGTCTGCTGGTAGTTCGCATCACCACTGTAGGTGTAGCCGCGCACCTGGAAGCGTGCTTGCTGTATCAAGGCACTTACCTCTACCGTGCTCTGGTAGGGCGTGATATCGCCGGCTTGCAGCAGGCGCTCCTGGACCCTGCTGGTAAGCTCGGCTGCCTTGTCGGCACTGTCACCCAGTACGCTTCGGCTGGCTTCGCGTCGTTGCCCGGCCTGCTTGAGGTCAGCGAAAGCTTGCTGATATTTGCGCACGGCCTCCTGCTGTTGCTGCAGGCGCTGATGATCGACGGGTTGCTCGATCTGGCCGAGCATGATGCTGATCTGGCGGTCGAGGCCAGCGAGGGCTTTTTCCAGTTCGCCGATCGCCGCTTCGTTGCGATCGCGCTGGTAATGCTGGCGCGCGATGCGCAGTTCCTGGGTGCCCTGACTGATGACCGAAATATTGCCCAGCTTGTCACCACGGTCGATGATGCTGTCCATACCTTGCCAGCCTGTGAAGGTGATGGCCAGGGTCAGTAGCAGTACCAGGCCAAAGCCCAGCCCCAGTTTGCGATTGACGCTCACATTTCCCAGCGTTTCGGTAACCCATCGGAACATGTTCGACTCCCCGGTAAACTTGGCAGCACAGATTATTGTTGTGTTGCCTAGGCATCGGCCTGCGCCGGGGAAACTTGATGGGAAAAACCTGACCCGCCTGTCAGAAAATCCTTGAGAGCAAGGCTGTTACGGCGGTTTCCACACGCAGGATGCGGTCACCCAACTGTACCGGCGCCAGGCCTGCTTTGCCCAGCAGTTCGACTTCGTAGGGGATCCAGCCACCCTCGGGGCCAATGGCCAGTGTTACCGGGCCTTCGACGGCGCGCGGGCACGCGGGGTAGGGGCCGGGGTGGCCAACCAGGCCCAGGGTGCCGTCGACGATGGCGGGCAGGCGGTCTTCGACGAACGGTTTGAAGCGCTTTTCGATGACCACCTCGGGCAGCACCGTGTCGCGAGCCTGTTCCAGGCCCAGTATCAGGTTGTCGCGGATGCACTCGGGGTTGAGGAACGGCGTCTGCCAGAAGCTTTTCTCGACCTTGTAGCTGTTGACCAGGATCAACCGCTGTACGCCCAGCGTGGCGACGGTCTGGAACAGCCGGCGCAGCATTTTCGGCCGCGGCACGGCAAGCACGAGGGTCAGCGGCAGCTTGGCCGGCGGAGGCTGGTCGAAGCCGACTTCAAGCTCGGCTTCGTGCTGTGCCAGGCGTACCACGGTGGCGGTGCCCATCAGGCCATTGATGCGGCCCACGCGCAGGCTGTCGCCCACCACCACGCGGTGAATCTCCTGCATATGGGTGAAGCGCCGATCGGCAAGGACGACGCGGTCGGCCGACACGAAGTCGGCCTCTTCAAGAAGCAACAGATTCACGGCTGGGTCGCTGGTGGCTGGTCGTTGGGGTCGTTTGCCGTGTCATCTTCGGCGTGGCTGCGCTTGCGGATCAGGCTGCCACACAGCACGCCGATCTCGAACAGCAGCCACATGGGCACGGCGAGCAAGGTCTGCGAGAAGATGTCGGGCGGGGTCAGGATCATGCCGACCACGAAGCAGCCGATGATCACGTAGGGACGGATTTTCTTCAGGTATTGCACGTCGACTACGCCGATCCACACCAGCAGCACCACCGCTACCGGGATCTCGAAGGCAACACCGAAGGCGAAGAACAATGTCATGACGAAGTCCAGATAACTGGAAATGTCGGTCATCATCGACACACCTTCCGGCGTGGCGCTGGCGAAGAAGCCGAAGATCAGCGGGAACACCAGGAAGTAGGCGAAGGCCATGCCGGCATAGAACAGGAAGATGCTCGACACCAGCAACGGAATGGCGATGCGCTTTTCGTGGCGATACAGGCCAGGCGCGATAAAACCCCAGATCTGCTGCAGGATGAACGGGATCGCCAGGAACAGCGAAACGATCATGGTCAGCTTGAACGGCGTGAGGAACGGCGAGGCCACGTCGGTGGCAATCATCGTGGCGTTTGCCGGCAAGTGCTCGCGCAGTGGGGCCGAGACCAAGGTGTAGATCTGCTGGGCGAAGGAGAACAGCCCGGCAAAAATAAGGAAGATGGCGGCCACGCAGCGCAGCAGGCGGGTGCGCAGTTCGGTCAGGTGCGAGACCAGCGGCATGGGCTGGTCGTCTTGCGGTTTTTCGCTCATGGGGCTCGCGGCGGTTGAGGCTGTTCGGGCTGCTCAGCTGCAGGGGCCGGCGCTACCGATGTCGGCGTGGCAGCGGGCTGCTCGGTGGCCACTGCAGCGGGTGTCGGGGCAGGCGGCGTCAGCGGGTTGAGGATGCGCTTGGCTTCCTGTTCCATTTGCAGGATGTGCTCGTTATGCAATTGGCGGCGGATGTCATCGGCACCGATTTCGCGCTCGACTTCCATCTTGATGGAATTGAAACTGCGCTTGAGCCGGCCGATCCACAGCCCTGCAGTGCGCGCGGCACCGGGCAGACGCTCAGGGCCGAGCACCAGCAGCGCGACCAGGCCGACGAGCAGTAACTCGCTGAAACTCATGCCGAACATGGTTCAGTCTTTCCGCTGCGGCTCTTGGACCGGCTGGGCCTGGCCCTCGATGGTGTGGCCCTGTGGCTGTTGTGCTGTGTTCTGTACGGGCGGTACCGGCTGGGCAGGCGGTGGGGTCTGCTCGGCGGGTTTGCTTTCTTCTTCGTTCATGGCTTTGCGGAAGCCCTTGATCGATTCGCCAAGGTCACTGCCGAAGTTCTTCAGCTTCTTGGTGCCGAACACCAGGACGACGACGACCAGCAGGACGATCCAGTGTTTCCAGTCAAAAATACCCATGGTGCTCTCCTAGAATGCAATTTGGTCAGGCCGAGGGCTCGCGAGCGGCCTTTTCATCGTGCCCGGAAAGGCCGAAGCGGCGCTCCAGTTCATCGAGCACGGCTTGTGGATGCTGGCCCAGTGCACTGAGCATGACCAGGCTATGAAACCACAGGTCGGCGGTTTCATAGATGACATCACTGTAATCCTTGCTGACCGCGGCGTCCTTGGCAGCAATGATGGTCTCGACGGACTCTTCGCCCAGCTTTTCGAGGATCTTGTTCAGGCCCTTGTGGTACAGGCTGGCCACGTAGGAGCTGTCGGGGGCCGCTTGTTTGCGTTCTTCGAGCACTTCGGCCAGACGGTTGAGGGTGTCGCTCATGTCAGTGTCCTGCGTTGTAGATGGCATCCGGGTCTTTCAACACCGGATCGACGGTTTTCCACTGGCCGTCTTCGAAGACGCGGTAGAAGCAGCTTTCACGGCCGGTATGGCAGGCGATATGGCCCAGTTGCTCGACCATCAGGATGATCACGTCGGCATCACAGTCCAGGCGCATTTCGTGCAGCTTCTGCACATGCCCCGATTCTTCGCCCTTGCGCCACAGCTTGCCACGTGAGCGCGACCAGTAGATGGCGCGTTGCTCGGCGGCAGTGAGGGCCAGCGATTCGCGGTTCATCCAGGCCATCATCAGCACGCGTCCGGTCTTGTGGTCCTGGGCGATCGCCGGTACCAGGCCGTCGCTGTTCCACTTGATCTCGTCCAGCCACTCTTTCATCGTCGACTCCAAAACCGGGCCCGCTCCTGTACCGGGCCCTTTGCGCTAGTGTGCCAGCCAGCAGCGCGGCTGGCTATTGGCGCACGATCAGGTACAGGCCTGCGGCCAGCATCAGCCACGCCGGCCATGCAGCCGGGGCGGCCAGGCTGGCGGCCTCGGCGGCGCTTGCGGCGAGCACCGCACCGCCACCCAGCAGGCCTGCACCGAGCAGGCGCAGCGCCCAGCGGTCGCCTTGGCGGCGCCGCTCTGGCAGCTGTGGGTCGTGCAGGTGCGGCTGGGAAAGACGTTCGAGCAGGTCGCGGGTCATGCCGGCCAGGTGCGGCAGCTGTTCGGCCTGGCTGTACAGGTTGCCGAACATGGCCTTGGGGCTGTAGCGCTCGCGCATCCAGCGTTCCAGGAACGGTTTGGCGGTGCTCCACAGGTCAAGGTCAGGGTACAGCTGGCGGCCCAGGCCTTCGATGTTGAGCAGAGTCTTCTGCAGCAGCACCAACTGCGGCTGGACTTCCATGTTGAAGCGCCGAGCTGTCTGGAACAGGCGCATCAGCACTTGGCCGAAGGAAATGTCCTTGAGCGGTTTTTCGAAGATCGGCTCGCACACGGTACGGATGGCCGCTTCGAATTCATTCACCTTGGTGTGCGCCGGTACCCACCCCGAATCGATGTGCAGCTCGGCGACTCGGCGATAGTCGCGCTTGAAGAAGGCAATCAGGTTGCGCGCCAGGTAATCCTGGTCTTCGGCGGTGAGGCTGCCGACGATGCCGCAGTCGATGGCGATGTACTGAGGGCTCCACGGCTTGACTGTGCTGACGAAGATATTGCCCGGGTGCATGTCGGCATGGAAGAAACTGTGGCGGAACACCTGAGTGAAAAACACCTCCACACCGCGTTCGGCCAGCAGTTTCATGTCGGTGCGCTGGTCGGCCAAGGTGGCCATGTCGGTCACCGGCACGCCGTAGATGCGCTCCAAGACCAGCACCTTGGGGCGGCACAGGTCCCAGTAGACCTGGGGCACGTACATCAGCTCCGAGCCTTCGAAGTTGCGCCGCAGCTGGCTGGCGTTGGCCGCTTCGCGGAGCAGGTCGAGCTCGTCGTAGATGGTTTTTTCGTAGTCGCCGACGATTTCCACCGGGTGCAGGCGGCGGGCATCGGCCGAAGCCCGCTCGGCGCCTTTTGCGATCAGGAACAGCCAGGCAAGGTCCTGGGCGATCACAGGCTTCAGACCTGGGCGCACGACCTTGACCACCACTTCCTCGCCGGTCTTCAGGCGCGCGGCATGCACCTGGGCCACCGAGGCCGAGGCCAGTGGCTCGACGTCGAAGCGGCTGAACACTTCACCCACTTTGGCGCCAAGCTGGCTTTCTATCAGCGCCACGGCCTGTTTCGGGTCGAACGGCGGTACACGGTCCTGCAGCAGCATCAGCTCGTCGGCGATGTCGGTGGGCAGCAGGTCGCGGCGGGTGGACAGCAACTGGCCGAATTTGATGAAAATCGGCCCCAGGTCCTGTAGCGCCAGGCGCAAGCGGGCACCCCGGCTGAGTTCGGAGGGTGTGCGAGGCAACCAGCGCCACGGCATCAGCAGGCGTAAGCTGCGCAGCCACCACGGCAGCGGCAGGTCGAAGAGCAGGTCATCGAGGCGGTAGCGGATCACCACGCGCTGGATGCGAAAGAGACGACGGACGGCGAGCAGCTTCATGCGTTATCGCTGGTATCAAGGGATCGGAAGAGGCGCTGCAGGCGCGCCTCGAGGCGTTCTGTATCGACCTTCAGGGTGTCTAGTTCGCTGAAGGCGGCTTCGGCTTCGCGCTTGCCTACCAGGGTACGCGACTCTTCGGCCAGGTACTCGGACAGGTTCTGGCTGAACCGTGCCAGGCCTTGGCGGGTCCAGCGTGCACGCAGGCGCACGTGGCCGGCGAGCAGCGAGGTGCCGACCGGGCCGAGCCAGCGTTGCAGTTCGTGCTCCCAGTCCAGTTCCAGGTCCTGCAGTATGCCGAACAGGTCAAGCAGCACCGCACTGTCGCCATGCAGCTCGACCTGAGGGCTATGCAGCACGGCCGTCTTGTCCTTGGCCACGGCAAGTTGCAGCAGGCTACCGGCTGGCGCGCGCAGGCTGCAGTCGACCTCGCCTTGCCAGTGGGCGGCAAGCATCAGGCCCTCTTCATCGGGCAGGATGAACACTTGCAGGGCCGGCTGGCGACAATCGATTTCGATGACCTTGCCTTCCAGCGCGCCCAGCCGCGGCAATGCCGTGCTGTCCATGCGCAGGATGCGGTTCAGGCCATGTTCGACGCTGGCGAGCAGCCCTGCCAGCAGCATCAGGGCTTGATTCCCCGGTGCACGGCGACAATGCCGCTGGTCATGTTGTGGTAGGTGACCCGGTCGAAGCCGGCATCAACCATCATGGCCTTTAGGGTTTCCTGGTCGGGGTGCATGCGAATCGACTCGGCGAGGTAACGGTAGCTCTCGGAGTCATTGGTGATCAGCTTGCCAGCCAGCGGCATGAAGGCGAACGAGTAGGCGTCGTAGGCCTTGGACATCAGCTTGTTGGTCGGTTTGGAGAACTCCAGGATCAACAGACGCCCGCCCGGCTTGAGCACGCGCAGCATCGAGCGGATGGCTTCGTCCTTGTGGGTGACGTTGCGCAGGCCGAAGGCGATGGTAACGCAGTCGAAGTGGTTGTCCGGGAATGGCAGTTTCTCGGCATCGGCCTGGACAAACTCGATGTTGCCGGCAACACCGCGGTCGAGCAGGCGGTCGCGGCCGACCTTGAGCATCGAGTCGTTGATGTCGGCGAGCACCACTTGGCCGGTAGGGCCGACCAGGCGCGAAAACTTGGCTGCCAGATCACCCGTGCCGCCGGCGATGTCCAGCACCCGATTGCCGCTACGCACACCTGACAGCTCGATGGTGAAGCGCTTCCATAGGCGGTGCATGCCGCCGGAAAGTACATCGTTCATCAGGTCGTACTTGGCAGCCACCGAGTGAAACACTTCGGCGACTTTCTTCGCCTTCTGGCTCTCGGGCACATCCTGGTAACCGAAATGGGTGGTGGGTTCGGCGTGTTCGCCTTTGCGCTGGTCGTTCATATCGCTTCACCGGAAAAAATTATCGCCATTCTAGGGCGAACGGGCGCATTTGTCTTGGCAGGGTGTACCGTGCGGCAGGGGCGGGCATAATGCCGATTATGTCTTCATATCCAGGAACACCCGTATGACCCAGATCAGCGTCGAACGCAAACACACCCTCGGTCGCGAGGCCGCCCGTGCCAAGGCCCAAGCGCTGGTGGACAAACTGAGCCAAGAGTACGACCTCAAGGCCACCTGGAACGGTGACCGTGTGGACGTCGCCCGCAGCGGCGCCAACGGCAGCGTGCACATTGGCGAGGACAGCATCCGGGTCGAATTGAAGCTGGGCATGATGCTGTCGATGATGAGCGGCACCATCAAGAGTGAGATCGAGCGGGCGCTGGACAAGGCTCTGGTCTGAAAGCTCCAGGCTGCAAGCTGCAAGAAAAAGCGTAATCGCGCCGACACTGCCGACAGCTTTAGGCTTGAAGCTTGCAGCTCCTCTTAGGGTGAAGATTCTAATTTCACTCATTACCTTATGCTCAAGCCCAACCTCCATGGGCGGTTTCTCCCTCCACTCATGAGCATGAGGTACAGAGCATGGCCAAAGTGAATGTGAAGAAAAAGGATGACGCCCAAAGCACGCTGGGCGAGGTGCGCGGCTACGCGCGCAAGATCTGGCTGGCTGGCATCGGCGCTTACGCCCGTGTTGGCCAGGAGGGT
Organism: Lelliottia jeotgali; assembly: GCF_977070485.1. NCBI lineage: Bacteria > Pseudomonadati > Pseudomonadota > Gammaproteobacteria > Enterobacterales > Enterobacteriaceae > Lelliottia > Lelliottia jeotgali. The sequence goes on from NZ_CDRVFO010000001.1 coordinate 269,183, forward strand.
TCGGATTACTTTCAGGAGCTGGTAAAAGCCGGTGAAGGGGTCGAGAAACGTGGCAAGAAGCGCATCGATAAAGAACTCGATGCCGCCAACACCCAGATCGACGAAGCGGCCGAGGAAGTCAGCCGCGTACGTGGCAAGGTCGAAGTTCAGCTCGACAAGATCGAGAAGGCTTTCGACGCACGGGTCGGTCGCGCCTTGAATCGCCTCGGCATTCCGTCTAAACATGACGTTGAGGCGTTGTCCATCAAGCTTGAACAGCTGCATGAGCTGCTCGAGCGCGTCGCGCACAAACCATAAGGAGAGCAGGATGGCTGGCAAGAAGAATTCCGACAAAGACGGCAGCTCCTGGGTCGGCGGGATCGAGAAGTACTCCCGCAAGATCTGGCTGGCAGGGCTGGGTATCTATTCGAAGATCGACCAGGACGGCCCGAAGCTGTTCGACTCGCTGGTGAAAGATGGCGAGAAGGCCGAGAAGCAGGCGAAGAAAACCGCCGAGGATGTCGCCGATAACGCCAAGGCCTCGACCACTTCGCGTGTTTCCGGCGTGAAAGATCGCGCACTGGGCAAGTGGAGCGAGCTCGAAGAAGCCTTCGACAAACGCCTGAACAGCGCTATCTCACGCCTTGGCGTGCCAAGCCGGAACGAGATCAAGGCCCTGCACCAGCAGGTCGATAGCCTGACCAAGCAGATCGAGAAGCTGACCGGCGCATCGGTCACGCCGGTCTCCTCGCGCGCTGCTGCAGCCAAGCCGGCAGCAGGCAAGACTGCGGCCAAACCGCTGGCCAAGGCAGCAGCCAAGCCTGCGGCGAAAACCGCGGCGGCGAAACCTGCGGCCAAGACTGCTGCTGCCAAGCCAGCAGCGAAACCTGCAGCCAAGCCGGTTGCCGCCAAGCCTGCAGCCAAACCCGCTGCAGCGAAGAAGCCCGCCGTGAAAAAAGCGCCGGCCAAACCCTCCGCCGGCAAACCGGCAGCCCCAGCGGCCAGCGCCACACCGGCCGCTACCGCAGCGCCGTCGCCAAGCGCGGCACCGGCAAGCAGCACGCCGTCGGCACCGGTGAGCGCTGAAGCCTGACACCGGGTTGCCCTCATCGCCGGCAAGCCGGCTCCCACAGGTACCCCGCTGGTTTCAATGCCAGCAGGGTAGGTATGGGAGCCGGCTTGCCGGCGATGGGGCCAGCTGCAGCGCCTTGTAAACTATCTACCCCTCCAGATACCGCACCGCCAACTGCTCCGCCGCCTCCCGCGCAGGCGCCTGCAGATGCGGCGCCACCAGCATCATCACCTGATACACCACGATCCCTACATCCCCTTCGCGGCCCAGTACGCGCTGGTAATCCAGCGAAAACATGAGCGTCAGGGTGATCTGTTCCACCAGTTGCCCCAGTGCCTGCGTCTCACTGACTACCTGGCCCTGGCCCTTGAGGCTGGCCAGCAATGCCGCCAGTGTGCGCTTGAGCGCATTGATCAGGCTGCGCATGCCCCGCGCCAGCTTGGGCAGGCGACCGGTCAGGTTCGACAGATCCTGGAACAGGAAGCGGTACTGGGCCATGCGTTCGACAATCAGGTGCAGAAACAGCCAGTAGTCCTCGGCATCCAGGCGCACTTCCAGCGGCGGGTCCAGCAGCGGCATAAGCGCTTCTTCGAAGCGCTCGAACAGGCCGATTATCAAAGGCTCCTTGCCGTGGAAGTGGTAATACAGGTTGCCAGGGCTGATGCCCAGCTCGTTGGCAATCTCAAGGGTCGAAACGTTGGGCTCGCCCTGCTGGTTGAACAGCTGCAGGGCGCATTCGAGAATACGGTCGCGGGTCTTCATCCAGTCGTTGTGCTCATCGGGTCAGGACATAGGTGCCTGGCGCGGGGCCCAGCGGTGGGTAGGTTGCGTTGCCCAGCTCCACCCTCGGCGCCTTGAGCGGACCGGAACGTGGCGTTATCCACTCCAGCCACAGGGGCCACCAGCTGCCGTCGTTGCGCTTGGCATCGTGGAACCAGGCCCGCGGGTCGCTCGATAGCCTGGGGTTGTCCAGGTAGTAGGCCTTGGGGTTGCCGGGCGGGTTGATGATGCTCTGGATGTGCCCGCTGTTGGCCAATACGAACCGTCGCTCGCCGCCCAGCAGCAGGGCCGAACGGTACACGGCATCCCATGGAGTGATGTGGTCATTGCTGCCGGCCACGGTAAAGCTGTCGAGGTTGACTTGCTTGAGGTCGATGGGTGTGCCGCAGACTTCCAGCCCGGCGGGGTGGGTCAGCGGGTTGAGCTTGAAGAAGTCCAGCAGTTCGCCATGCAGTGCAGCGGGCAGGCGCGTGCTGTCGGCGTTCCAGTAGAGAATGTCGAAAGCAGGGGGCGTCTTGCCCAGCAGGTAATTATTGACCCAGTAGTTCCAGATCAGGTCATTGGGCCGCATCCAGGCAAAGATCCGCGCCACTTCGCTACCATCCAGTACTCCGCGCTGATAAGAGCGGCGCTTGGCCGCTTCGATGGTCTGCTCGTCGGCGAACAGGCTGGCGGGGCTGTCGAACTTGCTGTCGAGCAAGCTGACCAGGTAGGTGGCGCTGCGCACCCGGCGCAGTTGGTGCTTGGCTTGCAGGTGGCCCTGCAGCGCGGCCATGGTCAGGCCGCCGGCGCAGGCCCCCATCAGGTTGGGGTCGCGGTTGCCGCTGATACTGCGGCAGGCGTTGAGTGCCTCTTCAAGCGCCTCCACGTAGCTGGACAGGCCCCATTCGCGGTGGCGCGGGTCGGGGTTGCGCCAGCTAACCATGAACACTTGCAAACCGTTCTTGAGCATGTATTGGACGAAGCTGTTGTTCGCCTGCATGTCGAAGATATAGAACTTGTTGATCTGGGGGGGCACCACCAGCACAGGCCGAGCGTGCTGTTTTTCACTCATCGGCTTGTACTGGATCAACTCCAGCATCTCGTTGCGAAACACCACCGCGCCCGGAGTTGCTGCCAAGTTGCCGCCCACTTCGAAGGCCCGCTCATCCACCTGGCGCGGCAGGCCGTCGTTGTGGCGCAGGTCATCGAGCAGGTGTGCCACGCCGCGCACCAGGCTCTGCCCGCCGGTATTGAGCAGTTCCTTGACCGCCAACGGATTGAGCAACGAGTTGCTCGGTGCCAGGGCGTCGTTGATCTGGTTGAACAGGAAATGCGCACGGGCCCGGTCATCGTCGTCCAGGTGGCTTTCATCTATCCACAGGCGGGTCTGCTTCTGCCAGGCCAGATAGGCCTGAAGGCCACGGCGGTAAAACGGGTTCTGGCTCCATGTAGGATCGCTGAAGCGCGCATCCCGCGGGCTTGGCGAGTAGGGCGTGTCGCCGAGCATCACGCGACCCAGCTGGCCGCTCAGGGCGAGCAGGTGGCGTGCGGTATGCAACGGGTTGAGCAAACCATGGCGGCCAACATTGCGCAGCGTGGAAATCAGATCGCGGCCGCGCAGGCCGACGATCGCGTTCTGTGCGTTCATGCTCATGGCGGGGAGCGTTGTCGTTCCTTTGGCCGGTTTGTCTTTCATGGCAGCACTCCTTCGTCAGGCCACGGTCGGGACAGAACAACAGCAAACAGCACCCTAGCCGCCGGAGGCCGGGCGGGGGTGCATGACCGCGCGCTGACGTTCTTGCTCGAGGAACTTCATGATGATCGGGGCGACGGCTTCGGCCCTGGTGATCAGGAACAGATGACCGTCGTCGATAATATGTAGCTGGGCATTGGGAATTCGCCAGGCCAGCAAGCGCATGTTGATCAGTGGGATCAGCGGATCGTCGTCGCCGGCCAGCACCAGGGTGGGCTGCTGGATCTTGTGTAGCCAGTGGATGCTGGTCCACCCCAGCCCGGCGAACAACTGCCAGTAGTAGCCCAGCTTGCCGCCGGAGCGCACCTTGGAGGCATGGTGCATGGCAAGGTCAGGGTCGCGGCGAAAGGCGCCGCCATAGATCAGCGGAGCGATACGGATCACATGTGAGGGCTGGATGTAACGCCGGGGGCTGGCCATGTTCCACAACACCTGTGGCTTGCCCGGTACCATGAATGCACCGGCGGCGGTGGCGGCCAGTACCAGCTTCTTGCAGCGCTCAGGGTAGTCATGGGCGAACTGCTGGGCCAGGGCGCCGCCCCAGGACACCCCGATCACGTTGACCTGGCCGTAGTCCAGGTAGTCGAGCATGCGTGCGGTCAGCTTGGCCAGGCCGGGGAAGCGATAGGGGTGGCGGGGGGTGGAGGAGCCACCTACGCCTGGCACGTCGAAGGCAATGACTTCGAGGTCCGGGTCCAGCGCTTCGATGAACGGGAACACCAGCTCCAGGTTGGCGCCGATGCCATTGAAAATCAACAGCGGCGTCAGGTGCGGCTTGCCTGGGCGCACGGCAGTGCGGATGGACTGGTCGTCCAGCTCGACGGTCCGGAATATGTAGTGTGACGACATGCGCATGACTCTGTGGTGAATGAAGCGCCGTGGCCTGCCCGTGGGCAGGTGCGGCGTTACAACTCAACGTTCGTGAACGTAAGTTCCCGGTGCGGCTTCACCTGCGGCATAGGCACGGTTGCCCAAACGGGCCGGCGCCTTTTTCAGGTCGCCGGCGCGCTCGCTCAGCCATGTCTGCCAATACAGCCACCAGGAGTCGGCATGCTTGTCTGCGTTCTCTTGCCAGGCCAATGCGTCGCCGGGGCGGTCTGCACCGGTCAGGAAACGCGCTTTTGGGTTACCGGGCGGGTTGAGGATGCTCTGGATGTGGCCGCTGTTGGACAGGACAAACTCGATCTTGCCGCCAAACAGGTGCGCCGAGCGGTAGCACGACTGCCACGGGGTAATATGGTCAGCGGTGCCGGCCACACTGAAGATGTCGCACTTGACCTTTTTCAGGTCGATGGCGGTCCCGCACACTTCCAGTGCATCGGCGCGGGTCAACGGATTGTTCTTGAACATCTCGATCAGGTCGCCGTGGAAGGCCGCTGGCAGGCGCGTGGTGTCGTTGTTCCAGAACAGGATGTCGAACACCGGCGGCTCGTTGCCGAGCAGGTAGTTGTTGACCCAGTAGTTCCAGATCAGGTCGTTGGGGCGCATCCAGGCGAACACTTTGGCCATGTCGCTGCCTTCGAGCACGCCTGCCTGGTAGGAGTGACGCTTGGCCGACTCGAGGGTCTGCTCGTCGACGAACAATGCGACCTGGGTATCCAGGGTGGTGTCCAGCACGCTGACCAGCAGGGTCAGGGCATTCACCTTCTTCTCGCCCAGCGCGGCGTAGTGGCCAACCAGTGCGGTGCAGGTGATGCCGCCAGAGCAGGCACCGAGCTTGTTCAGGTCCTTGCTGCCGGTAATCGCCAGGACCGCGTCGACCGCTTCCTTGAGCGCGTCGATGTAAGTCGACAGGCCCCACTCACGCTGGGCTTTGGTCGGGTTGCGCCAGCTGATGATGAAGGTCTGCTGATGCGAGCGCAGGCAGAAGCGCGCCAGGCTTTTTTCCGGGCTTAGGTCGAAGACGTAGAACTTGTTGATCTGTGGCGGCACCACGAGCAACGGGCGGGTGTGTACCTGCTCGGTTATTGGGCTGTACTGGATCAGCTCCAGCACGTCGTTGCGGTACACCACGGCGCCTTCGCTGGTGCCGAGGTTCTTGCCTACTTCGAAGGCGTCCATGTTGACCTGGCTGGGCATGCCGCCGTTGTTGACCATGTCCTTGGCCAGGTTGGACAGGCCGTCGAGCAGGCTCTTGCCGCCAGTTTCGAAGAAGCGTTTGACCGCCGCCGGGTTGGATAGGGTATTGGTCGGCGCCATGGCTTCGGTCATCAGGTTGATGACGAATTGCCCGCGGCTGATGTCCTGGGGCGACAGGTCGCTGTTGCCGATCCAGTCCTGCAGCTCCTTGCGCCAGGCCAGATAGGTTTGCAGGTAGCGGCGGTACAGCGGGTTCTTGCTCCAGGCCGGGTCCTGGAAGCGACGGTCGTCGCCCTCGGGGGCGAGGCTGGACTTGCCCAGCAGCACGTTTTTCAGCTCCAGGCCGAAATGTGCCACGTGTTTGGCGCTGTGCAGCGGCTGGCGCATGGCCTGGCGCAGCACGGTACGCGCAGAGCTCAGCAGGTCCTTGCGGCGGATGCCGATGACCGGGTTCAGGCCCAGGGTGTTGTCCGAGGCTTGCCGCTGCAACTCATCGTTGTTCTTGTTACTCATCTACGACGCTCCGTTGTCCTGAGACGAGTACCGGTTTGCTGTGGCAAATGCACAGTCGACAGCCCGGTACTGCTACTCGGGTGACCAGTGATAAGGAACAGCGGTGCTGCGGGCCGGATGCAATCGGCGATGAGCTGCGGGGGAATCTGCGTGTGAAGACAGCCTGCTTTCGCTCGCGACCTCTACATACCAGCCATGCCCTGACTGCCTTCAAAGCAATGCAGGGAACTTGCCAGCTCCATTGGTTACCCGACTTTCATGTAATGCGCAAGACAGCCCTTGAATGAGCTGTCTGTAGGGCATTCAAGCAGATGAGATTAGAAAATGCGCTCTAAAGCGTGGAAGGCTTGAGCTAGAGCATCAGTTTGACCACTGTTTCGGCAGGATCGCGGGATTTGCCGGCCTTGTGCAACTCATCGAGGTACTCGGCCCAGAGTTGTTCCTGCCGCAGGCACAGCTGCTCCAGGTATTCCCAGGTGAACAAACCGCTGTCATGGCCGTCGTCGAAGGTCAGTTTCAGTGCATATTGGCCAGCGGGCTCAAGGCCGCTGAGGCCGACATTGATTTTGCCGAATTGCAGGATGGGGTTGCCGTGGCCCTGGACCTCGGCGGAGGGGGAGTGCACGCGCAGAAATTCTGCGGGCAGGTGGTAGACCTCGTCGGGGCCATAGGTAAGGCTGAGGGTCTTGGAGGCTTTATGCAGGTTGATGGCGGTGGGCATGCGGGCCATGGTCTGAATCTCTTCTGAGCGACAAGCTTCAAGCTTCAAGCTTCAAGCTTCAAGCTTCAAGCTGCAAGAAGTGATATTGGAGCCACCATGGAGCGATCATGTGAACGCAGTGCTGCAAGCGACGCCAAACAGCTTGTCGCTTGCAGCTTGCAGCTTGCCGCTTACAGGATGTAGCGCGACAGGTCTTCGTTCTGTGCCAGCTCACCCAGATGGCCGTTCACGTAAGCTGCGTCGATCTGGATCGGCGCTTCATCATGTGCGCTGGCCAGGTCGCCGGCACTGAACGATACCTCTTCGAGCAGGCGCTCGAGCAGGGTGTGCAGGCGGCGGGCACCGATGTTTTCGGTCTTCTCGTTGACCTGGTAGGCGATCTCGGCCAGGCGCTTGATACCGTCGGCTTTAAACTCGATGTTCAGCCCTTCGGTCTTGAGCAGCTCTCGGTACTGTTCGGTCAGCGAAGCGTGCGGCTCCTGCAGGATTCGCTCGAAGTCTTCCGGGGTCAGCGCCTTGAGTTCCACGCGAATCGGCAGGCGGCCTTGCAGCTCAGGGACCAGGTCGCTCGGTTTGCTCAGGTGGAACGCGCCGGAGGCGATGAACAGGATGTGGTCGGTCTTGACCATGCCCAGCTTGGTGTTGACGGTGCAGCCTTCGATCAGCGGCAGCAGGTCGCGCTGCACGCCTTCACGGGACACATCAGCGCCGCCGACGTTGCCACGCTTGGCCACCTTGTCGATTTCGTCGATGAACACGATGCCGTGTTGCTCGACCGCTTCCAGGGCCTTTGCCTTCAAGTCATCATCGTTGACCAGGCGGCTCGCTTCTTCGTCGCGAACCATCTTCAACGCTTCCTTGACCTTGAGCTTGCGCGCCTTGCGCTTGCCCTTGCCCATGTTGGCGAACAGGCTCTGCAGCTGGTTGGTCATCTCTTCCATGCCTGGCGGCGCGGCGATTTCGACGCCGACGGCATCGGCCACCTCGATTTCGATTTCCTTGTCGTCCAGCTGGCCTTCACGCAGGCGCTTGCGGAACAGCTGGCGAGTATTGGAGTCGCTGCTGGTCTGCGCGGCTTCCTCGCTGAAGCTGGTGACCCGGGCTTGCGGCAGCAGTGCGTCGAGAATACGGTCTTCGGCGGCATCTTCGGCGCGGTGGCGCACGCGGATGATCTCTTGCTCACGCAGCATCTTCATGGCGGCGTCGGCCAGGTCGCGGATGATCGACTCGACATCGCGGCCAACGTAGCCCACCTCGGTGAACTTGGTTGCTTCGACCTTGAGGAATGGTGCGTTTGCCAGCTTGGCCAGGCGGCGGGCAATTTCGGTCTTGCCGACGCCGGTGGGGCCGATCATCAGGATGTTCTTCGGGGTCACCTCGGCACGCAGCTCGGCTGGCAGCTGCATCCGCCGCCAGCGGTTGCGCAGGGCGATGGCCACGGCGCGCTTGGCGTCGTCCTGGCCGATGATGTGGCGGTTGAGTTCGTGGACAATCTCGCGGGGGGTCATGGACATGATGAAAATGGTCCTCGAGCGGAGTGAATCAGCGTGGAAAAGCCCCATCACCGGGACGGGGCGCCAGAACAGCTGATCACTCGGCCAGGTCCTGCTCCTCGATGGTCAGGTTGTGGTTGGTGAACACGCAGATGTCACCGGCGATGTTCAGTGCGGTTTCGGCGATTTCGCGGGCCGAAAGATCAGTCTTGTTCAACAGGGCGCGTGCCGCGGCCTGGGCGTAGGCGCCGCCGGAGCCCATGGCGATCAGGCCGTCCTCTGGCTCGACCACGTCACCGTTGCCGGTGATGATCAGCGATGCGTCCTTGTTGGCCACGGCCAGCATGGCCTCCAGGCGGCTCAGGGAACGGTCGGTACGCCATTCTTTGGCCAGCTCGACGGCGGCACGTACCAAATGCCCGGAGTGTTTCTGCAGTTGGGCTTCGAAGCGCTCGAACAGGGTGAACGCGTCGGCAGTGGCGCCGGCGAAACCGGCGATGACCTCACCGTTGTAAAGGCGCCGCACCTTTTTGGCGTTGCCTTTCATGACGGTGTTGCCGAGAGATACCTGGCCGTCGCCGCCCATGACGACTTTGCCGTGACGGCGGACAGAAACGATGGTGGTCAAGGGGAGAGTCTCCACGCAGCGGGGCAAAATTGCCTGATGCTGACTCATATGGGGGTGGGGGGAAGGATTTCAACCGAGGGGGATGAATGGTTGCTATCAGCCTGTGCGGGGCGCGGTTGCTGTAGGAGCGGCCTTGTGTCGCGAAAGGGCCGCAAAGCGGCCCCAAGATCCCGGCACTATTCGGAAATTCCCGGGGCTGCTTCGCACCCCTTTCGCGACACAAGGCCGCTCCTACAGCGAGCGGTGTGCTTACTCAGCCCTCGTGGCAGACGTGCCCGTCGACCACGGTGTAACGCACCGCGCCGGGCAGGCAGTGGCCGATGAACGGGCAGTTGTCGCCGCGCGAGTACCACTGTTCGCCGGCAACCGTCGAGGCCGTGGCATCGAACAGCACCAGGTCTGCCGCACCACCCAACTTCAGTTCACCCGCCGGCAGGCGCATGGCAGCGGCCGGGCCGCTGGTCAGGCGGGCGAGCAGGGTCTGCAGGTCGAGCAGGCCATCATCGACCAGCGTCATGGCCAATGGCAGCAGCAGCTCGACGCTGCTGATACCTGGCTCGGTGGCACCGAACGGGGCCAGCTTGGCATCGCGCTCGTGCGGCTGGTGATGGCTGGAGATCGCCTGGATCACACCTGATCTGACTGCTTCGCGCAAGCCATCGCGGTCGGCGGCGCTACGCAGTGGCGGCTGCACGTGGTAGAGGCTTGAGAACTCCCGCAGCGACTCGTCGGTGAGGATCAGCTGGTACAACGCCACATCGGCGGTCACTGGCAGGCCGAGTTGTTGGGCCTGGGCGATCAGCCGCGCGCCACGGGCGCTGGTGATCTGGGTGAAGTGCGCACGTACGCCGGCCTGCTCGACCAGCAGCAGGTTGCGCGCCAGGGCCACGGTCTCGGCGGTTTCCGGAATGCCGGGCAGGCCGAGGAAACTGGCCATCGCGCCTTCATGGGCCAGGCCGCCCAGGGCCAGGTCGCGGTCCTGGGAGTGGAAGACCACGGTCAGGTCGAAGGTGGCAGCGTATTCCAGGGCACGGGCCAGGGTACGGTTGTTGGGGATTTCTTTCAGGCCGTTGCCGAAGGCTACGCAACCGGTGTCACGCAGGGCGACCAGTTCGGCCAGTTGCTCGCCTTCCAGGCCCTTGGTCAGGGCGCCGATGGGGTAGACCTTGCTGTTGCCGGCTTCGCGGGCGCGGTCGAGGATCAGCTCGGCCACTGCCGAGGTATCGAGCACCGGCTTGGTCTGCGGTGGGCAGCACAGGCTGGTGACGCCACCGGCCACGGCGGCACGGGTTTCACTGGCAATGGTGCCCTTGCGGCTGTAACCCGGCTCGCGCAGCGATACGCCGAGGTCGACCAGGCCGGGTGCGGCGATCAGGCCATTTGCCTGGATTGTACGGCTGGCGCTGAAGCCGGCCGGGGCCGCGCCGATGGCGGCAATGCGGCCACCGTCCAGGTGCAGGTCGGTGACTTGGTCCAGGCCACTCTTGGGGTCGATGACCCGGGCGCCAAGAATGCTGAGGGTCACTGGGCGTTCTCCTGGTCGAGTTGACGTTGCGTGTTCTGCCCGCTCATGGCCATGGACAGCACCGCCATGCGCACGGCGATGCCGTAGGTGACCTGGTTGAGGATCACCGAATGTTTGCCGTCAGCCACCGCCGACTCGATCTCCACGCCGCGGTTGATCGGCCCAGGGTGCATGACGATGGCGTCCGGCTTGGCGCCGGCAAGGCGCGCGGTGGTCAGGCCGAACAGGCGGTAGAACTCACCCTCGCTGGGCAGCAGGCCGCCGGCCATGCGTTCACGCTGCAGGCGCAGCATGATCACCACATCGACGTCCTTCAGGCCTTCGGTGAGGTCGGTGTAGACCTTCACGCCGTATTGCTCGATACCGATCGGGATCAGGGTTTTCGGGCCGATCACGCGGATGTCCGGGCAGCCCAGCGCCTTGAGCGCGAGCATGTCGGAGCGTGCCACACGCGAGTGCAGGATATCGCCAACGATCGCCACGGACAGGTTCTCGAAGCTGCCTTTGTGGCGGCGGATGGTCAGCATGTCGAGCATGCCTTGGGTAGGGTGCGCATGGCGGCCGTCACCGCCGTTGATCACCGCGACATCCGGGCATACATGCTCGGCGATGAAGTGCGCGGCACCCGAGTCGGAGTGGCGCACGACGAACATGTCGGCGGCCATGGCTTCGAGGTTGCGCAGGGTGTCGAACAGGGTTTCGCCCTTGCTGGTCGAGGAGGTCGACACATTCAGGCTGATAACGTCGGCCGACAGGCGCTGGGCGGCCAGTTCGAAGGTGGTGCGGGTGCGGGTCGAGTTTTCGAAGAACACGTTGCACACGGTCTTGCCGCGCAGCAACGGGACTTTCTTGACGGCCCGTGCGCCGACTTCGAGGAACGAGTCGGCGGTGTCGAGGATCTCGGTGAGCAGTTCGCGGGGCAAACCGTCGAGCGAGAGGAAGTGGCGCAGCTGGCCCTGATCATTGAGCTGCAGCGGGCGCTTGGCGTCGATTGGCGTCATCGCGAGTGGACTCTTAAAGGGCGGAAGCGGTGGCGAGGTCCTGGCGCTCAAGTGCGAGCGGTGCGGGGCCGGTCAATTTTACCCGTTCATGGGCGGCCAGTGACAGGGTTGCACCCAGCACGTTAGGGCGGATCGGCAGTTCGCCGGCGTCCAGGTCAAGCAGGCAGACCAGGGTCACGCTGGCCGGGCGCCCGTAATCGAACAGTTCGTTGAGCGCGGCGCGAATGGTGCGGCCGCTCATCAGTACGTCGTCGATCAGTACCAGGTGCTGGCCTTCGACCTCGAACGGCAGCTCTGACGGGCGCACTTGCGGGTGCAGGCCGTTCTGGCTGAAGTCGTCGCGGTAGAACGACACGTCCAGGGTGCCCAGTGGGCTGGTATCGCCCAGTTCCTGCTGCAGGGCCTGGGCTACCCAGACGCCGCCGGTGCGGATGCCGATGTAGCGCGGCTCGGTGATGCCGCGGCGGGCGAGATGGGCGCGAAGGTCGACAGCCATCTGCCGGATCAGGTCGGCGGGATTGGGTAGGCTCATTGCGTGTCTCCAGGAGGGCGCCGGGTTGGCGCGACGGCAAAGCGGAAAATTAGGTGTTGGCCTCCAGCCAGCCTTGCAGTAGCAGGGCCGCGGCGATGGCATCGACCGGATTGTCACGGTAGCTGCCGCGCTGGCCGCCACGGGCCATGCGCTCACCCTTGGCCTCGAAGGTGGTCAGGCGTTCATCGTGGGTGTGCACCGGCAGGTTGAAGCGGCCGTTGAGGCGACGCGCGAACTTTTCGGCGCGGGCGCTCATTTCGCTTGGCGTGCCGTCCATGTTCAGCGGCAGGCCGACAACGATGGCGTCGGGCTTCCACTCATTGATCAGCTTTTCCACCTGGGCCCAGTCCGGCACGCCATTCTGCGCTTTGAGCGTGCACAGCTCACGTGCCTGACCGGTCACTACCTGGCCGACGGCCACGCCAATCTGTTTGCTGCCGTAGTCGAAGCCCAGCAGCAGGCGCAGCTCGGCCATCAGGCGTGGCCCGCCTGGCTGGTCAGCAGGCTGAGGTTGATGCCCAGACTGGCGGCTGCGGCTCCCAGGCGCTGTTCACTGGCCAGGCCAAAAATGATGTCTGGGTCGAACGGGCAGTTCAGCCAGGCGTTGTCGGCGAGTTCCGCCTCCAGTTGCCCCGCTTCCCAGCCGGCATAGCCCAGGGTGATCAGGCTCTTTTGTGGCCCGACACCTTCGGCGATGGCGAACAGCACATCCTGCGAGGTGGACAACGACAGGCCCTGCAGCTCGACAGTGGCCTGGTAGCTGCATTCGCTGCTGTGCAGTACGAAGCCGCGGTCGGTCTGCACCGGGCCACCCTGGTAGATCGGCACCTGCAGGGTGCTGGCCGGCGGTTCCTCGTCCGGGCGCAACTGCTCGAGAATGTCCGCCAGGTTCAGCTCCTGAGGTCGATTGACCACCAGGCCCATGGCGCCATTGGCGTTGTGCTCGACGATGTACGTGAGGGTCTGGGCGAAGTTCGGATCGGCCATGTGCGGCATGGCGATCAGGAACTGATGCTTGAGGTAGCTCGGGGCGAGGGTTTTCATGGGGGATAGTGTGGCGCCAGGTGGCGAGGCTGACAAGGCATTCAAGCTTTAAGCTACAAGCTGCAAGCTACAAGAAAAAGCGATCAGTGAGTACCATGCTTTTTCTTGCAGCTTGCATCTCAGTTACTGGAAAGCCGATCTCCACGGGCAAACCGCCAGGTACGGATGATTTCCAGTCGGTCGTATTCCGCCAGGTCTCCGGTAAACGGCGCAAACGGCGCCGCCAGCCGCACGATGCGCTGGGCTGCCTGGTCCAGCACCGCCTGCCCGGACGACTCCAGTACCAGCACTTCATACAGCGATCCATCACGGTTGATCGACACCATCATCCGCAGGTTGCCGTAGATCTGCTGGCGGCGTGCTTCGTCGGGATAATTGAGGTTGCCCACCCGCTCGACCTTCTTGCGCCACTCCTCCTTGTACCAGGCGCCCTTGTCGCGCATGGTCGAGGCAGCGTTCAGGCGGTGAATGCGCGGGCGCTTGGCGTACATCTGCTGTTCGTTGGACAGCTCGGCTTCAAGGCTGGCGATCTGGCTCGACAGCTGCGAGCTGTCGAAATCCGGCGTTGCTGCCGGTTTGGGCTGCGGCTTGCTTTCCTTCGGCTTGGGCTCGACCTTCTGCGCCTTGGGCGCCTGGGTGGCCACGGCGGATTTTTGCGGTGCAGGCGGCGGTTTCACCTCAGGCTTTGCCGCCGGCGGCGGGGTGACCTTGTTGATCTTGCTGTCTTGGAACGGCGCGATCTCGGTGGTGGTGGGTACCGCCTTCTTCTCCAGGGTGCCACTGCCTTGCTGGTTGGCCTGGGCCTGGAAATCGGCCTTCTCGGGCGGCTTCTCGCTTTTGAAGGTGGCCAGGGTGATGTCCATGGTCTGGCGGATTTCAGCCGGCTTGACCACGGTAAAGCCCACGCCGAGGATCAGCGCCAGGTGCACCAGGGCAGCCAGGAACAGGGTAAAGCCAAGCCGGTCCACCGGGCGAACGCGGGGTGGAAGCAGGTCGGCGGGGATGTCGGCGGGCAGCGTCATCAGGTATCCACAGTCAGCTTCAAGCTACAAGCCGCAAGCTGCAAGTAAGAGCAGATTGGTGCAGGCCGGCTTTTTTTGCGGCTTGCAGCTTGAAGCTTGCGGCTGCGCATCATACCCCACTCTGCGCTTTTGCTCCGCGTCGGCGGTCAGCGCGCCTTCAACTGGCGATCAATGGCATCCATCAGCTTGCAACCGATATCGGTGTTGTAAGCCGCGTCGATCTCGCGGATGCAGGTCGGGCTGGTGACGTTGATCTCGGTCAGGTAGTCGCCGATCACGTCAAGACCGACGAACAGCAGGCCTTTTGCACGCAGGGTCGGGCCGACCTGGGCGGCAATCCAGCGGTCACGCTCGCTCAGAGGGCGTGCTTCGCCACGGCCGCCGGCGGCCAGGTTGCCGCGTGTCTCTCCGCTGGCCGGGATGCGCGCCAGGCAGTAGTCGACCGGTTCGCCGTCGATCATCAGGATCCGCTTGTCGCCGTCCTTGATGGCCGGCAGGTAGGCCTGGGCCATGATTTGCTGGGCGCCGAGTGCGGTCAGGGTTTCGAGAATGACCGACAGGTTGGGGTCACCAGCCCGGTGGCGGAAGATCGAGGTGCCACCCATGCCGTCCAGGGGCTTGAGAATCACGTCGCCATGCTGGGCGGCGAAGGCGCGAATGATGTCCGGGCGGCGGCTGACCAGGGTAGGCGGCGTGCATTGCGGGAACAGGGTGGCGAACAGTTTTTCGTTACAGTCGCGCAGGCTCTGTGGGCGGTTGACCACCAGCACGCCTTCGGCTTCGGCCTGCTCCAGCAGGTAGGTGCTGTAAACGAACTCCATGTCGAACGGCGGGTCCTTGCGCATCAGGATCACGTCCAGTTCGGCCAGCGGGCTGTCTTGCTCATCGCCCAGCTCGAACCAGCGCGCCGGGTCGGCGAACACTTTGAGTGGGCGCATCCGCGCGCGGGCCTTGCCTTCGGCCTGGTACAGATCGCGCTGTTCCATGTAGAACAGGCTCCAGCCACGGGCCTGGGCGGCCAGCAGCATGGCCAGCGAGCTGTCCTTCTTGTAGGAGATGGACGCGATGGGGTCCATGACAATGCCGAGGCGAACGCTCATGGGGGTGGTTCCTCTTGGCGGCGGGTAGCCGCGACGAATCGAAAGATAAAGTGGCTCAGGGTGGCGCCGCGAACGCTGCGGGTCAAGGGGCGCGGTAGATGGAATGGCCACCCGGAGTGTGCTAAAAATGAGCTGCAAGCCTTAAGCTACAAGCCTCAAGAAAAAGCCAGCCATGCGCCAGCCCGTTTTTTCTTGCACCGTGGCGCTTGCAACTTGCAGCTCAATTTCTTCTGGTAGGCATTTATGGAACAACCCCTGAAGGTGATGGTGATCGACGATTCACGCACGATCCGCCGCACCGCGCAGATGTTGCTCGGTGAAGCAGGCTGCGAGGTGATCACCGCCAGCGACGGTTTCGATGCCCTGGCCAAGATCGTTGACCACCAGCCACAGATCATCTTCGTCGACGTGCTCATGCCGCGCCTGGATGGCTACCAGACCTGCGCCGTGATCAAGCACAACAGTGCCTTCAAGGACATCCCGGTCATCCTACTGTCGTCGCGCGATGGCCTGTTCGACAAGGCGCGCGGGCGGGTGGTCGGCTCCGACCAGTTCCTGACCAAGCCATTCAGCAAGGAAGAACTGCTCGACGCTATCAGCGCCCACGTGCCCGGGTTCGCCGCGCACGAACAAAACGCACCCTGACCACGCCCGAGGTGGCGTGGCCTTTATTTTCCTGATGGGGAAACAGCATGGCCCGAGTTCTGATTGTCGATGATTCGCCGACAGAGATGTACAGATTGACCGAGTGGCTCGAAAAGCATGGCCACCAAGTGCTCAAGGCCAACAACGGCGCTGACGCTGTGGCCCTGGCCCGCCAGGAAAAGCCCGACGCGGTGCTGATGGACATCGTCATGCCCGGCATGAATGGCTTCCAGGCCACCCGGCAATTGAGCAAGGACCCGGAAACCAGCGCAATTCCTGTGCTCATCGTTACCACCAAGGACCAGGAAACCGACCGTATCTGGGCGCAGCGCCAGGGTGCGCGCGGCTTCGTCACCAAGCCGGTGGAAGAGCACGCCCTGATCGCAAAGCTCAACGAAGTGCTGGGCGCTTGACCACCCGCCCCCAAGGCGCGTCGCTGACCGCCTTCGAGCTGTTGCTGGACATCGACCGGCGATGCCGACTGCTGGTTGCCGACCAGCCGCCGCAGGACACGCGCCTGCAGCAATGGAGCGGTATCGGCTTTCGCGTTGCCGGGCAGTGGTTCGTCGCGCCGATGGGCGAGGTGGCCGAAGTGTCGCGCGAGCCGCGCAGCAGTCGGGTGCCGGGCGTGCAGCCTTGGGTTTGCGGGGTAGCCAATCTGCGCGGCAGGTTGTTGCCGGTGATGGACCTGAGCAGCTTTTTCGGCCTCGGTCCTGCGGCATCGGGCAAGCAGCGACGCGTGCTGGTGCTGGACCATGAGGACCTGTTCGTTGGCCTGCTGGTGGACGAAGTGCTCGGCCTGCAGCATTTTGCCCTGGATACCTTGGAGCTTTCGCCGCCACAGCCGCTGATCCGCGCCGCTGTACGATTCGTTCAGGGGCATTTCCCGCGTGAGCGCAACTGGGCCATCTTCAGCCCCTTCGCCCTGGCCCAGGCGCCGGGCTTTCTCGACGTGGCGCTATAGGACATTCGAACGTGAACAAGCCGGCCACCAATGTCGCCCCTACCAGCATGACCCCGCGCACGCGCAGCATCGCTCAGATCACTGTGCTGTTTGTAGTGCTGATCCTGTCGATCATCCTGCTGTTCGCCAATTTTGCGTACCTCAACACCCAGTCCAATCACGACAAGCAGTACATCGGCCATGCCGGCGAGTTGCGCGTGCTGTCGCAGCGCATCGCCAAGAACGCCACCGAGGCTGCTACCGGCAAGGCGTTGGCCTTCAAACTGCTCTCGGATGCGCGCAACGATTTCGAGCAGCGCTGGAGCTACCTGCGCGAAGGTGACAAGTCCACTGGCCTGCCAGCGGCGCCCGCCGCCGTGAAGGATGAAATGGAGGCGGTGCGACAGGACTGGGAAAACCTGCGCAAGGACACCGATATCATCCTGGCCAGCGAGCAGACCGTGCTATCGCTGCATCAGGTGGCGGCGACCCTGGCAGAAACCGTACCGCAGCTGCAGGTCGAGTATGAAAAGGTTGTGGAGGTCTTGCTGCAGAGTGGGGCACCGGCCAGCCAGGTGGTGGTAGCCCAACGCCAGTTGCTGCTCGCAGAACGCATTCTGGGGTCGGTCAACACGGTGCTGGCTGGCGACGACGCAGCCGCCCAGGCCGCCGATGCCTTCGGCCGCGATGCCAGCCGGTTTGGTCAGGTGCTCGAAGGCATGCTGGCCGGCAACCCGGCGATTCAGGTGACACGCGTCGAGGATGCCGACGCACGTGCGCGTCTGGCCGAAATCGCCGAACTGTTCCAGTTCGTCGCCGGTTCAGTCGATGAAATCCTCGAAACCTCGCCCGAGCTGTTCCGCGTTCGCGAAGCGGCCGGGAACATTTTCAGCCTGTCGCAAACTTTGCTCGACGAAGCCTCGCACCTTGCCAACGGCTTCGAGAACCTGGCAGCCGGGCGTACCCTCGATACCGTCGGTGGCTATGTACTGGGGCTGTTGGCGCTGGCCTCGATCATCCTGATCGGCCTGGTGATGGTGCGGGCAACCCATCGTCAACTGCAGGAAACCGCCGAGAAAAATGAGCGCAATCAGCAAGCGATCATGCGTCTGCTCGATGAGATCGAAGAGCTCGCCGACGGTGACCTGACCGTGACCGTGTCAGTGACCGAGGACTTCACCGGTGCCATCGCCGATTCGATCAACTATTCCGTCGACCAATTGCGCGACCTGGTGGCCACCATCAACCACAGCGCCGAGCAAGTGGCTGCCGCAGTGCAGGACACGCAAAACACTGCCCGCCAGCTGGCTAAAGCCTCAGAGCACCAGGCCGAGCAGATCAGTGAGGCGTCAGAGGCTGTGGGCGACATGGTCGAATCGATCGACCGGGTTTCCGCGCATGCCTACGAGTCGGCCAAGGTGGCCGAGCGTTCGGTGGCGATCGCCAACAAGGGCAACGAGGTGGTGCATAACACCATCAACGGCATGGACAACATCCGCGAGCAGATTCAGGACACCGCCAAGCGGATCAAGCGTCTGGGTGAATCTTCCCAGGAAATCGGCGACATCGTGAGCCTGATCGACGACATTGCCGACCAGACCAACATTCTCGCTCTGAATGCCGCCATCCAGGCCTCGCTGGCGGGGGAGGCCGGTCGTGGGTTTGCCGTGGTGGCCGATGAAGTCCAGCGCCTGGCTGAGCGTTCGTCTTCGGCGACGCGGCAGATCGAGGCACTGGTACGCACCATTCAGGCCGATACCAATGAGGCAGTGATCTCCATGGAACAGACCACCGCCGAGGTCGTGCGTGGCGCACGCCTGGCGCAGGACGCCGGGGTGGCGCTGGCCGAAATCGAAGGGGTGTCGCAGAACCTCGCCGAACTTATCCACAGTATCTCCGACGCCGCCCAGTTGCAGACCTCTTCGGCCGGGCAGATTTCCCACACCATGTCGGTCATACAGCAGATTACCGCGCAGACCTCCGCTGGCTCCGGTGCCACCGCCGACAGTATCCGCCACCTGGCGCGGATGGCCAGCGAGATGCGCCGCTCCGTGTCCGGTTTCACCCTGCCGGCACCAGCCGAGCGGCGCTGAGGAGTCATGATGGCTACAGCAGTAAGCCCTGAGCGCCACGATACCGTCGCCCTCGCCTGGACCAAGGCGGCCATCCTCGATTGCCTGGGGCAGGCGCGTCAGGCCCTTGAGCGCTTTGCCGGGGAGACGGACGATTTGTCCATGCTGGCGTTCGTGGTGGATAACCTGCACCAGGTTCACGGCTGCCTGCGCATGCTCGAACTGCGCGGTGCCACGCGCCTGGCCGAAGAGCTGGAGTTGCTGGCCAGGGCCTTGGCCGAGGGCCAGGTAAGCCCCCGCGGCGACTGCCTGGGCCCGCTGTTCCGCGGCCTTGAGCAACTACCCTCGTACCTGGAGCGGCTGCGCGGTGCGCGGCATGACCTGCCTTTGGTCATGCTGCCGCTGCTCAACCAGTTGCGGGCTTGCCGGGGTGTCGAACCGTTGGCCCAGGGCAGCCTGATCAGCGGAGCGGCGCAGCGCTTTGCAGGCTCGGACGACCTGGCCAATCTCGACCTGTCGCTGGGCAATTGGCGTGAGCAGGTTCAGGCAGGGCCTGGGCGTGATGCCCTGCGTTCGGTGATCAGCGCCTTGTGCGACGACCTGATGCGCATCAAGGAGCGTCTGGACCAGTTCGTACGCGGGGATCGTCAGCACAGCGAACAGCTGGACAGCCTGTTGGCCCCCTTGCGTCATGTGGCTGATACCCTTGCGGTCCTGGGCTTTCAGCAGCCTCGGCGGGTCATCATCGATCAGGTATTGGCCCTGCAGGCGTTGGCCCAAGGCCAACGCGTGGCGGATGACGCCGTACTCATGGATGTGGCGGGTGCCTTGTTGTATGTGGAGGCGAGCCTCAATGGCATGGTCGGCCCGCTGGATGAAGGCGGGCAGGGGGGCTTGCCCGGTTCGGACCTGGCCGAGATTCGCCAACTGGTGTTGAACGAATCGCTGAACGTGTTGCAGCAGGCCAAGGACCTGATCGGAGATTGCCTCGAGTCCGGTTGGCCGCGTCAGCGCCTGCAACCACTGCCGGGGTTGCTGCAGCAAGTACGAGGGGCGTTGGCGATGCTGATGCTGCCGGCAGCTGCCGAAGTCTTGGCCGGATGTGCGGGTTACGTGCACGGCTGGTTACAGCACTTGGACGTCGAGCCGCCGCCGGATGAGCTTGACCACCTGGCCGATGCCCTCAGCGCCAGTGAGTGTTACCTGCAATGGCGGGTAGCCGACCCTCTGGCCGATGCCCAGCCTTTCCTCGACAGGGCGCGCGTCAGCCTGGCGGCGCTCGGTGTGCAGTGCACGCTTGGCGAAAGCGTCATTGCCCAGGACGGCAGCACCGACGGGGTTGATGACGAGTTGCGCGAGGTCTTCCTTGAAGAGGCCGGCGAGCTGCTGCCGCAGATCGAGCGGCATTGGTTGCGCTGGCGCGCCGATAACAGCCTGCGGGATGCCTTGCTGGAGGTGCGCCGGGACCTGCATACGCTCAAAGGCAGTGGCCGCATGGTCCACGCCCAGGCGGTGGCCGAGTTGGCCTGGGGCGGTGAGCATTTGCTCAACCGGGTACTCGAAGGGCGTATGGCGCTGGCCCCGGAGGGTGTGGTGGCCCTGCAGCAGGTAGTGGTTCATTTGCCTGATCTGCTGGCCGACTTTGCCGCCGGCCAGATGCCACAGGTGACCGAAATTGAGCAACTGGCGAGCCATCTGCATGCGCTGGCGGAAAACGATTCGCCGGCAGGTGCCGAAATCGATGGCCTGGATCCGCTGTTGCTGGACATCTTCCGCAATGAAGCGCAGGGCCATCTGGCCAGCCTGGAGGCATTTTTGCAGGGCGCCGGCGGCCATGACACCGATGTCAGCGATACCCTTCAACGCGCCTTGCATACCCTCAAAGGTAGCGCTGCGATGGCCGGCGTATTGCCGATCGCCGAGCTGGCCACCGCGTTCGACCGGCTGGTACGCGAATACCGGGGCCACCACTTGCCTTTGCAAATGGCCGAGCTGGAATGGCTGGAAGCGGCACGCGCACTGTTGCACCTGAGCCTCGCGCAATTGGGCAGCAGCCCGCTGGCTCCCATTCCGGGCGCGGCGGAGTTGATCGAGCAGGTCGGTGAGGCCGTGGACATGCGCTTGGCCAGCTTGCATGACGAGCCGCAGCATGGGCGGCGGGGCAAGCGTGACCCACAGTTGATCGCCAGCTTCCTGGCCCAGTCGATGGACATTCTGCTGGATGCCGAGGCCCTGTTGTCACGCTGGCAGGAGCAGCCTGGGCAACGCCAGTCGCTGGACAGCTTGCTCGATGAGCTGACCACCCTCTGTCACGGTGCGCACCTGGCCGACCTGAGGCAGATGGACGATGTCTGCGAAGCATTGCTGGATCTGTATGGCGCGGTGGAAGAGGGCAGCCTTGCTGCCGATGAACGCTTCTTCGCCCAGGCACGGCAAGCCCATGGGGTACTCCTCGACATGCTCGACGAGATCGCTGCCGGCCAGGAACCGTCCGCCCGCCCAGACTGCATCGATGGCTTGCGTGGCTTGCTGGACGACGCCCTGGCACCCGATGCCACCGGCCTGGTGGCACCCGGGTCGGTCACGCGCCTCGATGGTCCCCTGGCGCTGGCCGAAGAGGCCGAGAACCCGGGCGACAAGGAGCTGCTTGAAGTCTTCCTCGAAGAAAGCTCAGACATTGTTGAAAGCGCCGCCGCCGCGCTTGCGCGTTGGCAGGCCGACCCCCGCAACAGCGCCGAGGTGGACAACCTGCTGCGTGATTTGCACACGCTCAAGGGCGGGGCGCGCATGGTGGAAATTGCCGCTATCGGCGACCTGGCCCACGAACTGGAGTTCCTGTACGAATTGCTGGCTGCTGGACGCTTGCCACCTAGTGCACCGTTGTTCGCTCTGCTGCAGAACTGCCATGACCGTCTGGCGCACATGCTTGACGCCGTGCGTCTGGGGCAGCCGCTGCATGCGGCTACTGCGTTGATCGACTACATCCGCAACTTTAGCAGCGCCGCCCTGGCCGACAGCGTTGCCGGGCAGGCCCCGGCCGGGGCTGCACCTGCCGACGCACCTGCCACTACGCCGGAGCGCCCCCCCGGTGACCTGGTCAAGGTGGACGCCGAACTGCTCGATGACCTGGGAAACCTGGCTGGTGAGCACTCGGTCATCCGTGGACGTATCGAGCAACAGGTCAATGACGCCCAGTTCGCCTTGAGCGAGATGGAAACCACGCTGGAGCGCATGCGCGACCAGTTGCTGCGTCTGGATATGGAAACCCAAGGGCGAATCAGCAGCCGTCAGCCGTTCGAAGGTGACGCTTACGAGGATTTCGACCCGCTGGAAATGGACCGCCATTCCCAACTGCAGCAATTGTCACGGGCGTTGTTCGAATCGGCCTCTGACCTGCTTGACCTGAAAGAGACGTTGGCCCAGCGCGCGCAGGAGGCGCAGGCCCTACTGCAGCAGCAGGCGAGGGTGAACAGCCAGTTGCAGGAAGGCCTCACCGCCACGTTGATGGTGCCGTTCGAGCGTCTCGTGCCGCGCCTGCAGAGGGTGGTGCGCCAAGTGGCCAGTGAATTGGGCAAGCAGGTCGAACTGGTGGTCGGCAACGCCGAAGGCGAGCTTGATCGCAGTGTTCTCGAGCGTATGGTTGCGCCCTTGGAGCACATGCTGCGCAATGCTGTCGATCATGGCCTTGAGACCCGTGAAGCGCGCTTGGCTGCCGGCAAGCCTGAGCTGGGTACCATCCATCTCAATTTGCTCCATGAGGGGGCCGATATCGTCATCGAAATGACCGACGACGGTGCCGGCGTGCCGCTGGATGCTGTGCGGCGCAAGGCGATCAAGCGTGGCCTGCTGGACCCCCAGGCACGCTTGAGTGATCACGAGATCCTGCAGTTCATCTTGCGCCCGGGGTTTTCCACCGCTGAGAAGATCACCCAGATTTCCGGGCGTGGCCTGGGCATGGACGTGGTGCACGAAGAGGTCAAGCAACTGGGCGGCTCGATGAGTATCGAGTCGGCGCAAGGCAAGGGCGCACGCTTTCTGATTCGCCTGCCATTCACGGTGTCGATCAACCGTGCGGTGATGGTCCACCTGGGTGAGGAGCAGTACGCCATACCGCTCAACACCATCGAAGGTATCGTGCGCGTGCCGCCGGCCGAGCTGGCTATCTGTTATCAGCGGGATGTGCCCCGCTACGGCTATGCTGGCCATGAATACGATTTGCGTTACTTGGGCGAGCTGCTGCAAGGCCTGCCACGGCCAGGTCTTCTGGGCCAGAGCGTGCCATTGCCGGTGTTGCTGGTGCATTCCCAGGAGCAGTCGTTCGCCATTCAGGTCGATAGCCTGTCGCCGAGCCGCGAGATCGTGGTGAAGAGCCTGGGCCCCCAGTTCGCCGCCGTGCCTGGGTTGTCCGGCGCGACTCTGCTCGGTGATGGTCGGGTGGTACTGATTCTTGATCTGCTTGGCCAGTTGCGCGGCCAGCAGCGTCGGCTGGCGCGGCTGCCGGGTGGTAGCGGGGTGCAGCGTACGCTGTTCGGCCCGGCGCCGCGGCGGGCGTCGCTGGTGATGGTGGTGGATGATTCGGTGACAGTGCGCAAGGTGACCAGCCGCCTGCTGGAGCGCCATGGGATGAGCGTGCTGACGGCCAAGGACGGTGTCGATGCCATGGCGTTGCTGGAAGAGCACCGCCCGGATGTGTTGCTGCTGGACATCGAAATGCCGCGCATGGATGGCTTTGAAGTGGCCACCCGTATTCGTCGCGACGAGCGCCTTAAAGGCCTGCCGATCATCATGATCACCTCGCGCACCGGGCAGAAACACCGCGACCGGGCCATGGCCATCGGCGTCAACGACTACCTGGGCAAGCCGTATCAGGAGTCGGTGCTGCTGCAGAGTATTGCCCATTGGAGCCAAACCCATGCTTGAGCTGATCGCAGGCCAGCGCAGCAGCCTGACCGGCCTGCTGTTGCCCTTGGGCGACCGAACCCTGGTGTTGCCCAATGTGGCAGTGGCCGAGCTTATCGGCCAGCGCAACCTGGTGTGCCAGCGTGCCGAACCGGCCTGGCACCTGGGGTGGATCGATTGGCGCCAGCAGCACCTGCCGCTGATCGGCTTCGAAGCGGCGTGCGGTGGTGAAACCCCTTGTGGCGAGCGGGCACGTATCGTAGTGCTGAACGCCTTGGGTGATACCGGGCTGCGATATCTGGCGGTGTTGCTGCAGGACATCCCACGCTCGTGCAAACTCGACAGCCAGCTCAACTATGTGGATGTGGCGTTGGGTAGCCTGGAGTTGGCGGCAGTGCAGGTGGGCGAGCAGGTGGCACGGGTGCCAGACCTGGTTGGGCTGGAAAGGCTGGTGCGTGACGCGCAGTTGCAATGACTGAAGCTGTAAGCTTCAAGCTTCAAGCTGATCGCGTTGAGTGGGGGAGTATTGCTCTTTCTCGAAGCTTGTAGCTTGGAGCTTGAACCTTGCAGGTGGTCGGGAGGTCTGTGTTTGCATGTATCACGGTGAACGTTTCAACGCTTGGACCCATCTGGTCGGTGCAATCCTGGCCTGCATTGGCGGCATCTGGCTGATCGTCGTCGCAGGCCTGCAGGGTGACCCCTGGAAGATCGTCAGTTTTTCCATCTACGGCGGCACGCTGTTGCTGCTCTACAGCATCTCGACCCTCTACCACAGCACCCGCGGCCGGGCGAAGGTGATCATGCGCAAGCTCGATCACCTGTCCATCTACCTGCTGATCGCCGGCAGCTACACACCGTTCTGCCTGGTGAGCCTGCGCGGGCCCTGGGGCTGGAGCCTGTTCGGGGTGGTCTGGGGGTTGGCGGTGATCGGTATGCTGCAGGAAATCAAGCCACGATCGGAGGCGCGGGTCCTATCGATCATCATCTATGCGGTGATGGGCTGGATCGTGCTGGTGGCGGTCAAACCGCTGCTGCAAAGCCTGGGCACCGCCGGCTTTGCCTGGCTGGCGGCTGGCGGTGTGTTTTACACCGTGGGCATCATTTTCTTCGCATTTGACAGCCGATTCCGCCACTGGCACGGCATCTGGCACCTGTTCGTGATTGCTGGCAGCCTGATGCACTTCGTGGCGGTATCGCTCTACGTGCGTTAAAAATCGCCCCACAGCTGTTGCGCCACCGACAGGGCCACCACCGGCGCTGTTTCAGTGCGCAGGACCCGCGGGCCAAGACGGGCAGCTTGGAAGCCTGCCCCCTTGGCCTGGTCGACTTCCGCTTCGCTCAAGCCTCCCTCGGGTCCGATCAGAAACGCCAGGCGTGCCGGTTTGTCATGACTGGTCAGCGGCTCAGCGACAGGGTGCAAGACCAGTTTCAGGTCAGCATCGCTACCCTTGATCCAGTCACCCAAGGTCACTGGCGCGTGGATGATCGGCAAGATCGAGCGGCCGCATTGCTCGCAGGCGCTGATCGCGACCTGGCGCCAATGGGCGAGGCGCTTGTCGGCGCGCTCGTCTTTGAGGCGCACTTCGCAGCGCTCGCTGACGATCGGGGTGATTTCATTGGCGCCCAGTTCGGTGGCCTTCTGGATGGCCCAGTCCATGCGCTCGCCGCGGGAAAGGCCTTGGCCGAGATGAATGTGCAATGGCGACTCGGCCTGGCCTGCAACGGCCTGGTCGAGGCTGACGCGCACGGTCTTCTTGCCCACTTCGAGCAATTGGCCCAGGTATTCCTGGCCGCTGCCATCGAACAATTGCACGGCATCGCCGGGGGCCATGCGCAGCACGCGGCCGATGTAATGGGCCTGGGCTTCGGGCAGGTCGTGCTCGCCGAGGCTCAGGGGGGCGTCGATGAAGAAGCGGGACAGTCTCATGGTTCTGCTCAGGAAGAAGGTTGAACATCGTCCCTGTAGGCGCGGCCTTGTGTCACGAAAGGGCCGCACAGTAGCTCCGGTCATTTGGCGGCGCTGCTGATCTTTGGGGCTGCTGTGCAGCCCGTTCGCGACGCGAGGCCGCTCCTACAAGGCGTTGCGATTGCTGGTCGGTCAGCCCGGGTCGCGGAAGTCGGGGTGGAAGTTTGCCGGCACCGCCACGCTGACGCTGTCTCGCGTGGCGATATCGATGCCTTCACTGGCCACCTCGGCAAGGAAGTCGATCTGCTCTGGCGTGATCACGTAGGGCGGCAGGAAGTACACCACGCTGCCCAGCGGGCGCAGCAGGGCGCCGCGGGTCAGGGCATGCTCGAACACTTTCAGGCCGCGGCGCTCCTGCCACGGGTAGGCGACCTTGCCCGCCTTGTCCTGGACCATTTCGATCGCCAAGGCCATGCCGGTCTGGCGGATTTCGGCAACATGGGCATGATCGGCCAAGTGCGCAGTGGCTCTGGTCATGCGTGCGGACAACGCCTTGTTGGCCTCGATCACGTTGTCCTGCTCGAAGATGTCCAGGGTCGCCAATGCCGCCGCGCAGGCCAGCGGGTTGCCGGTGTAGCTGTGCGAATGGAGGAACGCGCGCAGCGTTGGGTAATCGTCGTAGAACGCCTGGTACACCGTATCGGTGGTCAGGCACGCGGCCAGCGGCAGGTAGCCGCCGGTCAGCGCCTTGGACAGGCACAGGAAATCGGGGCGGATGCCAGCCTGCTCACAAGCGAACATCGTGCCGGTGCGGCCAAAGCCCACGGCAATTTCGTCGTGGATCAGATGCACGCCATAGCGGTCGCAAGCCTCGCGCAGCAGCTTGAGGTAGACCGGGTGGTACATGCGCATACCGCCGGCACCCTGGATCAACGGCTCGATGATCACCGCCGAGAGGGTTTCGTGGTGTTCGGCCAGCGTCTGTTCCATGGCTGCGAACATGTTGCGCGAGTGCTCCTCCCAGCCCATGCCCTCGGGGCGCAGATAGCAATCCGGGCTGGGCACTTTGATGGTATCGAGCAGCAGCGCTTTGTAGGTTTCGGTGAACAGCGGCACATCGCCCACCGACATCGCGGCGATAGTCTCGCCGTGGTAGCTGTTGGTCAGGGTGACGAAGCGTTTTTTTGCCGGTTTGCCGATGTTCTGCCAGTAATGGAAGCTCATTTTCAGCGCCACTTCGATGCACGACGAGCCATTGTCGGCATAGAACACCCGATCCAGACCTGCAGGCGTCATCGCGACCAGACGCTCGGAAAGCTCGATCACCGGCTGGTGGCTGAAACCCGCAAGGATCACATGCTCGAGCTGGTCGACCTGGTCCTTGATGCGCTGGTTGATGCGCGGGTTGGCGTGGCCAAACACGTTCACCCACCAGCTGCTGACCGCATCCAGGTAGCGTTTGCCTTCGAAGTCCTCGAGCCACACGCCTTCCCCGCGCTTTATCGGGATAAGCGGCAATTGCTCGTGGTCTTTCATCTGGGTGCAGGGGTGCCACAAGACCTTCAGGTCACGCTGCATCCACTGATCATTGAGGCCCATCGGCACTTCTCCTGGCGTTACGGCATGTTTGACCGCGTAAGCCTAAGCAATGCCGGGGGGTAGGACAACCGCTATGGGTCAATGGCGACAGGTGTGGGTCCATTCGAGCTTGCGGATATGCACGGTGCCGGCTCTGGAGGTGGAGATGGTCAGGCGCCGAAAAGGCCCGGGGAGGTGCTGATAGCAAGGTTGGGTGGAGAAATGCCCAGGCATGAATTCGGTATATCCGCTGCCTGAAAGCGTCAGCCAGTAAAAGTTGTGCGGGGGCGGGGCAATCACGCCCCAATCGAAGCCCTCGGTATCCATGAGCATTGTTACATCTTCGAAGTGCTGGTCGCTGACGACGTAGCATTCCAGACGAAGGCTTTCGACTTCCTGGCTGAAGCTGATTTCCACCTCACTCTGCTCGCCAATCACCAGTTCGGTGCCATCTTCGCCTTTGAAGGCTTCATGAATACTGGCCCAGGAAGTGCCATTGCTGCGGATACGCAAGCCTGAGGGCGTCAGTAACGTTTGTTTGTGCCACAGGAGCTGCCTTTTGACGTGGGCAAAATGCTCCTCATAGATCATGCGCAGCTCCTTTTGTCGGTTTTTCCAGCTACCCGGACCAGCGTTGCGCAAGGGCAGCAGGCCTGTCTACTGACAAAAATGCCAGTTGGCAAAAGGACTTGATGGCGCTGTGGTGGCAGGGTCGGCATACCTGACGTATTCTTAACGCATCATCTCGGGGCGTTTTGCCTCTTCCCATTTCTGTAACGTCAACTCGGAGTTCGCCATCATGGCTGCTGCTTGGGTGCGCCTGTGCGCGTTGGTATTGATCGGTGTGTCCAGCGGCGCCGCGCTGGCGAAGGACAAGACACCTTCGGCAATCGTGGTAGGTGGCGGCCTTGCAGGCCTGACGGCAGCCTACGAGCTGCAGAGCAAGGGTTGGCAGGTGACCTTGCTGGAGGCCAAGGCGGGCATGGGCGGCCGCTCGGGCCTGGCCACCAGTGAGTGGGTCGGCAACAGCAAGGCTCAGCCGGTGCTCAACCAGTACCTTGAGCGTTTCAAGCTTGAGACACTGCCCGCGCCTGAGTTCGTACGTACTCCAGGGTATCTGATCGATGGGGAGTACTTCAGCGCCAGCGACCTGGCTACCAGGCAGCCTGCTACCGCCGAAGCACTCAAGCGCTACGAGAAGACCCTCGATGACCTGGCCCGTTCGATCGATGACCCGCTCAAACCACAGGCGACCAGTACGCTATTCGCCCTCGACCAGATGAACGTTTCCACTTGGCTCGACAAGCTGCAGTTGCCCAGCACTGCACGGCAACTGATCAACCAGCAGATCCGTACCCGCTACGATGAACCGTCGCGTCTCTCATTGCTGTACTTTGCCCAGCAGAGCCGTGTCTACCGCGGCGTCAGCGACCGTGACCTGCGTGCCGCACGCTTGCCTGGTGGCAGCCCGGTGCTGGCCCAGGCTTTCGTCAAACAGTTGAAAACCATCAAGACCAGTTCGCCAGTCACCTCCATCGTCCAGGACCGCGGCGGGGTCACCGTCAAGGTCGGCAGCGCCAGCTATCAGGCCGATTACCTGGTCATGGCCGTACCGCTGCGTGCTCTGGCCAAAATCCAGATCACCCCGGCCCTGGACACCCAGCACGTCGCGGCGCTGAGGGGCACCAACTATGGTTGGCGCGATCAGCTGCTGCTTAAGTTCAAGCAGCCAGTCTGGGAAAGCCGCGCGCGCATGTCTGGCGAAATCTTCAGTAACGCAGGCCTTGGCATGCTATGGATCGAGCCAGCACTCAAAGGGGGCGCCAACGTGGTGATCAACCTGTCGGGTGACAACGCCCGCCTGCTGCAGGCTTTCGGCGACAAGCAGATGGTCGACCAGGTGTTGATCCGCCTGCACGCTTTCTATCCAAAGGCCCGCGGTGCGTTCACCGGGTATGAGGTCAAGCGCTACAGTGCCGACGCCGGTACCGGCGGCGCCTACCTGGCCTACGGGCCAGGGCAGATCAGCAAGTACTGGCGCCTGTGGGAGCGTCCGGTGCAACGCATTGCGTTTGCCGGTGAGCATACCGATGCGCTGTACCCAGGCACTCTTGAAGGTGCCCTGCGCAGTGGCCAGCGTGCCGCCAGCCAAGTGCAGGACCTGTTGGCCGGCAAGTCGTTCGACCCCGTCAAAGCTACCCCTGTAGCGGCAACTGCTGGAGCGCAGAAGGACAAAGGCGGGTTCTTCTCCAACATGTTTGGTGGTTCATCCGACAAAGAGGACAACGCCGAAAAGGCACCTGCCAAAGCCGAACCGGTGAAGGCCGAGGAGGCGCGGGTGGACAAGCCAGGTTTCTTCTCGCGGTTGTTCGGCAGCGCTGACAAGCCTGAAGCCAAGACTGCTCCGGCGCTCAAACCTGTCGAGGCCAAAGAAGCCCCGGCCAAATCGGCGCCTGAAAAACAGGCCGTTACCCACTCCCAGGTCAAGGCTGGCTGATTGCGATCGCTTGGCCCTGTCGCCGCCGAGCCCGACGACAGGGCCAGGGCTAAGCTTGAATTACCCGCTATCGTTAATGTTTTCTTAATAGCGAGCTCGGACAATAAATATCGGATTTATCGATAATCCAGAGCAATTTTTTGTGCTTTTATTCGATACGTTACGCGTTAGTCTGTGCATAGCTTTCACGGGGAAAAACGGCATCATGCAACTGCGCAACTCACCTTCTCGCTATGGCGTGATCAGCATCGTCCTGCACTGGGTTGTTGCGCTGGCAGTCTTCGGCCTGTTCGGTCTTGGCCTGTGGATGGTCGGTCTCGACTATTACAGCCCTTGGCGCAAGGCTGGCCCGGACCTGCACAAGAGCATCGGCCTAGTGCTTCTGGCTGTCATGCTGGTGCGTGTGCTGTGGCGCTTGATCAGCCCGCCACCACCGGCGCCTGCCAACCACGGAGCATTTACCCGTCTGGCCGCCAAGTTGGGGCACCTGGCGCTGTATATAGGCCTGTTCGCGGTGATGGTCGCCGGCTACCTGATCTCAACCGCCGACGGTGTCGGTATTCCTGTGTTTGGCTTGTTTGAAGTGCCGGCTCTTGTCAGTGACCTGCCTGACCAGGCGGATTTGGCCGGCGTTATTCATCTGTGGCTGGCGTGGGGCCTGGTGATTTTCGCCGTGCTGCACGCGCTGGCCGCCCTGAAGCATCATTACATCGACCGTGACGCGACCCTGGTTCGCATGCTGGGCCGCAAAGCTTGACTCTCAACCTCAATTGCAAGGAACTGAAAGGATGTTGAAAAAGACTTTTGCCGCTCTGGCGCTCGGTACCGCTCTGCTCAGCGCTGGCCAGGCCATGGCCGCCGAGTACAAGATCGACAAGGAAGGCCAGCACGCGTTCGTCGACTGGAAAATCAGCCACCTGGGCTACAGCTTCATTCACGGTACCTTCAAGGACTTCGACGGTAACTTCACTTGGGATAGTGCCAAGCCTGAAGCCAGCAAGATCAGCGTCGACCTGAAAACCGCCAGCCTGTGGTCGAATCACGCCGAGCGCGACAAGCATATCGCCAGCGCTGACTTCCTGGATGTGAAGAAGTATCCGGAAGCGAAGTTCGTTTCCACCGCCGTCAAATCGACCGGTGAAAAGACCGCCGACGTGACTGGTGACCTGACACTGCATGGTGTGACCAAGCCTGTGACCTTCAAGGCCACCTTCAACGGTGAAGGCAAGGACCCATGGGGCGGCGAGCGTGCTGGCTTCAACGCTACCACCACGCTGAACCTGAACGACTTCGGCATCAAGGGCCCAGGTGCAACCTCGCAGACCCTGGACCTGGACATCAGCGTCGAAGGTGTGAAGCAGAAGTGATCATTGCCTGAGCAATAAAAACGCCGCCCCATGGGGCGGCGTTTTTGTTTGCCGGTAGCGTCAGCCGCCCTTGCGGGTCAGTAACGCAGGCCGCTCACCGCGTGGTCGGCTTGGCAGGTCGTCCAGTTGCTCAGGCGTTGGGAAACGGTCGAGCTTGGACTCCTTGCGGATGATCACAGGCTGGTTTTGCGGCTCTCGCGAGCTACGTACTGCCGGTTCCTGACGGGATACGTCATCACGGCCGGCCGAACGGTTGCGGCCGCCACCGTTGCTATCGCGGCGCGCATCACCACCCTTGTTGTTGCGCGGCGGGCGTTTCTCGCCACTGGCGTTGCGCGGCTGGCCGCCGTTACGCCCTTGGCCACCACCACTGTTGCTGCGCCCAGGGCTGGCTTGGCCTTGACCGGCTCCGGCACTAGCACCCGGGCGACGGTTGCGGCCCTGGTTCTTGGCATTCTGGTAGGGGCTGACGTAGTCGGCACGGTTACCGAAGTTGTCGATTTCGTCGTCCAGGAATTCATCCGGAGCACGGTCGGCCGGTGCCTTCGGCACACTGTTCTGGCTGGCTTGCTGTTGGCGCGGCTTCTTGTCGCGCGGCTTGCGCGGCTGCTGCTTGTCGGCGGACTTTTCCTTGTCGGCAGGCTTGTCGGCAGCCTGCTGCTTGGCCTTGCCTTTATCTTTGCCTTTGTCCTTGCGGCCGCCACTGCCATCTTTGCCACCGTCACCACGGGCCTGCTGATTGCGGCCGCCGCGACCGTTGTTCTGCGGGCGTTCACGCACCTCAGGTTTCTCGGCTTCTACCTGGCTTGGGTCGAAGCCCATCAGGTCGCCATCGGCGATCTTCTGCCTGGTGACCCGCTCAATGCTCTTGAGCAGCTTTTCTTCATCCGGCGCGACCAGCGAAATGGCCTCGCCCGAGCGGCCGGCACGGCCGGTGCGGCCGATACGGTGAACGTAGTCTTCCTCGACATTGGGCAGCTCGAAGTTGACTACATGCGGCAGCTGATCGATGTCCAGGCCACGGGCGGCAATGTCGGTGGCGACCAGTACGCGTACGCTGTTGGCCTTGAAGTCGGCCAGGGCCTTGGTTCGAGCGTTCTGGCTCTTGTTGCCGTGGATGGCAGCGGCGCTCAGACCGTGCTTTTCCAGGTACTCGGCCAGACGGTTGGCACCGTGCTTGGTACGGGTGAATACCAGTACCTGCTCCCAGGCGCCAAGCGTGATCAGGTGGGCCAGCAGCGCGCGCTTGTGGCTGGCGGGCAGGCGGTAGACGCGCTGCTCGATACGCTCGACGGTGGTGTTCGGCGGGGTGACCTCGATGCGCTCCGGGTTGTGCAGGAGCTTGTCGGCGAGGTCAGTGATGTCTTTGGAGAACGTCGCCGAGAACAGCAGGTTCTGCCGTTTGGCCGGCAGGCGGGCGAGGACCTTCTTGACGTCATGGATGAAGCCCATGTCGAGCATGCGGTCGGCTTCGTCGAGGACCAGGATTTCCACGTGGGCCAGGTCGACGCGGCCTTGCCCTGCCAAGTCCAGCAGGCGACCCGGACAGGCCACCAGAACATCGACACCCTTGGCGATGGCCTGGATCTGCGGGTTCATGCCAACGCCGCCGAAAATGCAGGCACTGACCAGTGGCAGGTCGCGAGCGTAAACCTTGAAGCTGTCGTGTACCTGAGCCGCCAGTTCGCGGGTCGGGGTCAGGACCAGCACGCGCGGTTGGCGCGGGCCATGGCGCTGTGATTTGTCCGGGTGACCTGCCGGGAACAGGCGCTCAAGGATCGGTAGGGCGAAACCGCCGGTTTTACCTGTACCTGTCTGTGCGGCGACCATCAGGTCGCGGCCTTGCAACACGGCGGGAATCGCCCGCTGTTGCACCGGAGTCGGCTGGGTATAGCCCGCAGCCTCGATAGCGCGGACAAGTGCCTCGGAGAGACCGAGGGAAGCAAAGGACATGGGCAATCCTGTTCTGTGGGGGCTGGGCCCGTAGGGATATTCTGCCTGGCGCGACGGGCATCGGTGGGATGCGATCGCGTCCGGTCCAGCTGGGCTTTCACTGCACATCCGGAAAACGGAGTTAGGACGCAAGGTGCGTCGGTGCCGATCGGGATGCCTGTTGCGAGGCCGAGCGTCCGGGCGTGAGCCGGGCGGGAAGGCCCGAGTATAACAGAGCTATCGCTGTGTGCTGCTTTCCTGCTGCTCAACGGTGTGAGGAAGGTGGCCGGTGCTGCCGATGTAGCGTTCGATTATCGCTAGGTAAGCGGGCTCCTGCTTGAAGCGCCGCAGCCCTTCGGTAAACGCCAGTGCCAAGGCATCGCGGCCAGGTTTACGCGCCAGCCCCAGGTATTGCGCCTGACGGCTGATGACCAGTGGCAGTTCCTCTACCTGCTGCTCAAGGCCGAGTTGGCGGCGCAGGTAGCGCCCGACCAGGCGATCGGTGACCAGCAAATCGATGCGCCCGAGCACCAGTTTGCCAAAATTGGCTTCGTGGCTTGACGCCGCTTCACGCCGAAAGCCTGATGCATCGTTGAACTCCGCTCCATAGGCATAGCCCGGTGAGGTGCCGACAGTCAGGTCGGTGAGGTCGCTCAGTCGGTTTACTGCATGGCGACGGCGGCTGGATTGATACAGCACGAACTCGACATCCGACATGGGCTCCAGCGGGTAGACCATGTATGCCTGGCGCGAGTCCACTTTGAAGATGTCCATGACCCCGTCGGCCTGGCCTTGTTCGATCATGGCCAGGCATCGCTTCCAAGGCATGAATTCCCACTCCAGCTCGATACCTAGGCGCCTGAACACCTCAGTGGTGACTTCGTAATCTATGCCCTTGGGCTGGCCGTTATGCTGGTACACATAAGGCGCCCAGTCATCGGTAACCAGGCGCAGGCGTTCTGCCTGCGCCATGGGGCTCAGGCAGGCGAGCAGCAGGATGCAGAAGAAGCGGAAGATGAACGGCATGACGCGAGATTACCCGCTCGGCTCTGGTAAGGCCAGTTGAAGGCGCTGAGGCAGCACCTTCGCGGGAACAGAACGCTTATAGCTTTGTGGACTGCAGCAGATGCGCTTCGATTTCCTTGCGTTGGGCTCCAAGCGAGAGGCGCAGGCATGGGTGGCGCAGGCACTGGCGCAACTGCTCCGGTTCCATCGGGCCATAACGATCATTGAGATTTTGCAATGCCTTGTCCCACCAGGCGGGAGCACAGGCGCGGTCAAATTCGTTGGGGTAGGGGTAGCTGCCATACAACAGTTCGCGGGCAAACTGACGCTCGCGGCTGGGCAGGGTCAGGCTCATGGCCTTGTAACCCAGGCGCTGCAATGTCGGCGGGCGCGGCAACTGGTCATTCACCAACAGCACGTCGGCCAAGGCGGCAGTGCTAAGTGGGTGGTCTGCGTGCTTGCGCAGCCAGGCCTGTATCTTGGCCCGGAACTGAGCCTTGCGGCTCCAGTAGTGGTGGATTACGTCGGTGCATTCAGCCAGCGCCAGCTTGCGGTAGGCGGCAACCGCGAGGCAGAACTCTTCCAGCGTATAGGCCGTGCGAGCCAGTGGATGGAGCTCGTCCATCAGCGCGATCGAGTGGTCCAGTATCCCCGCATCTTCGGCGGTCAAGCCAATCACCCCGGAGTTGACCAAAGGCATCTGGCAGTCTGCCAAGTCCCGCGCCTGGAGGATGGTCAGCAGGTTCTTGTAGAGTAGGCACTGCTGATTTTCGCCGTAGCGCCCGCCGATCGCGTTGCACAGCAGGCTGCCGGCTTTGACCCGCTGGAACAGGTTCAGTGGTGACTTGCGGAAGAATGTGTCGGTGTCGATCAGCACAGCCTGCGAATGCTGCTGGAGTACCTGGCGCAACACCACGTGCTTGCTGCGGAAATGGTAGCCGTGAGGTTCGTTCCAGGCCTTGCGCGTTGCTTCATCGAGCAGATGAACGGTAACCGGCAGCTTGCCGTAGGGCGCGGGGTTGTCGGTGTAGACCTGTATATCCATGGCCTCGCCCGCAGCCGTGTCCAAGTGGGTCAGGGCGCTGACGATGCTGAAGCAGGCTTCCTGATGGTAGGTGGCCGAGCCGAAGGCCAGGTAGATCAGTTGAGGGCGCGAGGGCGTGAGATGTTGCATGGCTGGCAAGACCCGTCTGAACCGGAAATGAAATAAGGCCTTAGTCTATGACTAAAGCCTTAAGCATTTCTGAATAGGACTTTACCAAATAATTTCAGCGAGGCAGCTTCAGGTTGTTCCAGATTGCCAGGCTCGCCTCTGCCTGGTTCAAGGTATAGAAATGCAGCCCCGGTGCACCGCCTTGCAGCAGTTGTTCGCACATGCGGGTGATGACTTCTTCACCGAAGGCCTGGATGCTGGCGGTATCGTCGGCATAGGCTTCCAGCTGTTTGCGGATCCAGCGCGGGATTTCGGCGCCGCAGGCGTCGGAGAAGCGCGCCAGCTTGCTGTAATTGGTGATTGGCATGATGCCGGGCACTACCGGAATCTCCACGCCCAGTTTCTGCGCGCGTTCTACGAAGTAGAAGTAGCTGTCGGCGTTGAAGAAGTACTGAGTAATGGCGCTGTCGGCACCAGCCTTGACCTTGTGTACGAAGTTGGCAAGGTCGGCTTCGAAGTTGCGTGCCTGCGGGTGCATTTCCGGATAAGCGGCCACTTCCAGGTGGAAGTGATCACCTGTTTCCTGGCGGATGAACTCGACCAGGTCGCTGGCATAACGCAGTTCACCACTGGCCATGCCCATGCCCGACGGCAGGTCACCGCGCAGGGCGACGATACGCTTGATGCCCGCTGCCTTGTATTCGGCCAGCAGGGCGCGCAGCTCGTCTTTTGTATCGCCAACGCACGACAGATGCGGTGCGGCAGGCACCTTCACTTCGTTCTCCAGCTGCAGCACGGTGTTTAGTGTGCGGTCGCGGGTCGAGCCACCGGCACCGTAGGTGCAGGAGAAGAAGTCTGGCTTGTAGGCAGCGAGCTGGCGGGCCACGCCCATCAGCTTTTCATGACCGGCATCGGTCTTGGTCGGGAAGAATTCGAAACTGTAGCGGCGTTCTTGTGACATCACTCGTTCCTCAAGCAGCAAGCTACTAGCGGCAAGCTGCAAGTAAAAGCCAGATCGGTGATGGCCGATCTGGCTTGGGCATCGTTCAAGATCGTGGGTGCTGGAGCTGCAAGCGGCAACGGCACGGTCTGCCTTTTCTTGCCGCTTGCCGCTTCAAGCTAGCCGCTTAGTAGCGGTAAGCGTGCGGCTTGAACGGGCCTTCGACAGTCACGCCGATGTAGTCGGCCTGTTGCTGGGTCAGCTTGGTGACCACGCCGCCGAAGCCGCGGACCATCTCCAGGGCCACTTCTTCGTCGAGTTTCTTCGGCAGCACTTCAACGGTCAGGCGTTCAGCTTTCTTCTCGGCCGACAGGTCGGCGAACTTCTGCTCGAACAGGAAGATCTGTGCCAGTACCTGGTTGGCGAACGAACCGTCCATGATGCGGCTTGGATGGCCGGTGGCGTTGCCCAGGTTCACCAGGCGGCCTTCGGCCAGCAGGATCAGGTAGTCGTCGTTCTGCGGGTCGAAGTCGCCAGCGCCGGTACGGTGGATCTTGTGGACCTGAGGCTTGACCTCTTCCCATGCCCAGTTCTTGCGCATGAAGGCGGTGTCGATCTCGTTGTCGAAGTGGCCGATGTTGCAGACCACGGCGCGCTTCTTCAGGGCCTTGAGCATGTTGGCGTCGCAGACGTTGACGTTACCGGTGGTGGTGACGATCAGGTCGATCTTGCCCAGCAGGGCCTTGTCGATGCTGGCTTCGGTGCCGTCGTTGATACCGTCGATGAACGGCGAGACCAGCTCGAAGCCGTCCATGCACGCCTGCATGGCGCAGATCGGGTCAACTTCGGTGACCTTGACGATCATGCCTTCCTGGCGCAGCGACTGCGCAGAGCCCTTGCCCACGTCACCGTAGCCGATCACCAGGGCCTGCTTGCCCGACAGCAGGTGGTCGGTACCGCGCTTGATGGCGTCGCTCAGGCTGTGACGGCAGCCGTATTTGTTGTCGTTCTTGCTCTTGGTGACCGAGTCGTTGACGTTGATGGCCGGGACCTTCAGCTCGCCTTTGGCCAGCATGTCCAGCAGGCGGTGCACGCCGGTGGTGGTTTCTTCGGTGACACCGTGAACGCGGTCCAGTACGGCCGGGTACTTCTTGTGCAGCAGCTCGGTCAGGTCACCGCCGTCGTCGAGGATCATGTTGGCGTCCCATGGCTGGCCATCCTTGAGGATGGTCTGCTCCAGGCACCACTCGTACTCTTCCTCGGTTTCACCTTTCCAGGCGAACACCGGGATACCGGCAGCAGCGATGGAGGCTGCGGCCTGGTCTTGGGTGGAGAAGATGTTGCAGGACGACCAGCGCACTTCGGCACCCAGGGCAACCAGGGTTTCGATCAGCACGGCAGTCTGAATGGTCATGTGGATGCAGCCCAGAATCTTCGCACCCTTGAGCGGCTGCTCAGCGAGGTATTTGCGACGCAGGCCCATCAGGGCAGGCATTTCCGATTCGGCGATGATGGTTTCGCGACGACCCCAGGCGGCCAGGGAGATGTCTGCGACTTTGAAATCGGTAAAACCTGCAGGCGTGTTTACAGCGCTCATGAGAGCCTCCATTCGTAGTGTGCGAATGGGCGCCGTTGTGCGTTGAGCGTCCGCGGGAGCGGACAACGCCCCATCCGAGCCTGACAGGGTGACCCTGCTGCAGCGCCCCTCGGACAGGTGGCGGGCATGGCACCGCGGCGGGTGGCCATGTGAATCGGCGCAGATTATAGCCTTGGCGGGAGTCTTCGCCCAAGGTTTTCTGTCGATTAATAGCGACGATAGTCGATGATCAATGGAGCGGCGCGGGCCGCTCTGCCATCATTACCGCACGTTAGCCAAGCAGGTCAGGAGTACAGATGAACTTTCACACCCGCAAATGGGTAAAACCCGAAGACCTCAACCCCAACGGCACACTGTTCGGCGGCAGCCTGTTGCGCTGGATCGACGAAGAGGCGGCGATCTACGCCATCGTCCAGCTGGGCAACCAGCGTGTGGTGACCAAGTACATGTCGGAGATCAACTTCGTCAGTGCCTCGCGCCAGGGCGACATCATCGAGTTGGGCATTACCGCCACCGAGTTCGGCCGCACCTCGATCACCCTCAAGTGTGAAGTGCGCAACAAGATCACCCGCAAGAGCATCCTGACTGTCGACAAGATGGTCTTCGTCAACCTGGGCGAGGATGGCCAACCGGCTGCCCACGGGCGGACCGAGATCAAATATGTTCAGGACCAGTTTCCGGACAGCGCGGTGGAATAACGTGATGGGGCTGCTTCGCAGCCCCTTCGCCGGCAAGCCGGCTCCCACAGGCACTGCCTAGGGCTTGAAGTCGATGCGGCCCCGGGTTTTCAGGGTTGTGCGCTGACCTTGCGCACCACCCGTCCGATGCTCAAGCCCTGTACCAGGATCGACGACAGCACCACGATGTAGGTGATCGACAGCAGCAGGTCTCGTTCCTCGCCCAAGGGCAGCGACAGTGCCAGGGCCACCGACACCCCGCCACGCAGGCCACCCCAGGTCAGCACCCGTACTGTGCCTTTCGGTACCGGACGCCAGCGGCGCAGCAGCACGATCGCCGGGGCCACGGTCAGCAGCCGCGACAGCAGCACCGCCAGCGCCAGGACGCTGCCAGCTGCCAGGTGCAGCCAGTTGAACGGCAGCAGCAACAGCTCCAGGCCGATCAGGGCGAAGAGCAGGGCGTTGAGCATGTCGTCGATCAACTCCCAGAAACCGTCCATGTAACGACGGGTCATGTCGTTCATCGCCAGGTTGCGCCCCAGGTTGCCGATGATCAGCCCGGCCACGACCATCGCGATCGGTGCCGAGACATGCAGCTCGTAGCACATCGCCGAACCACCGATGACCAGCGCCAGGGTCAGCATGACCTCGACCTGATACTGCTCGACGCTTTTGATCATGCGGTAGGTGGCGTAACCGAGCAGCCCGCCAAACACCACGCCGCCAATGGCTTCGCGAGCGAACAGGATCGCCGTGTCAGTGATGCTTGGCGTTTCACCCAGTTGAATGATACCCAGCAGGACGGTGAACACCACTACGGCGGTGCCGTCGTTGAACAGTGACTCACCGACGATGGTGGTCTTTAGTGGTTTGGAGGCGTTGGCGGTCCGCAGGGCCCCCAGCACAGCGATCGGATCGGTGGGCGAGATCAGTGCACCGAACAGCAGGCAGTAGATCAGCGGCACCTGCCAGCCGAACATCGCAAACACCCAGTGCGACAGAAAACCGATCACCACCGTGGCGATCAGCACGCCGAGCGTTGCCAGCAGCCCGATCGGCCAGCGGTAGCTGCGCAGATCGGTGAGGTTGACGTGCAGTGCGCCGGCGAACAGTAGAAACGCCAGCATCCAGTGCATCAGCAGGTCATTGAAGTCGATCTGGTTCATCAGCCCTTCGACGCGTTCTTCAAGGCCTGGGAAGCCGATCAGGCTCAGGCCCTGCAGCATCAGCGAGAACAGCAGCGCCGTGACCATCACGCCGATGGCGGGTGGCAGGCCGATAAAGCGGTAATTGACATAGGTGAGGAGAGTGGTGAGGCAGATAAACGCAGCAACTAATTCAAGCATCCCGAATCCTGTAACAATGGCTTCCAAGTCGTAACCCGAATGGCTCGGGCAGTTCTTTGATGATCTGGCGAGGGTTTCGGGACACAGTTTTTGACCTGGCTGGCTGGTTTCGTTCCGCATTTGATGCAGAACCGCCTCGCGCCCATTGTCACTACCAAGGCTATATATTCAGTGGCTGATAACGTCACAAGGACCTGAAGGCGTGCTGGCAACTTCCCTGGTATTGGTCGCGGCCCTGCTGCACGCGACCTGGAACACCCTGATCAAATTCAGTGGCGAGCGCTTGCTGGTGATCGCCAGCATGGACTCCGTAGCCCTGGCCTTTGCCGTGCTTGCCGTGGCCTTCGTGGACCTGCCGCCTGCCGAGATCTGGCCTTGGCTGATCGCTTCGGCATTGGCAGAGCAGTTGTATCGATTCCTGCTGATCCAGGCTTATCGGGTAGGCGATCTGGGGCTGGTCTATCCTCTGATGCGTGGCCTGTCACCGCTGGTGGTGCTGGGGCTGACCCTGGCGTTCGCCGGCGAGTCGCTCAGCCAGCAGCAGATCATCGGCATATTGCTGATCCCGTGTGGCATGGCGTGCCTGCTGTGGCAGGGGGGTGGGGGTGAGCGCCTGCCCTGGTCGATGCTGCCGGTGGTGGCACTGATCGGCCTGTGCATCGGTTGCTACACCTGGTTCGACGGGCAGGCCGTGCGGTTGTGGGGCAAGCCCTGGGACTACCTGGTATGGCTGACCCTGCTAAGCGCCTGGCCCTTTCCATTGCTTGCCGGTGTGGCGCGGCGGGGGCCGTTCGTGCTGTTCTGGCGCACCCAATGGCGCTTGGGGTTGGCAGTGGGCTTTTGCGTGTTGTTCAGCTACGCGCTGGTATTGTGGGCCATGCATCTGGGTTCGGTGGCCGAGGCGGCGGCCTTGCGCGAGCTGAGCGTTATCCTGGTGGTGCTGCTGGGCATGCGCTACCTCAAAGAACCTTTTGGCGGTCCGAGACTCCTAGCTTGCGGGCTGGTGCTGGCAGGCATGCTGGTGATGAAGCTCTAACCTAACGACTGAAGGAGTCCTGTCCATGACCGTTGCCCTGTGGTGCATCCTGATCGCATTGTTCCTGCCGCCGCTGTGCGCCTTGATCGCCAAGGTGAGCAGTGGCCGCTTCGGCTTGAAGGACAATCACGACCCGCGCGCTTTCCTCGACACACTATCGGGCCTGCCACGGCGTGCCCATGCCGCGCAGCAGAACAGCTATGAAGCGTTCCCGGCGTTTGCCGCAGCGGTGTTGGTGGCCGATATCGTCGGCAATGCCGAGCAGGTGACGCAGGACGTGCTGGGGGTCTTGTACATCACCAGTCGGCTGCTTTACATCATCTGCTATCTGGCGGACTGGGCGGCTTTACGCTCGCTGGTGTGGTTCGCTGGCGTGGCGTTGATCGTGTCTTTCTTCGTTGTTTCGGCCTGAAACCCGGCTGCTCTGCTCGCGGGTATGCCGCGAGCAGAGCAGCAATCAGTCAAAGGACTTTAGGCACGTCAGGCAGCGGCTTGCCCTTTGGCCAGAGCATCCAGATCTGCCCCTGCTGCTTCATGTTCCCTGCCAGTTCGCCGGCCTCAGGCCCGGTGCCCCAGAATAGATCCGCACGTACTTCGCCGGTAATCGCACCGCCCGTATCCTGAGCGCCCACCGGCCTGACCACCGGTGTACCGTCCGGGCGCGTGGTGGACAGCCAAAGCAGGCTGCCCAGTGGAATGACCTTGCGATCGATGGCCACGCTGTAGCCTGCGGTAAGCGGTACATTCAGTGAGCCGCGCGGGCCTTCGTTGCTGTCGGGGCGGGTGCTGAAAAACACGTAACTGGGGTTGCTCGCCAGCAATTCAGGCACCCGCTGTGGATTGGCCTGAGCCCAGGCATGAATGGCGCCCATGCTCACGTCTTCCTTCTTCAACTGGCCCTGCTCGATCAGCCAGCGACCGATCGGCCGGTACGGGTGGCCGTTCTGATCGGCGTAGCCGAGGCGCAATTGGCGGCCATCTTCCAGCTTTACCCGGCCTGAACCCTGGATCTGAAGAAACTGCAGGTCCATCGGGTCGGTCAACCAGGCCAGTACCGGGGCCTTGACGCCGTCCCGATAAATCACTTCAGCGGTGTCATAGGGCTTGAGCACGCGGCCGTCGAGGCGACCGCGCAGGCGCTTGCCCTTCAGTTCCGGGTAAACGCTGGCCAGGTCGACCACGATCATGTCATCCGGGATGCCATACACCGGTACGTTGGCTGCTTCGGTGCGTGTCAGGCTGCCGGGGTAGACCGGTTCGTAGTAGCCGGTGATCAGGCCAGTGGCGTTGTTCTCGGCCGAGCGCAGGCCATAAACCTGCAATTGCCCTTGCAGGAACGTGCGCACCTGGGTCGCTTCCAGTGCGATCGGCTGTGCTGCTTCGCACGTGGCGGCCCACACCGGGTCACGCTTGAGTTTTTCACAACCAGTGCGCCAGGCGTTGAAACCCGCGACCAGATCGCTGTCGCTGACGCTGGGCAGGTCAGCCCAAGCCGCAGGGGTGTAAGTAGCGACGGCGTGGGGTTCGGGCTTGGCGTTTTCGCCGCCGTTGCAGCCGGCCAGCAAGGCCAGGGCCGGCAGCGCCCAGGCGAGATGGCGCAGAGCAGATTTCATGGTTGAATCCTTGGAGGGCAGCAGCTGATGGCAGCCCATAGTGTTCGTAAGGGTATTGGTCTTTGCATGGCAGGCGAGGATACTGTTGGCCCTTTCCTCTGCCAATGTGACCGTGATGTTCAAATGTTTCACCGCCATACTGCTGGTCAGCCTGTCCCTGGTGGCCTGCGACCGTGTCGATCCTAACTCACCCTTGGGGCAGCGCAAGGCGATCTTCAAGCAGATGCTCAAGACCAGCGAGGACATGGGTGGCATGCTGCGCGGGCGGTTGCCGTTCGATGGGGGGAAATTTGCCGAGGGTGCGGTGAAACTCGATAGCCTGGCCCATGCGCCCTGGCAGCATTTCCCGCAGGTACAGGATGATGGCGACAGCAGTGCGCGGCCCGAGGTCTGGGAGCGTCAGGCGCGCTTTCATGACTTGGCGCAAGCGTTGGAGGGGGTGACGGGCGAGTTGCTGGCGTTGACACG
The DNA here is from genome assembly GCF_977070485.1 of Lelliottia jeotgali. NCBI lineage: Bacteria > Pseudomonadati > Pseudomonadota > Gammaproteobacteria > Enterobacterales > Enterobacteriaceae > Lelliottia > Lelliottia jeotgali. Next base: position 312,081 of record NZ_CDRVFO010000001.1, read on the forward strand.
CAAGCAGCCGCTGGATGCGGCGATGCTCAAGGAACCTATGGACAAGGTCGAGGCAGCCTGCAAGGCCTGCCATACAGAGTTTCGTAATCATTGATGCGCCAGCCAATGTTTTGCAGGCTGCTGGCTGGCGCGCGTGACTGAAGCTTCAGGTCACTTGGTCAATTCGGCTTTTGCGTCTTCGAGTTCCGCTTTGGATTCGGCCAGTTTCTTTTCGCGCTTGGCAATTTTGCTCGTATCGCCTTTCGCCTGCGCCTGCTTCAGGTCTGCTTCGCGCTCTTGGACTTCTGCTTCGGCTTCACGCACTTTCTGTTCACGCTCTTCTTTCAAGCCAGCATCGGTGCAGTGCTCGGTGTTCTCCTGCAGGGCCTTTTCCAGGCCGCGGATCTCACCCGAATTATTGTGCGCCCTGGCATATTGCAGCTGGTTTTCGATGGCGCTGCGCTTGGCGGCGCAACCGGTCAAGCCTTGCGTCGGCTGTGCTGCTTGGGCGGCGGATGCGCTCAAGCCGAGAACAGCCAGCATGACTACGGAAGAAATAACTTTCATGGGAGCCTCCTTGTAGGGGCATATGGCAGTAATCGCTGCAATGGTGCCCCCTCCCTAAGACCAAGTGAACCCTTCAGCGGGCAACTTCAGAAAAGTCCTACAAGCCAAGTTGAGTAGGAGCATGCTGTCAACGTTCCAGATCGTCGACGGCCTCCTGCAACTCCTTTTTCGCCTCGGCAAGTTTGTCTTTGCGCTTGTTGACGTGCTCCGGGTCGCCCTTCTTCATGGCCTTGTCCAGGTCCTTGGTGCGCTGGTTGACCTCGTGCCGGGCCTCGAGCACTTTCTGTTCGCGCTCTTTACGCAAGCCGGCGTCGGTGCAGTTCGCGTCAACTTCGCTCAGGGCCTTTTCCAGACCGCTTTGCTGTTCGCTGTTGTTGTCAACCTTGGCCTGTTCGATTTGTTCGCTGATCGCCTGACGCTTGGCGGCGCAGCCGGTCAGGCCTGTTTGTTCTTGGGTGGCCTGCACGGCGTGAGCCGACAGAGCAAACGTCGCCAGCAGGAAAAGGGTAGACATACGCTTCATGAAAAAGCCTCCTAAACGGGGCGGGGCAGCAAAAAGTGGAGAAATCCTGCCTTGGTTTTGTCGATTTTTAAACCCTTGGTGGTTTTTTCAGGCTGGGATTGGGAAATATTCCGCGTACGCTTTGCCCGTGAACTATTGCGAACCAACGTCGTCTGTCCCGTGAAAACCATCGATCCCACGGGTTCCCAGCAGCGTGGCTATCCGTTGTACTTGCTCATGGGTGAAAAAGTTCGCGAGTTGAGTGGCGCGTGTTGCGCCAATGCCGGGCAAGGTTTGCCAATCGCTGGCAGACCGGCCGGCCAGCGTTTGCCAGTTCTCGTCCCGTGGCACCTGAGCTGGCGCCGGTACGCCCAACCCTTTGCGCCACTGAGCGAAAGGTCTGTTGCGGCCTATGTCGAAACTGCGTTGTAGCTGTGTGGCGGTTTTCCTGCTGATGCCCGGTACCGATAACAGCTGTTGGGCATCGAGCGTCAACCAATCCGTCAGCGATGTCACCAGCCCTGCCTGAACCAGCCGCTTCCAGGTGCCCTTGCCGGTGCCTGGCATGGCCAGGCCCTGCTTGCCACTGAGCCAGACGAGGCGCGCGATAAACTGCTCTTGGCAGTCGTCGCTGGCTTGCCAGCAACTGTGTTGGCCGTACTGTTCAGCTTCGGGTACAGGTAATACCTGACGCTCGACGGCGCGGTGGACCACTTGGTCGAAGCGTGGAATGGTCAGGCCGGCAAGGCTGATCGCAACTTGATCGCCCGGGCGAATGTCGAGCGCCCGCCAGCGGGCCAGGGACCCGAGGCTGACCTGGCTGATCCGGCGATCATCCAGGGTGACCGGTTTGAGCCTGAGCAACGGCGTGACTTTGCCTGTGCGGCCGATTAGAAAGCGTACCTCCCGTACCTCTGCCAGCGCTTGGGCGAAGGGGTATTTCCACGCGGCGATCCAATAGGGGGCGTTGGGCTGCCAGCGGTCGGCCGGGGGGCGGCTGTCCTGGCGCAGAATCACGCCATCGGTGGCGAAGGGCAGCGGTGAGCGGTACCAGTGCAGGCGCCAGTGGGTAGCCTCTTCGGGGGTGTCGATAGCTGTGCTGAAACGCTGACTGTCGGGGAACCCCCAGGCTGCAAGTTGTGTGAGGCGCTCGCCCTGGTTGTCCGGCCCGTGCGGCCAGTCCCAGACGAACAGGCCGATGCTCGCGCCCGGTTCAGGGCCAAGCTGCTTGCGTGCCAGCATCCCGGCCACGGTGCCGCGCACATTGCTGCTGCCTGCCTCAGCTTGCACGTGCGCTTGCAGGCGCAGGTACAACTCGCCTTGCAATACGACGTCCAGTGGTTGAGGCAATTGCCTAGTGATGCTGTCGAGGTCCTTGATGTGGCGGCTCCAGTCATGCCCCTGGAGGCCATCACCACGGCTGAGCAGCTGTACCAGCCGGCCTTGGCGATAGACCAGTGAGACTGCCACTCCGTCGACCTTCGGCTGCACCCATACGCCCTTCTTGCCGGTCATCCAGCGTGCAACGGCAGCTGCGTCATGGAGTTTCTCGACGCCGGTGTGGGCAACGGGGTGGGCAATAGGGCCGCGTGCGCTGGCCAGTGGGCTTGGATCTGTGAATTCCTGACCAAAGCATTGTTGCAGGTGCAGCAGGTGGTGTCGGGCCTGGTCGTAGAGTTCATCGGCTACGAGCGCTATACCCTGGCGGTGGTAATGGTCGTCCCAGTTGGCCAGGGTTGCGCGAAGTTGGGCAACTTCGGTTCTGGCTTGCTTGGTACTCCAGTCCGGACAGTGACTGGCTTGGGCGATGGACGTGTGGAGCAGCAACAGGGCTGCGAGGCGCAGGAAAAAAGACATGGCCAGCATCCTTGCGTGGCGGAGTGGAGTGTTCAGGCTAGGCAAGCGGGGCGGAGGTTGGCGGGGTCAGTTGTCAGGTGATGTGTCGAGAGCGATGCCATGAAAACTAAAAAAAAGCCCCTGCCGATCACTCGGCAAGGGCTTCGATTCACCGCTGCAGGAAAAATTACAGGCCGGCAGCATCACGCAGCGACTGGGCGCGGTCGGTGCGCTCCCAGGTGAAGGTGGTGAAGGTGTCATCGCCGACAGTCTTCTGCTGCGGGGTACGGCCGAAGTGGCCGTAGGCAGCGGTTTCCTGGTACATCGGATGCAGCAGGTCGAGCATCTTGGTGATGGCGTACGGACGCAGATCGAAGCACTCACGTACCAGCTGGATGATCTTGTCGTCCGAGACCTTGCCGGTACCGAAGGTGTTGATCGAGATGGAAGTCGGCTGGGCTACGCCGATGGCGTAGGACACCTGGATCTCACAACGTTCGGCCAGGCCGGCGGCGACGATGTTCTTGGCCACGTAACGACCGGCGTAGGCAGCAGAACGGTCGACCTTGGACGGGTCCTTGCCGGAGAACGCGCCACCACCGTGGCGGGCCATGCCGCCGTAGGAGTCGACGATGATCTTGCGGCCGGTCAGGCCACAGTCACCCACCGGGCCACCAATGATGAAGTTACCGGTCGGGTTGATGTGGTACTGGGTGTCTTTGTGCAGCAGTTCGGCAGGCAGGGTGTGCTTGACGATCAGCTCCATCACGGCTTCCTGCAGGTCTTTTTGCGAGACTTCAGGGTTGTGCTGGGTCGACAGGACCACTGCGTCGATACCGACTACCTTACCGTTTTCATAGCGGCAGGTGACCTGGGACTTGGCGTCCGGGCGCAGCCAAGGCAGCAGCCCGGATTTGCGCGCTTCGGCCTGGCGCTCGACCAGGCGGTGCGAGAAGCATATCGGCGCCGGCATCAGCACGTCGGTCTCGTTGCTGGCGTAGCCGAACATCAGGCCTTGGTCACCCGCGCCCTGGTCTTCCGGCTTGGAGCGGTCGACGCCCTGGGCGATGTCCACCGATTGTTTGCCGATGATATTCATCACGGCGCAGGTGGCGCCGTCGAAGCCGACGTCGGAGCTGTTATAGCCGATGTCGATGATGACTTTGCGCACCAGCTCTTCCAGGTCGACCCAGGCCGAGGTGGTGACTTCGCCAGCGATGATGGCGACACCGGTCTTGACCAGGGTTTCACACGCCACGCGGGCGTATTTGTCCTGGGTGATGATGGCATCCAGGACCGCATCCGAAATCTGGTCGGCGATCTTGTCCGGATGCCCTTCGGACACGGACTCGGAGGTGAAAAGGGAGTATTCGCTCATCTCGACGGGTTCCTAAAATTTACCGATGGTGTGTGTCGCCAGCCGTCCGCTGAAAATGGCGGACCTGTATCTGGAAACCGTTACGCAAGCCCACATAGAGGCTGTCCCCCGGGGCCAGCCCGGCAGCGTTGGCCCAACGGGCCAGGTCGTCCTGTTCAAAACCAAGCCAGAGATCGCCGCAGGCTTCCCGCGCCCAACCCTGATCGTGGCTGCACAGTTCGGTGACCAGCAGGCTGCCGCCCGCCTTCACCCGTTTGGCCAAAAGGCGCAGGGCCAGGGCCGGGTCGCTGAAATGGTGCAGGACCATGTTCAGCACAACGCAGTCGGCTTCCACATCCGTTGCACCCAGTGCATCGGCCAACTGCAGGTTTACATTATCCAGACGTTCGCGTTCGCAGACCTGGCGCGCCAGCTCGAGCATGGTCGGGCTGTTGTCCATGGCTGTGACACAGGCAAAGCGCCTGGCCAGGTCGGGCAGGAAGCCGCCGTCGCCGGGGCCGACTTCCAGCGCGCTGGCCGTCGGCTCGAAATTCAGTGTGTCGAGCAGCGCCAGCAGGCTTTCGCGGTACTGCGGCAGGCCGGCGATCAGGTCCTGCTGGGCGCGGAACTTTTCTTCCACACGCAGGAAAAAGTCCTGGCTGGTGGCGGCGCGGCGTTGTTGCACCTGGGCGATGCGCGCCTGCACGTCCAGCGGCAGTGTCAGGTCGTCGACCTCTTCGAGCAGCGCGGTGTGCAGGCGACCGCCCAGGCGGTGGCTGTCGGGCAGGGCCCTGCGGTAGAAAATCGCATTGCCTTCGCGGCGCGTAGCCACCAGCTCGGCCTGGGCTAAAACTTTGAGGTGATGGCTCATGCCCGACTGCCCGATGTCGAAAATCTGTGCCAGCTCCAGGACGCCGAACGAGTCACTGGCCAAGGCGCGCAGGACATTCAGGCGCAGTTCGTCGCCACTGGCTTTGCACAGGGCTGCCAGTGTGTCGCTTCGCTGAGGGATCGGTTGCGCACGGAGGTTCATGACGCGGCAGTCTAGACAGGCATCGTTGCCCTAGCAAGGCCAATATCAAAAAGTTTTGATATTGGCGATGAGTTGCAAGAAATAGAGCCTTGCGCGCACGGTTCGGCTTTCTCTTGCTGCTTAAAGCTTGCCGCTTGCCGCTTAAATGTTTGCCCCCAGCCCCCCAGTGGGGGAAAATGGCCGCCTTTTTCGTTACACCACCTATTCAAGCCCCAGGAGATAAGCGATGCCCAGCCGTCGTGAACGTGCCAACGCCATTCGTGCCCTCAGCATGGATGCCGTGCAAAAGGCCAACAGCGGCCACCCAGGTGCCCCCATGGGCATGGCGGATATCGCCGAAGTGCTTTGGCGCGACTATCTGAAGCACAACCCGAGCAACCCGAGCTTCGCCGACCGTGACCGCTTCGTGCTGTCCAACGGCCACGGCTCGATGCTGATCTACTCGTTGCTGCACCTGACCGGCTACGACGTCACCATCGACGACCTCAAGTCGTTCCGCCAGCTGCATAGCCGTACCCCGGGCCATCCCGAGTTCGGCTACACCCCAGGTGTGGAAACCACCACCGGCCCGCTGGGCCAAGGTTTGGCCAACGCCGTGGGCTTTGCTTTGGCTGAGAAAGTGCTGGGTGCCCAGTTCAACCGCGAAGGCCACAATATCGTCGACCACAACACCTACGTGTTCCTCGGCGACGGCTGCATGATGGAAGGTATCTCCCACGAAGTCGCCTCGCTGGCCGGCACCCTGGGCCTGAACAAGCTGGTTGCCTTCTATGACGACAACGGCATCTCCATCGACGGTGAAGTGGAAGGCTGGTTCACCGACGACACGCCCAAGCGTTTCGAGGCCTACAACTGGCTGGTGATCCGCAACGTCAACGGCCACGACGCCGACGAGATCCGCACGGCCATCGAGACTGCGCGCAAGAGCGATCGTCCGACCCTGATCTGCTGCAAGACCATCATTGGTTTCGGCTCGCCTAACAAGCAGGGCAAGGAAGACTGCCACGGTGCTCCGCTGGGCAACGACGAAATCGCCCTGGCCCGCAAGGAGCTGAACTGGAACCACGCTCCGTTCGAAGTTCCTGCCGACATCTACGCCGAATGGGATGCCAAAGAAGCAGGCGCCAAGGCTGAAGCCGAGTGGAACACGCGTTTCGATGCCTATGCCGCCGCCTTCCCGGATCTGGCCAGCGAGCTCAAGCGCCGTCTGAGCGGTGACCTGCCGGCCGACTTCTCGGAAAAAGCCGCTGCCTACATCGCTGAAGTCGCTGCCAAGGGCGAGACCATCGCCAGCCGCAAGGCCAGCCAGAACACCCTGAACGCCTTCGGCCCACTGCTGCCGGAATTCCTTGGCGGCTCGGCCGACCTGGCCGGTTCCAACCTGACCCTGTGGAAGGGTTGCAAGGGTGTGGACGCCAACGACGCCAGCGGCAACTACGTGTTCTACGGCGTGCGCGAGTTCGGCATGACCGCGATCATGAACGGCGTCGCCCTGCACGGCGGCCTGGTGCCTTACGGCGCGACGTTCCTGATGTTCATGGAATACGCCCGTAACGCCGTGCGCATGTCCGCCCTTATGAAGCAGCGCGTCATCCATGTGTACACCCACGACTCCATCGGTCTGGGCGAAGACGGCCCGACCCACCAGCCGATCGAGCAACTGACCAGCCTGCGCAGCACGCCGAACCTGGACACCTGGCGCCCGGCCGACGCAGTCGAGTCGGCTGTGTCCTGGAAGCACGCCCTGGAGCGCAAGGACGGCCCTTCGGCGCTGATCTTCTCGCGTCAGAACCTGCAGCATCAGGACCGCGACGCCCAGCAGATCGCCGATATCGCCCGCGGCGGTTACGTGCTCAAGGACTGTGCCGGCGAGCCTGAGTTGATCCTGATCGCCACCGGCTCGGAAGTGGGCCTGGCCGTTCAGGCGTTCGACAAGCTGACCGAGCAGGGCCGCAAGGTGCGTGTCGTGTCGATGCCGAGCACCAGCGTGTTTGACGCCCAGGATGCGGCCTACAAGCAGTCCGTACTGCCGCTGCAAGTGGGTGCCCGCATCGCCATCGAAGCGGCTCATGCCGACTTCTGGTACAAGTACGTGGGTCTCGAAGGCCGTGTCATCGGCATGACCACTTACGGTGAATCGGCTCCGGCCAGTGCACTGTTCGAGGAGTTCGGCTTCACCCTGGAGAACATCCTGGGTACTGCCGAAGAGCTGCTGGAAGACTGATGTAACCCTGGAGGGCTTGGCCCTCCATCGCGACGCAAGGCCGCTCCTGCAGTTCCCGCGCAGCCCGATGTTGGCGCGGTGCCTGTAGGAGCGGCCTTGTGTCGCGATGGGCCGCAACGCGGCCCCAACAGCCACCATGCGTTAGCGAGCCCATCAATGCCCCACCCGCGTCCCTACAAAGTTGCACTCAACGGTTACGGCCGCATCGGCCGCTGTGTCCTGCGCGCACTGTTTGAGCGTGGGGCAAAGGCTGGCTTCGAAATCGTGGCGTTGAACGACCTGGCCGACCAGGCCAGTGTGGAATACCTGACACGCTTCGACTCCACTCACGGCCGATTCCCCGGCGACGTGAAGGTCGACGGCGACTGTCTGCATATCAATGGTGACTGCGTGAAGGTCATGCGCAGCGCCACCCCCGAGGGCGTCGATTGGGCCGCCCTGGACATCGACCTGGTGCTGGAGTGTTCCGGCGCCTATCACACCCGTGCCGATGGCCAGCGCTTTCTTGATTCCGGTGCGCCGCGGGTGCTGTTCTCGCAGCCCATGGCCAGCGAGGCTGATGTGGATGCGACGGTGGTCTACGGTATCAACCAGGCTTGCCTGACCGGCACCGAGCGCCTGGTGTCCAACGCATCCTGTACCACCAACTGTGGCGTACCGCTGCTGCGGGTGCTGGACCAGGCGTTCGGCATCGAGTACGTACAGATCACCACCATTCACTCGGCAATGAACGACCAGCCGGTGATCGACGCCTACCATCATGAGGATTTGCGCCGCACGCGCTCGGCTTTCCAGTCGGTGATCCCTGTGTCCACTGGTCTGGCGCGTGGTATCGAGCGCCTGCTGCCGGAACTTGCCGGGCGAATACAGGCCAAAGCGGTACGCGTGCCGACCGTCAACGTGTCGTGCCTGGACATCACCCTGCAGACCGGCCGTGACACCAGCGCGGCTGAAGTCAACCGGGTGCTGCGCGAGGCGGCGCTGGACGGCCCGCTCAAAGGCTTGTTGGCTTACACCGAATTGCCCCACGCCAGCTGTGATTTCAACCATGACCCGCATTCGGCGATCGTCGATGCCAGCCAGACACGCGTCTCGGGCCCCCGCCTGGTGAACCTGCTGGCCTGGTTCGACAACGAATGGGGTTTTGCCAACCGTATGCTCGACGTTGCCGAACATTATCTGCACGTCGTCCACCCAACCCGCACCAAACAGCCCTGAAGGACTGCATTCATGACCGTGTTGAAGATGACCGACCTCGACCTGCAAGGTAAACGCGTACTGATCCGCGAAGACCTCAACGTGCCTGTGAAGGACGGTGTGGTAACCAGCGACGCGCGTATCCTGGCTGCGCTGCCGACCATCAAGCTGGCCCTGGAGAAGGGCGCGGCGGTAATGGTCTGCTCGCACCTGGGGCGCCCGACCGAAGGTGAGTTCTCGGCCGAGAACAGCCTCAAGCCGGTTGCCGACTACCTGAGCAAGGCCTTGGGCCGCGACGTTGCACTGGTCGCCGACTACCTCGATGGCATCGAGGTCAAGGCTGGTGACCTGGTGCTGTTCGAGAACGTTCGCTTCAACAAGGGCGAGAAGAAGAACGCCGACGAACTGGCGCAGAAGTACGCGGCTCTGTGCGACGTTTTCGTCATGGACGCCTTCGGTACCGCTCACCGTGCCGAAGGCTCCACCCACGGCGTAGCCAAGTTCGCCAAGGTCGCTGCGGCAGGCCCGCTGCTGGCCGCCGAGCTGGACGCCCTGGGCAAAGCCCTGAAGGCACCGGCCAAACCAATGGCCGCCATCGTTGCCGGCTCCAAGGTTTCCACCAAGCTGGACGTGCTGAACAGCCTGAGCTCGGTTTGCGACCAGTTGATCGTTGGTGGCGGCATCGCCAACACCTTCCTGGCCGCTGCCGGCCACCCGGTGGGCAAGTCGCTGTACGAGCCTGACCTGGTGGAAACCGCCAAGGCCATCGCCGCCAAGGTCAGCGTACCGCTGCCCGTCGACGTGGTGGTTGCCAAGGAGTTTGCCGAGAGCGCCGAGGCCACCGTCAAGGCCATCGCCGACGTGGCTGCTGACGACATGATCCTGGACATCGGGCCACAGACTGCGGCCAACTTCGCCGAACTGCTGAAGTCGTCGAAAACCATCCTGTGGAACGGCCCGGTCGGTGTGTTCGAGTTCGACCAGTTCGGCAACGGCACCAAGGTACTGGCCAAGGCTATCGCCGACAGCGCCGCATTTTCCATCGCCGGCGGTGGCGATACCCTGGCGGCCATCGACAAATATGGCGTCAGCGCCGAGATCTCCTACATTTCTACCGGTGGTGGTGCATTCCTCGAGTTCGTCGAAGGCAAGGTACTGCCGGCCGTGGCGATCCTGGAAGAGCGGGCAAAAGCCTGACAATGGCGGCGCCTGGCAAAGGGAGCGACCTGATGGTCAAGCAATTGCCTGTGATCTTGCTGGCTGGTTTGCTGAGCGCATGCTCCAGCAGCCCGTCCTCGGACAACGATCCGGCGCAGCCGCCCAAGGGCGGCTGCTACCAGTCTGAGTGGCAGGCCGAGACTGTGCCGGTAATCAGCAAGCGCGTGGGCCCGGAAGGCCTGGAAAAGTATGACGAAGACCACCAGCGCAAGGCGCCTGGCTGCCCATGAAGCGATGCGCTTCGTCGGAGCAGGCAACCAAGCGACCGTTGTGTGGTCATCTAGAGGATATGCAATGAAAGCGCTGATGGCCTTGATGGCCCTGGCGACACTGGCAGGATGCTCGCTGCTGCAGCCGGCGCAACCCGCCCCTGCGGCCGCCTGGACCCGTTGGGTCTGCGACAGCCAGACCGATGTGCTTTGGCGCTTCGCCGATGTACAACAGGATTCGGTCGACGTGCGCCTCGGCGGCGGCGACCAGGTCTACCGGCTCAAGTCCGAGCCGAGTGCGTCGGGCGCGATGTACAGCGATGGCGTGCTGGCCTTCCACACCAAGGGCGAGGAAGGCCTGGTGTACTGGGTGGCAACCAACGATCTGATTGGGCGGGGCTGCAAGGCACCGTGACTGGCCGGGCCGCACCGGTGGCCCACACTACTTGAACAGCAACCGCCCCAGCGGCAGGCTTGCACGAAACAAAACGACGCTTGTCGGGAGAGAGATACACAATGGCACTCATTAGCATGCGCCAGATGCTGGACCACGCCGCCGAGTTCGGTTACGGCGTTCCAGCTTTCAACGTCAACAACCTCGAGCAGATGCGCGCCATCATGGAAGCGGCCGACAAGACCGACTCCCCAGTGATCGTCCAGGCTTCGGCCGGTGCCCGCAAATACGCTGGCGCGCCGTTCCTGCGTCACCTGATCCTGGCCGCCATCGAAGAGTTTCCGCACATCCCGGTGTGCATGCACCAGGACCACGGCACCAGCCCTGACGTGTGCCAGCGCTCGATCCAGCTGGGCTTCAGCTCGGTGATGATGGACGGCTCGCTGGGCGAAGACGGCAAAACCCCGACCGACTACGAGTACAACGTCCGCGTCACTCAGCAGACTGTCGCCATGGCGCACGCCTGTGGTGTTTCGGTCGAAGGCGAGCTGGGCTGCCTGGGTTCGCTGGAAACCGGCATGGCCGGTGAAGAAGATGGCATCGGCGCCGAAGGCGTGCTGGACCACAGCCAGATGCTCACCGACCCGGAAGAAGCCGCCGACTTCGTCAAGAAGACCCAGGTGGATGCCCTGGCCATCGCCATCGGCACCAGCCACGGTGCCTACAAGTTCACCAAGCCGCCAACCGGTGACGTGCTGGCGATCGACCGCATCAAGGAAATCCATAAGCGCATCCCCAACACTCACCTGGTGATGCACGGTTCTTCCTCGGTACCGCAGGAGTGGTTGGCGATCATCAACCAGTACGGCGGCGACATCAAAGAGACCTACGGCGTACCGGTCGAAGAAATCGTTGAAGGCATCAAGCACGGCGTGCGCAAGGTCAACATCGATACCGACCTGCGTCTGGCCTCCACCGGTGCCATGCGCCGCCTGATGGCGCAGAACCCAAGCGAGTTCGACCCGCGCAAGTTCTTCGGTGAAACCGTGAAAGCCATGCGCGATGTGTGCATCGCTCGTTACGAAGCCTTCGGCACCGCCGGTAATGCCTCGAAGATCAAGCCGATCTCACTGGAAGGCATGTTCCAGCGTTACCTGAAAGGTGAACTGGCCGCCAAGGTCAACTGATCACAGGCCGCCATGAAAAACCCGCAGAAATGCGGGTTTTTTTATGGTTCAACGGCCGGCAAACGACCGTTAGTCGACTACCCTTACCTTTAGTCACTGATAGCGTTCTGATTCCATTGCGTGTTACACACTCGAGTCTAGAGTGTTAAACCGGATCCAATTGCAAGTCGAAGTCGGTCATACAAGAGAAAGCAGCATGGATGGCGCTTACCCTCAACCACCGGATGGCAAGTCGGTTCTCCTGGTGGTGGACGATTACCCTGAGAACCTCATAAGCATGCGAGCCTTACTGGCCCGCACAGATTGGCAGGTGCTGACCGCAGGTTCAGGGACGGAAGCCTTGAGCGCCTTGCTGGAGCACGAAGTCGACCTTGTGTTGCTCGACGTGCAGATGCCGGAAATGGACGGTTTCGAGGTTGCGCGGCTGATGCGTGGTAGCCACCGTACCCGGCTGACCCCGATCATCTTCCTTACCGCCAACGAGCAGTCCGATGCCGCTGTGCTCAAGGGCTATGCCAGTGGTGCGGTGGACTACCTGTTCAAGCCGTTCGACCCGCAGATCCTCAAGCCCAAGGTGCAGGCGCAACTGGACCAGCAGCGTAACCGGCGTATGCAGCAACGGCTGACGCGCGAACTGGAGGCGGCCAGGGCGTTCAATGCGTCCATCCTGGAGAATGCCGCCGAAGGTATTCTGGTGGTCGACGCCCACGGCAACATCAGCTTTGCCAATCCGGCGATCTCGCGCTTGCTCGATGCCCCGGTTGAGCAATTGCAGGGCGCGCAGCTGCTTGAATTGCTGCAACTGCCCCATGCCACCTTATGGAGCGAGTCGGATTTCCATCAGGCGTACCAGTCACGGCAGATCTTCCGAGTACACGACGCCCACCTGCGCACCGCAGGCGGTCACCTGGTCCCGGTGGCATTGTCCTGCGCGCCGTTGCCGGCCGATCAGCAGGCTATGGTGGTGACGGTGCTCGACATGTCGGTAGTGCGCAATTTGCACCAGCAGCTCGAATACCAGGCTGTCACCGACCCGCTCACCGGCCTGCTCAACCGCCGTGGGTTCTATCAGGCAGCTGAAAGCGTGCTGCTGCGCAACGAACGTTCGGACAAGGCCCAGGCCTTGATGTACATGGATTTGGATGGTTTCAAGCGGATCAATGACTCGCTTGGCCACGAGGCCGGGGACCGGGTACTGGGTTGGGTTGCCGAGCAGCTCAAGGACTGCCTGGGCAGTGAGGCGCTGCTGGCGCGCATGGGAGGAGACGAGTTCACTGCGCTCTTCGATAGCCTGCCGTATCCGGAACAAGCCGGCCGCTTTGCCGAGCAACTGCTCGAGCGTATGTCCGTCCAGCGGCAGGTGGCCGGCCTGGATGTCTGCCTGGGTGTCAGCATTGGTATTGCCACCTTCCCGGACTGCGGTGCCACTGTCGAAGGCCTGTTGCGTGCCGCCGATGCTGCTATGTATGCGGCCAAGCAGGCTGGGCGCGGGCAGTATCGCTTCTATGACCAGGAGCTCAATGGCCGGGCGCGTTCACGGCTGATGCTTGAGGACAGCGTACGTGACGCAGTCGAGTCGCAAGGCTTCAACATGGTGTATCAGCCCCAGGTCGCTTTCGCCGATGGTCATCTGCGCGGTTTCGAAGCCCTGCTGCGCTGGCAGCACCCCAGCGTCGGCGATGTACCGCCGGGGCTGTTCATCCCCTTGCTTGAGGAGGCGCGACTGATAACGCGCCTGGCCAGCTGGATCTACCGCCAGGGCGCGGCGCAGCGTCAGGCCTGGTGTGAGCGTTTTGCTCCGGATCTGGTGCTGGGTATCAGCCTGAGCCGCGCTCAGTTCGCCATGCCTGGGCTTGTCGATGAGTTGCAGCGGGTGATACAGGATTACCGGCTCAACCCGGCGCAACTGGAAGTGGAAGTTGCCGAGACCTCACTGATGTACAACATCGACGCGGCGATCAAGCAGATCCACCGCCTGCGCGAGCTGGGAGTGCGCGTGGCGCTGGACGACTTTGGTGCTGGCGACTGCTCGCTGCGCATGCTGCGCGACCTGCCTGTCGACACCTTGAAGCTGGACCGCCATCTGGTGGCGCGCCTGCCCGATTCGGCGCCGGACGCCGCTTTGGTGCGTAGCGTCATTGGCCTGTGCGCCGATTACAACGTCACGGTCATCGCCGAGGGCGTAGAAACTGAGGCCCAGGCTGCTTGGCTCAAGGCAAACGGTTGCGCCTACGTGCAGGGCTTCCTTGTCGCCCGCCCGATGACTGCCGCCGATGCCAGCGGCTTTCCGGCATTTTTTCCCTGGCCGCAGTCCTGATTGGCTAGAATCGGCATTCGTTACGCCGAATGTCATGCCATGACCGTATTACGCTATTTGCAAGCTTACCCGCCGCACCTGCAGGAGCAGGTGCAGCAGATGATCGACAGCGACCGCCTGGGTGAATACCTGCAGCGCCGCTATTCCGGTCGCCATGATGTGCAGAGCGACAAGGCACTGTACGGCTACGCCCAGGAGCTGCGTCAGCAATACCTGCGCAGTGCACCAAGCCTGGACAAGGTATTGTTCGACAACCGCCTGGACCTCACCCACCGGGCGCTGGGGCTCAATACTGCGGTATCGCGGGTACAGGGTGGCAAGCTCAAGGCGAAGAAGGAAATCCGCATCGCCTCGCTGTTCAAGGAGGCGGCGCCGCAGTTCCTGCGCATGATCGTGGTACATGAACTGGCGCACCTGCGCGAGCGTGACCACAGCAAAGCCTTCTATCAGCTTTGTCAGCACATGGAGCCGGACTACCACCAACTGGAATTCGACCTGCGCGTCTACCTGACCTATCGGGAGCTGCCGGGTAACCTGTAAGGATCACGCAGCATGGATGTGAGCAAGACCAAGAGCAGCTTTTATCGCCGCCTGTACGTGGCCTGGCTGATCGACAGCCAGACCGCTACCAGCGTGCCAGCCTTGATGGAAGCCACCGGCATGCCACGCCGCACCGCGCAGGACACCATCGCTGCGTTGGCCGACCTGGACATTGTCTGCGAGTTCGAGCAGCAGGAAGGGGCGCGCAACCACGCCGGGCATTATCGTATCCATGACTGGGGTGCGATCGACAAGCAGTGGATCATTCGCCATCTACGCCAGATCAGGGAAGTGCTCGGCTACCCGTAAGCCAGGTACCCTGCCTGCTTCGGCCAAAATAGAGGCTAAATGACACTATTGGCCGCTGCCCTCTGCGGCGGCTTTGTGTAGTCTCTTTACCAGCGTTATCGAAGACCGCCATCAACAGCCTGTGCCCCCCACCTGCAAAAGGACTTGAGCATGCGGCCACTGTTTTGCGTTCTGGGAGTGTTGGCCGTGATGCTGGCGGCGCCAGCCTTGGGCCAGGGCAAACTGCGGCTGGTGGCCGATACCTGGCCGCCGTTCACCGATGCCGGTATGCCCGGAGCTGGCCTTGCCACCAGCATCGTCACCACGGCGCTGGCGCGTGCAGGTTACCCCAGCGAGTACGAGGAGGTACCGTGGGCACGGGCGCTGCTCGGGGTTAGCGAAGGCCGCTACGACGTATTGATCAATGCCTGGTACAACGATTCGCGCACCCGCATCGGCCAGTTTTCCAAGGCCTACCTGACCAACCGCATCCGTTTGCTAAAGCGCAAGGGCGACAGCTTCCGTTACAGGCGCCAGGCTGATCTTTATCCCTACAGCATTGCCGTGGTGCGTGATTATGCCTACTCACCCGAATTCGATAGCGACACCCGCTTGCACAAGGTGCCGGTAGGCAACTTTTCCTCCGCCGTGCGCATGCTGGCGGCAGGGCGGGTCAACCTGGCGGTGGAAGATGAATTCGTGGCGCGCTACAACCTGCAGCGCGAACCCGAAGCGGTGCGCGATGGGGTGGTGATGGTCGAGCCCCCGCTGGGCGAGAACACCCTGCATATCCTGGTGAGCCTCAAGCATCCTGAGCATCGGCAGATCGTCGAGCGGTTCGAGCGCAGCATTGCAGCGATGAAGGCAGACGGCAGCTATGCACGGCTTCTGCGCCAGCATGGCTTTTGATCTGCAGCGCAGGCAATGAACAATCAGGCCGGTGAGCCCTGTTTGATCAAGTGCGCTGCCAAGGTCCGCAACGGCCCCAACTGCCGGCAGATCAGCGCCAATTGGGTCTGCACCAACCGTTGATGTTCGTCCAGTTCCTCAGGCATCTGTTCCAGCGTATTGGCCAAGGCTTCCTCGGCATCGCTGTGAATCGCCACGGGTAACCGCGCCGCCAGGCCGTTGGCGATTTCGTCGAGGCTGGCGGCCAATGCCTGCCCCGCCCCCTCGATCAACTGTTCATGGACCTCTGCCGGCAGCGCCGTATCACGGTGTGCCCCCAGCCCAGAGAGGTAGCTGAGCAAGGTATGCGACAGCACCAGGAAGCGGAAGCCCACATCGGCCTCCTTACGGAAGTGCCCCGGCTCCATGAGCATGTTGGCCAGCGTAGTGGACAGCGCAGCGTCAGCGTTGTGTGCGTTGCGCCGGGCCAGGCGGTAGGCCAGGTCATCACGCTTGCCGTGGGCATACTGCTGCATGATCTGACGCAGGTACACACTGGCGCAGGCCAGGGTGTTGGCCAGTGCCTTGTTCAGGCGTCGGCCCTGCCAGTCGGGGAGGAACAGGAACACTGCGAGAATGGCGATCAGGCTACCGACCAATGTATCGAACAGCCGTGGCAGGAACAGGCCGTAGCCATCGCCGATCTGGTTGAAGCAGAACAGGATCATCAGCGTGATCGCCGCCGTGGCCAAGGTGTAGCGGGTGGTCCGGTTGACGAAGAAAACCACCCCGGCTACCACTGCGAACGCCGACTGGATGAGCGGATTCGGGAACAGGTCGAACAGGGCCCAGCCAACGGTCAGACCGATGGCCGTGCCGAAGATCCGCTGCACAAGCTTGCGCCGCGTCGCGCCATAGTTGGGCTGGCAGACGAACAGGGTGGTGAGGATGATCCAGTAGCCTTGGGTCGGGTGGATCAAGTGCACCATGCCGTAGCCCACCGACAGCGCCAGCGACAGGCGCAGGGCATGGCGGAACAGCAGCGAGGTAGGTGTGAGCTGGGTGCGCAATCGCTTCCACACATCCTTGAGGTTGCGTGGCGAACGGTCGAGCAGGCTGCTGTCGCTGGCGTCGGCCAGGCTGTCCGGGTTGCTGGCGGCGCCAAGCAGGCGGTCCAGCGTGGCCAGGTTTGCAGCCAGGGCGCGTAGTGAGCGCAACAGGCCACGCCAGGCCGGGTTGTTCTGGTTGCGCAGGTGTTCCAGCGAGGCGTTGAGGTCCTCAAGGGCCTCGGCGAAGCCGGTGGCCAGAACGAACGGCTGGCGCAGCCGGATCGAGCGTGCCAGTTCCTGGCAGGATGCCCCTTGTTTGCGCAGTAGGCGCTGGCAGCGGAACATCACGTCGCTGTGGAAGAACGCCTCGGTCAGGGCGTTGTAAGGGTAGTGTGAGGCGCTCACCCTTTCGTGGATGTCCTGGGCCAGGAAGTACAGCTTCAGGTAACGGCTGACCTTGGAGTTGGGCTGGCTGTTGCCAACCCGGTGCAGAATGATTTCCTTGGCGGCATTCAGCGCGCCCACCACTTTGCCGTTTTGCTGGGCTAACGCCAGGCGTTGGGCTTCGACGTCGAGTGTGCGAATCGGCTCGAACAGGCTGGCCTTGAGCTTGAGGTAGGTGCCCAGTTCGAAGAACAGTTTGGCCAGGCTCTGCTGTACCGGTTGGTTGGAGAACAGCGCCTGCCACAGCACCGAGAGCATGCCATACCAGGCGGCACCGGCCACCAGCAGCAACGGTTCATGCCAGAAGTCGCTGACTTCGCCGCCGCGCTGGTCCACGCCGATCATGGTGTACACCGAGAGAATCAGCGTTGCCGACGCGATCGCTCCGTAGCGTTCACCCAATGCACCAAGCATGGTCAGGGAGAAGGCGGCCAAGGCCATGGAAATGGCGAAGATCCAGGGGTAGGGGAACAGCAGTTCCACCGAAAGCGCGGCAATGGCGAAACACAGCAGGGTGACCAACAACGCGCTGAGGCGGCCTTGCCAGCTATCGTCGGTCTCGGCCAGGGCGCTGGCGATGATGCCGAGGAACAGCGGGATGAGCAGGCTCATCTCGTTCTGGTACCAGCACCAGGCCATGCTGCCGGTGAGCGCAATGGTCACGCGGATGGCGTAGCTGAACTTGTCTTGACCCCACAGGCGACGCAATGACTGACGGAACGAACTCGATGACATGATGGCCTGCTGGCAGTGATCGAATGAATGCATTGCGGCACGGACCAGCAAGAAGCGTTCCGTGCTGCTGAATGGATTCTACTCTACACGAACTGTGCTGCAGCGTTTGCCGATGCCCAGGCCCATTGAAAATTGAAACCGCCCAGGTGGCCGGTGACATCCAGCACTTCACCGATGAAATAGAGGTTGGGGCTCTTCAGCGATTCCATGGTTTTCGACGACACCTCGCGGGTATCGACGCCACCCAAGGTGACTTCGGCGGTGCGGTAGCCTTCGGTACCTGCCGGTACCAGCTGCCAGGCAGCCAGTTTGTCGGCGATCTGCGCCAGCTCCGCCGGGGTGTACTGCTTCATCGGTTTTGATTCGAACCACTGCTCGGCCAGCAGGTTGGCCAGCTTGCGGGTGAACACCTCGCCCAATACGGTCTTGAGTTCCGCGTTGGCGCGCTCGGCCTGCTGCTGTTGCAGCCAGGTCAGGGCATCACGGTCGGGTAGCAGGTTGATTTCGACTGTATCGCCGGCCTCCCAGAACGACGAAATCTGCAGGATCGCCGGGCCGCTGAGGCCGCGGTGGGTGAACAGCAGGTTTTCGCGGAAGCTGGTGCCGTTGCAGCTGGCTGTGCAATCGAGCGAGGTGCCTGATAGCTCGGTGCACAGGGCCTTGAGCTGGGGCTCGGTAATGGTGAACGGCACCAGACCTGCGCGGGTCGGCAGCAAGGTATGGCCGAACTGGCGCGCTACCTGATAGCCGAAGCCGGTCGCGCCCAGCGTTGGAATCGACAGGCCTCCGGTGGCGATCACCAGTGATTGACAGGCGAACTGGCCGGCGCTGGTTTGCAGGATATAGCCGCTTTCGGTCTTCTCGATATGCTCGATACTGGTTTGCATGCGCAGTTCGGCACCGGCTTCGTCGCATTCGGCCAAAAGCATGTCGAGGATGTCGCTGGCCTTGTTGTCACAGAACAGCTGGCCGAGCTTCTTTTCGTGGTAGGGCACGCCATGCTTGGCCACCAGCTCGATGAAGTCCCACTGTGTGTAGCGGGCAAGGGCCGACTTGCAGAAGTGTGCGTTCTGCGAGAGGAAGTTGGCCGGCTCGGTGTACATGTTGGTGAAGTTGCAGCGCCCGCCACCAGACATGAGGATCTTTTTGCCTGGCTTGTTGGCGTGGTCGAGCAGCAGCACCCGGCGGCCACGGCGGGCGCTGAGCTGCGCGCACATCAGGCCGGCGGCGCCGGCGCCGAGGATGATCACGTCGGTGGTGTGCACGGGGTACCTCATTAAGAGTGCTGGGGCTGCTGCGCGGCCCTTTCGCGACACAAGGCCGCTCCTACAGGCATACGCAATCCATTGTAGGAGCGGCCTTGTGTCGCGAAGGGCCGCAAAGCGGCCCCAAAAGATTTCAGAGAATGCGAACTTTCAGGGCGCGGCCCTTGATCTTGCCGCTGTTCAGGCGCTGCATCGCCTGCTTGGCCAGGGCCCGCTCCACCGCCACGAAGGCCTGGAAGTCGAAGATGGCGATCTTGCCCACTTGCTTGCCCGGGATGCCGGCATCACCGGTCAGCGCACCCAGGATGTCTCCCGGGCGCAGCTTGTCCTTGCGACCAGCGGCGATGCATAGCGTGGTCATGACCGGCAGCAGCGGTTCGCCACCTTTGTTCTTCAGGCTGTCCAGCTGGTCCCAGCGCAGCGGACTCTTCTGCAGCGCCTCGATGGCCTGGGCGCGATGGCCTTCGGCCGGGGCGACCAGGCTCACGGCAATGCCTTTCTCGCCCGCGCGACCGGTACGGCCGACGCGGTGCACGTGGATCTCGGCATCGCGCGCCAGCTCCACGTTGATGACCATGTCCAGGCCATCGATATCCAGACCGCGTGCGGCCACATCAGTGGCCACCAGCACCGAACTGCTGCGGTTGGCGAACATGGTCAGCACCTGGTCGCGGTCGCGCTGCTCGAGGTCGCCGTGCAGGGCCTGGGCCACGATGCCCTTGGCGGTGAGGTGGGCAACCACGTCCTCGCACTGCTGCTTGGTGAAGCAGAACGCCACGCAGGACTGCGGGCGGTAGTGGCCGAGCACGCGGGTGACGGCCTCCAGGCGCTGTTGCGGGTCGATCTCGATGAAGCGCTGTTCGATCTGGTTGTCGGTGTGCAGGCTCTCGACCTTGACCTGCTGCGGCTTGCGCATGAAGTCGGCGGCCAATTGCTCGATACCGGCGGGGTAAGTGGCCGAGAACAGCAGGGTCTGGCGGCGCGACGGGGTCTTGCCGATGATGCTGGCGATAGCGTCGAAAAAGCCCATGTCGAGCATACGGTCGGCTTCGTCCAGCACCAGGGTATTGAGCCCGTCGAGCACCAGGGTGCCTTTGTCCAGGTGTTGCTGGATGCGCCCTGGGGTGCCGACGATGATGTGCGCGCCATGCTCCAGCGAAGCGATCTGCGGGCCAAGCGAGACGCCACCGCACAGGGTGAGGATCTTGATGTTGTCTTCGGCGCGGGCCAGGCGGCGCAGTTCTTTGGCAACCTGGTCGGCAAGCTCGCGGGTGGGGCACAGTACCAGTGCCTGGCAACCGAAGTAGCGCGGGTTGATCGGGTTGAGCAGGCCGATGCCGAAGGCGGCGGTCTTGCCGCTGCCGGTCTTGGCCTGGGCAATCAGGTCCTGGCCCCTGAGGATGACGGGCAGGCTCTGGGCCTGGATCGGCGTCATCGAGGCATAGCCGAGGGCGTCCAGGTTGGCCAGCATGGCGGCGGACAGCGGCAAGGTGGCAAAAGCGGTGGTTTCGGTGGTCACGAGGCGGGCCTGCGTTGCGAAGCGAAAAATGCCGCATAGTCTACCAGCCTCGTGGCCATTCGCCCTAAGACTCCATGTGCTGTTCCGGACGACGGGCACGCCTTCCGTCTGTCGGCGACAGCTGCAGGAATATCGCTGCCGCCAGCATGGCCATGATACCGATGGTCACGAAGGTCAGCTGGAAGGCGCCCAAGGTGGTTTCTACACCATCGGCATTGCCGGCTGCAGTGAAACCGCCCAGCAGTGCGCCTGCGCAGGCCACGCCCAGGCTCAGTGACAGCTGCGCGACCACCGACAGCAGGCTGTTGCCGCTGCTGGCGCTGGCATCGTCGAGGTCGATCAGGGTTACCGTGTTCATGGCGGTGAACTGCATGGAGTTCACGGCGCCCAGCAGGGCCAGTTGCACCAGCAGTACGGCATACGGGGTCTGCCCGTCGACCAGCCCCAGGCTGGCCAGCAGCAGGCCGAGCAGCACGGTGTTGCCGGTGAGGACGATGCGGTAACCGAGGCGTTCGATCAGCGGCCGGGCTACGGACTTGGCGACCATTGCCGCCGCCGCCAGCGGGATCATGCTCATGCCGGCCTGTGCCGGCGAATAGCCCAGCGCCACCTGCAGCAGCAACGGCACCAGGAAGGGCAGGGCGCCGCTGCCCAGGCGTGCGAACAGGTTGCCCAGAATACCGATGGCGAAGGTGCGCACGCGGAACAGGCTGGGCGAGAACAGTGGTTCGGGATCGCGCCCGGCGCGTAGCCAGTAAGCCGCAAGGCAGGCCATGCCGGCGAACAACAGGAGCATCACCCGCAGGTGCGGCAGGTGCAATTCGCCCAGGCCTTCCATGGCGATGGTGATCAGCACCATCGCCGCGCCGAACAGGATGAAGCCGGGGCCATCGAAGGTGGTGCGTTCGGCACCGCGCAGGTCGGGGATGAACTTCCACACGGCGTAACAGCCCAGCGCGCCCACGGGCAGGTTGAGCAGGAATATCCAGTGCCAGGTGAGGATCTCGACCAACCAGCCGCCCAACGTCGGGCCTAGCAGCGGGCCCAGCAGGCCGGGGATGGTGATGAAGCTCATGATCCGCACCAGTTCGCTGCGTGGATAGGCACGCAGTACCACCAGCCGCCCGACCGGCAGCATCAGTGCGCCGCCCAGGCCCTGCACCACGCGGGCGAAAATCAGAAAGCCCAGGCTGTTGGCCATGGCACATAGCAGCGAGCCGAAGCTGAACAGCAAGATGGCGCTGAAAAAGATGCGCTTAGTGCCAAAGCGGTCAGCGATCCAACCCGAAGCAGGAATCAGCAGGGCCACGGTGAGCATGTAGGCGATGATCACACCCTGCATGCGCAGCGGGTTTTCTTCGAGCGAGCGGGCCATGGCCGGCAGTGCGGTGTTGAGGATGGTGCCGTCCAGGGACTGCATGAAGAAAGCGATCGCCACAACCCAGGGGAGCCAGCGGGCGGTGACAGGGTCCAGCGGAGTGCGTTCGGGCATATGAACCTCAATGTTCAGTGTTGCCTGTCCTGGCCTCATCGCCGGCTTGTCGGCGAGGAGGCCGGGATAGCCGATCACAATGTCAGGGTCAGCCCTTTGACCAGCGCCCCCGGCAAATGACTCGAACCGGTACTGCGTTGTCCATAGGTGCTGGTCGACAAGATCATTTCCCGCTCACAGGTCAGGTCTTCCAGCTGGCTGCCCAGCAAACTGTACAGGCTGTCATCGAAACGCATGGTGCTTACCGGCCCCTGGATCCGGCCGTTCTCCACCCAGAAGGTGGCGAAGCGGGTGAGCCCGGTCATGCGCGCAGCCGGCAGGTCCGAGTAATTCAGGTACCACAGGTTGCTGATGTACAGGCCAGTACCCAACCGCGCAAGGATATCTGCGTTGGCAAGATTTCCCGCTGCCAGGCTGAGTGCGCAGGGCGATTCGTAGCTGTCCGCGCCATTGGCAAGCAACTCGAACTCGGCGGCGCTGCGGGCACTGACCAGCCTGTCCAGCGCTTGCCCCTCCCTTATCAGCGGCACATCCTGACGCGGCGAGCCTTCATCGGAAAACGCCGGGCTCAACGACCCGCTGACCTGCTCGTGGAAACACACCAGCGGGCTCAGCCGGGCATCGCCGCTGTACAGGCGCTGCAACGCACTGTTGCCAGTGGCCAGAGCCTGCGCAGAGAAGCCGCCCCAGCACAGCATGCCGGCGATTTCGTCCATCGCGGCAGGCGCCAGATAGGCGCGGTAGCTTCCAGGTTTCAGGGTAATTGCCGGGCGGCCGAGGAAGCCCAGCTGTTCGCGGGCCTGGCGCAGGCGGGCGGTGAATTCGTCGGCATTCCACGCCTGGCCGGCATAGTTCGCCTTCACGGCCTGGCCATTACTGTGGAACAGGCTCCAGTCAAAGTTGAAACTGTTTGCCTGGTGCCAGCCGAAGGCCCCGTAAGAGCTGGCAAACCCCCTGCAGATCGGGCCGGCGGCATAGATCCCAACCAGGTCCAGGTCGCCTGCTTCGCCCTCGAGCAACGCCAGTACTTCGCTCAACTCAGGCAGCGCCTGATCCTGCAGGCTGTTGCTGTGCCAAGCGCTCTGGTCCAGGCGCAGGTAGGGGTCCGCAGGCAGAAGGGGCAGCGTCTGGCGCAGCTGTTCAAGGGCTTCGCCCAGGCGCTGACGGTCCACTTGCCCATCGCCGCTCAGGGTCACTTGCCGTTCAGCCTGGCGCCCGTCGCGGATCAGCCGCAGGTGCGCACTGGCCTGGCTGACCTCGCCGGCCTGGCGCACCTTGGCATGGTTGAAACGCACGAATTGCGATTGTTCAGCGCTGTAGCCAAGGGTGAACTGTTCTTCTGCATGTTTCACTTCATGCAGGGCACTGACCAGTTGTTCGAAAGCATGTTGTGGTGTTGCGCTCATCAGGCGTCCCCTCCGAATACGTCGATCTGGCGGAACACGCAGGCCGGCGCGGCATGGCCTACCCGCACCACCTGGTTGGGTTCACCCTTGCCGCAGTTGGGCGTGCCCAGTACCTGGAAGGTGCTGCGGTCACCAACCGCCGCGAGGTTGCGCCAGAACTGCGCGGAGATGCCGCGGTAGTTGGGGTTTTTGACGATGCCTTTCAGCTCGCCACCCTCGATCAGCTGGCCCCACTCGCAACCGAACTGGAATTTGTTGCGCGCATCGTCGATGGACCACGAGCGGTTGGTGCGCATCAGGATGCCGTGCTCGATTCCTTGAATCAGTTGTTCAAGGGTTTGATCACCCGGCTCGACATTGAGGTTGGCCATACGGTCGATCGGTGCGCGGTTCCAGCCGCAGGCGCGGCTGTTGGCCACGCCATCGAGCCCGGAACGGAACTGCGACAGCGCGCCGCCCAGCGGGCGCAGCAACAGACCTTCACGGATCAGGAACTGCTTGCTGGCCTGGCTGCCGTCGTCGTCATGGCTGTAGCTGGCGAGTTCCTCCCCAATGGTCGGGTCGAAGGTCACGTTGAGCAGTGGCGAGCCGTATTGCAGGTGACCGAAATCACTGGCTTTGACGAAGCTGGTGCCAGCGTAGTTGCGCTCGTCGCCGAGGATGCGGTCCATTTCCAGTGGGTGGCCGATGGACTCATGGATCTGCAGCATCATCTGGTCTGGCATCAGCAGCAGGTCACGCTGGCCGCTGGGTGTGTTGGCCGCCAGCAGCAGCTGCAGCGCCTCGTCGGCCACACGCTGAGTAGCACCGACCAGGCCGCAGCGTTCGATGATTTCGAAGCCACCCTGCTGGCCGAAGTTGTCCCGGCCCAGGCTACGGCTCTGGCTGTCCTGGCCGTCGCTGGCGGTGACGCTCAGCCCCGGGAACAGGAACCGCTGAGCATGGCGCAGTTCGGCACCGGCGGAGTTCAGGTAGGTCTGCTCGACCAGGCTTTGGCTCAGGCTGGCCTGCCAGTCCACCAGGCGGCTGTCCTTGGGTACGCTGGCCGATTCGGCGGCAAGCAGGCCCAGGCAGTCGGCGAGGGTGGGCAATGGGCGGTCGAAATTTGGCGAAATATGGTCGTGGCGCGAGCTGGGCACCGGCTGGTCGCGCAGGTCAAGCAGGCTGTGCCTGGCGATCTGCCGGGCCATGGCTTCGGCATGCTCCAATGCCCGTTGCAGCCCTTGCTGGGACAGGTCGGCGGTGGCCGCGTAGGCCTCTACGCCATTGACCCGCACCGTAAGCATGGCGCCCTCGTCCTGGCTGAAGAATGGCGGCTCGGCCACGTTACGGCGTACCGAGAGCGCCTGGTGGGACTGTTTCACATGGCGCAGCGAAAACAACTCGGCCGTGCTGCGCAGCGTGGCAAAACGCTGGCGCAGCAGGGCGCTGGAATCGAACATGGAAAACCTCCGTGTGCACGGTGGCTCCCCCTAGAACCACCCGTCTTGCATGGCCAGGCAGGTATCGTCGCGTGCCTCGAGCAATGCCAGCTCATTATGGCAGCCTGGTACTTCCCAGGTCAGGAAATAACGGGCTGCCTGCAGTTTGCCCAGGTAGAAGTCGCGGTCTGCGGCATTGCCCTTGCACAGGCCAAGCTCGGCATATATCGCTTGTTCCAGCCAGCGCCAGCCGATCACGCAATGGCCAAAGGCCTTGAGGTACAGGGCAGAGTTGGCAAGGGCTCCGGCAGTCTGGCCATGGGCCAGATCACCCAGCAGGCCGAGGGTCACGGCTTGCAGGCGAGTGACCAGTTGTTCAAGCGGTTGGCGCAAGGCATCAAGGTTCGGGTGGTGGCTGGCGCGCTCACCGGTGCTTGCGATCAGGCGAATCAGTTGTTTGAGGCCGGCTCCGTTGTTCTGTGCCAGCTTACGGCCCAGCAGGTCGAGTGACTGGATGCCTTCGGTGCCCTCGTGGATCGGGTTCAGACGGTTGTCGCGGTAGTATTGTTCTACCGGGTATTCGCGGGTGTAACCGTGGCCGCCCAGGATCTGGATCGCCAATTCGTTGGCCTTCAGACAGAAGGTCGAAGGCCAGGATTTGACAATTGGCGTCAGCAGATCGAGCAAAGCTTGTGCCTGCTGGCGTGCGCTTTCGCCATCAGCCGTCTGGGTGTCGTCGAACAGGCGCGCTGCGTACAGGCCCAGGTCGAAGGCGCCTTCCACGTACGCCTTCTGTGCCAGCAGCATGCGTTTCACATCGGTGTGCTCGATGATCGGCACCGCCGGGCTGAGAGGGTCCTTGCTGTCCGGCAGCCGGCCTTGAGGCCGCTGGCGGGCATACTCCAGCGAATACAGGTAGCCGGCGTAGCCGAGCATCACTGCGCCCATGCCAACACCGATGCGTGCCTCGTTCATCATCTGGAACATGCAGGCAAGGCCCTGGTGTGGCTGGCCGACGAGGTAGCCGACGCACTGACCGTTGTCGCCGAAGTTCAGTGCCGTGGAGGTGGTGCCGCGCCAACCCATCTTGTGGAACAGCCCGGCCAGCAGTACGTCGTTGCGCCCGCCACAGCTGCCATCCTGATTGACCAGATACTTGGGCACGATGAACAGCGAGATGCCTTTCACACCGGGTGGCGCGTCCGGCAGCTTGGCCAGGACCATGTGCACGATGTTTTCCGACAGTTCGTGGTCACCACCGGAGATGAAGATCTTGTTGCCCTTGATCCGATAGCTGCCATCCCCGGCGGGTTCGGCACGTGTGCGGATGTCGGCCAGGGACGAACCTGCATGCGGCTCTGTCAGCGCCATGGTGCCGAAGAACCGGCCTTCGATCATTGGCTGCAGGAACAGGTGTTTTTGCTCGTCGCTGCCGAAGCTTTCGATCAGGTTGGCCGCGCCCATGGTCAGGAAGGGGTAGGCCGTGGTACCAGCGTTGGCGGCCTGGAAGTGGGCGAAGCAGGCCTGCGAGACCAGGCTGGGTAGCTGCATGCCGCCGACCTCGAAGTCGCGATTGGCGTTGAGGAAGCCGGCCTTGAGGAAGGCATCGACGGCAGGCTTGACCTCGGGGATCAGTTCAGCGCGGCCGTCCACGTAGCGCGGCTCGTTTTCGTCGGCCTTGCGGTTGTGCGGGGCGAAGTACTTTTCGGCGATGGTGCGCGCGGTGGTCAGCGCCGCGTCGAAGGTTTCGCGGCTGTGCTCGGCAAAGCGCGGGCGCTGGGTGAGGGCTTGGGCGTCGAGCACTTCGTAGAGTTCGAAGGCCAGGTTGCGGGGGCTGAGCAGGGTCTCGGGCATGGGGGCGGTCCTTGAGCGGGCTTGAGGCGAGTCTAGGATTGGCCGAATAAGACTGGCTACCATGATTGATTGAGATGATGTTCAGTCAAAAATCCTCGCATTTGGAGCCTCTGATGTTGGTTGACGGGGGAAGGGGCTGGGTTGAGTGAGCGTCAAGGCCACCCGTTCGCAGCAAATCTTGAAGCACGTGTGAGATCAAAAGGCATTCATCTGTCAGCCTTGGCACCTTTTAAGCTCTGCTATTCCACTGACTGCATGAAAAATTTGAGGCGTCAGAGGCGTGCTTGTAGAAGGCGACAGGAATATTCCTACGCGCTGCGCCGAAATCTCCTACGACCGCAGTGATGGAAAATGAGGTAGATATTGATTCTTCACTGTGGAGGAATTCTATGGACAGGATTTGTGAGTGGCGCGACGTTTGGAAAGAAGATTTAGAGAGGGTTGAAGACCCTTTTTTTGCTTGTTCGGTAGTTCAGAGGGCTTTGCTGGAAAATACGACCCTGCGTGGATTGTGTGACTTCCAGAAAGCATGTGATTTGCCTCTGGGGCGTCCTTTGCTGCAGGATGATATCTGGCGAGCTTTGAAGCTGGTGGAAGACGGCAGGTGGTTCCTTATTCGGGAGCAGCCAATTTCTCCAATTGATGTGTCGCGTTACCCTCGTTTGAGATGGGCGGAATCAAAGCTGGATTTACTGCTGTCTGAGAGTAAATACCCAGAAGCTGATGGCCCTGGCAAGTGGAAAACATTTAGTATTGATACAGATTTATTGTGGTCTGGGGTGGCGTTGGCCGCAAACTTTTTAACATCCCGAGGTGACGAGGGACGTCTTTTTTCGAGCGAGGGGAAAGACTATGCTAATACCCGTAGATTGGTAAGTCAGAGGTGGGTGCCATTAGGCGAAAAGGAGCGGAGCTTCGCCAGACTATCGGCTACACATCGATATGGGGATGTACGACGGATAACGCAAAACTATGTACAGGCAGATGATGCCTGGGCGATCACGGGGGAGTCCTGGCACTGGCGTCCTGTGGTACCTGACGAGGAGTATGAATATAGAATAGGGGCCTATTGATGGTGTCAACTACCAATAAGCAGCGAGCTCTATATTTGCTTTGGGCAAGTATGGATGCGTTTTATATTATTTTGTACATCTTGCGTAATATCGCCCGAGGCGCAATACCTTTTTTGTCGGATTTGAATAGTGGTCTTGACGTAGTGCGGAGTTGGGGTGGTTCAGGCATTGTGATCTGGGCCGGGCTGTTTTTACAGTTTTCAGTTATTGTTACATGCGTGGGTTTTTTCAGGTGTAAAAAAATCGTGGTGTTTTTGGCGCTGGTGCAGATGCCATTCAGATTTTTTTTCATCGTTCCGTCAGTTTCGGTGGTTTTGCTCTTGCCTATGGTCGTTGCTGGCATCAATAACTGGATATGGGTTGGGTTGTTGCTTGCTTCAGAAGCGTTTAAGGGGTGGAGTATCTGGTGGCTTTGGCGTAACTCTGGGGCGCGCATGGTGGAAAGATAGCGTGGCAACTGCTCGGCCATGGTTGCCCGCTTTGTGGTTTGACGGTATTTCCCTGTTGGCGCGGCTGCCGCCCCGCATTCCTTCGCTCATGCGACAAGGCTGACAACCATGGCCTCACAGGCATGGCCACGTTGCAACAAATGTGAGCAGCCTTGTGCTGCGCAGCGCCGCGCGGGCGGCGCTCGGCCTCACAGGCGCTGAAAAGGGTGAGGCGCGAACACCTGCCAGTCTCACCGCATTCCGGCCAGTTTCGGCAGATCATTTTAGGTTTTCACCTATTCCATGTAGTCCATTTCCCAAACATACTCCCAACCCCCTCCAAGCCATTGCGGTGCTCTGGGTAGGGCCCTAGTCTCGGGTGGTCGCTGCCGAATCAGTGACCGGCTTTGACAGGCCGCTTAGGTCAAACCGAATCGCTTTGCCTTTATGGCAGCTGTGCATGGGGCACTTCGTGTGCGCCGGGTTTTGGTTTGCCTACCGGTCTGTCAACCCATGTACAGCTGCCACCCTCTTGTTTGACAGCAGGTGTGTAGTGGCCTTTATCACTAGGTGAACCATGATGCTGAAGATAGTCCCCGATCCACCCTAACGCCCATTCCCTTGAAGACACCCTGATCCAGGCCACGGATCACGCGCTGTGTGCCGCAACCGTGGTGCACCACGCCATGCAGCTGCAGCCCAGGTCGCCGGCTTCGATCCTGATGATGACCACGATGCATGAACTGGAGGCGCTGCGGGCTTTGCTTGAGTCTGCATTGGTTCAGGTGCAGATGCCCGCTGAGGCCAGACCTGTGCATTGAGGCTGCGTAATGTGTTGCCTGGGCTGGCCTCTTCGCGGGTAAACCCGCTCCCACAGGTACTGTGCAAGCCTTGGGGCTTGTGATGAACCTGTGGGAGCGGGTTCACCCGCGAAAGGGCCAGGCCAGGCAGTCGAGAATTATCAGGGGATTGAACAATGACAACAGAAGACACCCAGTTCACCGTCGGCAAGACCACCTTCTACCAGGGCGAGAATGGCACACATCCACTGTTTCGCATCGAGCCGGGTATCCCGTGCCGGGATGCCCGAGAGCAGTCTTCGGAGTTGATGGGCTATGTGCGCGAACTGACCATTACCGGGTTGATGGATGAGAAACCGATGATGCTCTGGGCTGCGCATTATTTGAGTGCGATGGCCAAGGCACTGATGGATGATGCTGAGTTGGGGATGAAGCAGTGAGGGCCTGGCTTCAGGCTGCATGAAGGCCCCAATGTATTCGCCGCAGCAGTTTCAGCGCCTGTGAGATCGAGCGCCGCGCGGGCGGCGCTCGATCTCACAGGCGCCAAACATCTCAAGATATGCGCCCATAAAAAAGGAGAGCCGAAGCTCCCCTTTTTTATCAACAGCAATCAGCCAATGGTCATCAAGCTGGCATTCCCCCCCGCCGCCGCGGTGTTCACACTCACCGCCCGCTCAATCACCAGCCGCTCCAGCGCAATCTGGTGATCCCCGCTGGACAGCCCGTGCACACCGACGATCGCACCAGCACGCTTGGCCACCTGCTGGCACACGCTGCGCAGCTGGTCCGAATCGCCATGGTGAATCACGGCGTCGAACGCCACTTCATCCTTGTTCCAGTCCGCCACCAGCTTGACCTTGGCCTGCAGCTCACGCGGCAGGCGGGCACGCAGGGCTTTGCCAGGCTCGCTGTCTGCCCACACCGCCGAGCTGCCGACGGCCAGTACTGCGGCCAACTGCGCCAGCAGGTCAGCCTCGTTGTCGGCCAGGCACAGCACGTGCTCGCGTGGCAGGATGGTGTAGCTGTTGCGCTCGCCGGTCGGGCCTGGCAGCAGGCGGGCGATGCCGCTCTGCGACTGGCTGGCGAACTGGTCGCACAGCGCAGCCAAGTCGGCCAGCTGGTTGCTCTGGGCCCAGGCCTTCAGGCCGTGCAGCGGCTTGATCAGCTGATCGTGCAGGGTGCGGTCCGGTTTGCCTTCGCCATCCTGCTGCTGGAAGTGACGGCCAATGGCGTCTGCCGGGCGGGTCGACAGCAGGCGGTACAGGTACAGCGGGCCACCCGCTTTCGGGCCGGTACCGGACAGGCCTTCACCACCGAACGGCTGCACGCCCACCACCGCACCAACGATGTTGCGGTTGACGTACATGTTGCCGGCGTTGGCGTTCTCCACCACCTTGGCGATGGTCTCGTCGATGCGGGTATGCACGCCGAGGGTCAGGCCGTAGCCGGAGTTGTTGATCTGCTCGATCAACTGGTCGAGGTTGCGGCGGTTGTAACGCACCACGTGCAGTACCGGGCCGAAGATCTCGCGCTTGAGCTCATCGAAGCTCTCCAGCTCGATCAGGGTCGGCATCACGAAGGTGCCACGCTTGGTTTCAGCAGCATCGGCGAT
This sequence comes from Lelliottia jeotgali, assembly GCF_977070485.1. NCBI lineage: Bacteria > Pseudomonadati > Pseudomonadota > Gammaproteobacteria > Enterobacterales > Enterobacteriaceae > Lelliottia > Lelliottia jeotgali. The sequence goes on from NZ_CDRVFO010000001.1 coordinate 342,915, forward strand.
GGCGACCTGATAAACAGGGCGGCCTTTTTCGCGCATGCCCTGGATGTGCTTCTCGATACCGGCCTTGGCTTCGGCATCGATTACCGGGCCAATGTCCACGGCCAGGCGGTCAGGGTTGCCCAGGCGACTTTCGGCCATGGCACCTTTGAGCATCTCGATCACGCGGTCAGCCGAGTCTTCCTGCAGGCACAGCACGCGCAGGGCCGAGCAGCGCTGGCCAGCACTGTCGAAGGCCGAGGACACCACGTCGATCACCACCTGCTCGGTCAGCGCCGAGGAATCGACGATCATCGCGTTCTGGCCACCGGTTTCGGCGATCAGCGGGATCGGACGGCCCTGGTTGTCCAGGCGCCCGGCGACGTTGCGTTGCAGCAGGCGCGCCACTTCGGTGGAACCGGTGAACATCACGCCCTTGACGCGTTCGTCGCCGACCAGGCCGGCACCAACGGTTTCGCCGCGCCCTGGCAGCAGTTGCAGCACGCCTTCCGGAATACCGGCTTCGAGCAGCAGGCGCACAGCCTGGGCTGCGATCAGCGGGGTCTGTTCGGCGGGTTTGGCCAGCACCGGGTTACCGGCAGCCAAGGCTGCGGCCACCTGGCCGGTGAAGATGGCCAGCGGGAAGTTCCACGGGCTGATGCACACCACCGGCCCCAGTGGGCGGTGGGCGTCATTGCTGAAATCGTTGCGTGCCTGCACGGCGTAGTAGCGCAGGAAGTCAACGGCCTCGCGCACTTCGGCGATGGCGTTGGCGAAGGTTTTGCCGGCCTCGCGGATGAGCAGGCCCATCAGCGGCTGGATCTCGGCTTCCATCAGGTCAGCGGTGCGCTCCAGGATCGCTGCGCGCTCAGCGGGTGGAGTGGCCTGCCAGATCGGTGCGGCATTGAGCGCGCACTGGATGGCGTTGTCGACGTCGGCAACGGTGGCTTCCTGCACGTGGCCGACCACGTCGCGATGATCTGCCGGGTTCAGTACCGCTGTGGCAGCGCTTTCGCTGGCGGCGCAGGCCAGCAATGGGGTGGCTTTCCAGTCATTGTGGGCTGTGGCCAGCATGGCGCAGGACAACGACGCCAGGCGGTGTTCGTTGGCCATGTCGATACCGGCCGAGTTGGCCCGCTCACTGCCATACAGGTCACGTGGCAACGGGATGCGCGGGTGCGGCAAGCCGATGCTGCCTTCCTGGGTGGCCATACGCTCGATACTGGCGACCGGGTCGGCGACCAGTTCCTGGATGGAGATCGAGTGGTCGGCGATACGGTTGACGAACGAGGTATTCGCGCCGTTTTCCAGCAGGCGGCGCACCAGGTAGGCCAGCAGGGTTTCGTGGGTGCCGACCGGCGCGTAGACGCGGCACGGGCGGTTAAGCTTGCCTTCCGAGACCTTGCCTACAACCTGCTCGTACAGCGGTTCGCCCATGCCGTGCAGGCACTGGAACTCGTACTGCCCCGGGTAATAATTCTGACCGGCGATGTGGTAGATGGCCGACAGGGTGTGGGCATTGTGGGTGGCGAACTGCGGGTAGATGGCTTCCGGTACCGCCAGCAGCTTGCGGGCGCAAGCGACGTAGGAAACGTCGGTGTACACCTTGCGGGTATAGACTGGGTAGCCTTCCAGGCCCTCCACCTGGGCGCGCTTGATTTCGCTGTCCCAGTAGGCGCCTTTCACCAAGCGGATCATCAGGCGGTGACGGCTGCGTTTGGCCAGGTCGATGACGTAGTCGATCACATACGGGCAGCGCTTCTGGTAGGCCTGGATGACGAAGCCGATGCCGTTCCAGCCGGCCAGTGATGGCTCGAAGCACAGGCGCTCGAGTAGGTCGAGCGACAGCTCCAGGCGGTCGGCTTCTTCAGCGTCGATGTTCAGGCCGATGTCATACTGCTTGGCCAGCAGGGTCAGCGACAGCAGGCGCGGGTACAACTCTTCCATCACTCGCTCGTATTGAGCGCGGCTGTAGCGTGGGTGCAGTGCCGAGAGCTTGATCGAGATGCCCGGGCCTTCATAGATGCCGCGGCCGTGGGAGGCCTTGCCGATCGAGTGGATCGCCTGCTCATAGGACGCCAGGTATTTCTGCGCATCGTGCTCGGTCAGCGCGGCTTCGCCGAGCATGTCGTAGGAGTAGCGGAAGCCCTTGGACTCGAAGCGGCTGGCGTTGGCCAGTGCTTCGGCGATGGTCTCGCCGGTGACAAACTGTTCGCCCATCAGGCGCATGGCCATGTCGACGCCCTTGCGGATCATCGGTTCGCCACTCTTGCCGATGATGCGGGTGAGCGAGGTGGTGAGGCCGGCTTCGTTGTGGGTGGAGACCAGCTTACCGGTCAGCAACAGGCCCCAGGTGGCCGCGTTGACGAACAGCGACGGGCTGTTGCCCAGGTGCGGGTGCCAGTTGCCGCTGCTGATCTTGTCGCGGATCAGCGCGTCACGGGTGCCTTTGTCGGGAATACGCAGCAGGGCTTCGGCCAGGCACATCAGCGCCACGCCTTCTTGGGACGACAGCGAGAACTCCTGCAGCAGGCCCTGGACGATGCCGGCGCGGCCACCGGCGCTCTTCTGGTTGCGCAGCTTCTCGGCGATGCCGGCGGCCATCTTGTTGGTCGCCTCGGCCAGAGGTGCGCTCAGGCGCGCCTGTTCCAGCAGCATCGGCACCACTTCCTGCTCGGGGCGGCGATAGGCGGCTGTAATGGCCGAGCGCAGCACCGACTGGGGCAGGATGCTCTCAGCGAACTCCAGGAAGCACTGGTGCGCATGGTCGGGCTGTACTTCACCGGCATCATCGGCCGGGCTGTTGGCCTGACCGTTGAGTTCGGTCAGGGTGGCGCCACCCTCGAGCTTCTCCAGGTAATTGAAGATTGCTTGCTTGATTAACCAGTGCGGCGTGCGGTCGATGGACTGCGCAGCTGCCTTGAGTCGCTCACGGGTAGGGTCATCGAGTTTGACCCCAAGGGTGGTCGTCGCCATTTCTTATCCTCGTTATTGCCACGGTTGTGGCCTAAGCTAACGCCAAGAGTAGCCGTAGGACATTTCGGGTGCAACCAGGTGCAACCCGATTTTTTGACGGAAAAGGTGCAACTCGTCTGATGAATGATCCTACGCTTCAAAGACGCTTTTTTCTGATGCGTTTTGTTCTGAAAAATGCGGGTTTTGCTCCAGAAAGGAGCAAAAAAGCGGCATTACCTGAAAATGCACGAGAAGGTGCAACTGGCGGACGAAAAGTGGTTGCACCCTATTAACGTTGTTGCATAGGATTCGCCGCCTGGGTGCAACCGTCCCGATTCGGTTGTGCATGAAATAAAAACAAACGCCAGGGCACAAGCATGGGCAATCCACTAACGATCACTTTCGTGATCTATATCGCGGTAATGGTACTGATCGGCTTCGCCGCCTATCGCTCCACCAAGAACCTTTCCGACTACATTCTGGGCGGCCGCAGCCTGGGTAGCGTTGTCACCGCGCTTTCCGCTGGTGCTTCCGACATGAGCGGCTGGCTGCTGATGGGCCTGCCGGGCGCCATCTACTTTTCAGGCCTGTCCGAGGCCTGGATCGCCATCGGCCTGACCGTCGGTGCCTACCTCAACTGGTTGTTCGTCGCTGGCCGTCTGCGCGTGCAGACCGAGCACAACGGCGATGCGCTGACCCTGCCGGACTACTTCTCCAGCCGCTTCGAAGACAGCAGCGGCCTGCTGCGGATCATTTCGGCCATCGTCATCCTGGTGTTCTTCACCATCTATTGTGCCTCCGGTATCGTCGCTGGCGCCCGACTGTTCGAAAGTACCTTCGGCATGTCGTACGAGACTGCGCTGTGGGCCGGTGCTGCGGCAACCATCGCTTACACCTTCATCGGTGGCTTCCTGGCGGTGAGCTGGACAGACACCGTGCAGGCTTCGCTGATGATCTTCGCGCTGATCCTGACTCCGATCATCGTGCTGATCTCCACGGGCGGCTTCGACACGACTTTCCTGGCCATCGAAGCGCAGAACCCGGCGAACTTCGACATGCTCAAGGGCGCGACCTTCATCGGCATCATTTCGCTGATGGGCTGGGGCCTTGGCTACTTCGGTCAGCCGCACATCCTGGCGCGCTTCATGGCCGCTGATTCGGTCAAATCGATCGCCAACGCCCGCCGCATCTCCATGACCTGGATGATCCTGTGCCTGGTCGGTACCTGCGCCGTGGGCTTCTTCGGTATCGCTTATTTCTCCGCTCACCCTGAGCTGGCCGGCCCGGTCACCGAGAACCACGAGCGTGTGTTCATCGAGCTGGCGAAGATCCTGTTCAACCCTTGGGTAGCCGGTGTGCTGCTGTCGGCCATTCTGGCCGCGGTGATGAGTACCTTGAGCTGCCAGTTGCTGGTGTGCTCCAGTGCGCTGACCGAAGACTTCTACAAGGCCTTCCTGCGCAAGAATGCCTCGCAGCGTGAATTGGTCTGGGTCGGTCGCCTGATGGTGCTGGCCGTGGCCCTGATCGCCATCGCCATGGCTGCCAATCCGGAAAACCGCGTGCTGGGCCTGGTGGCCTACGCCTGGGCCGGCTTTGGTGCCGCCTTCGGTCCGGTCGTGTTGATCTCGGTGCTGTGGAAAGGCATGACCCGTAACGGCGCGCTGGCCGGTATCGTGGTCGGTGCACTGACCGTGATCCTTTGGAAACAGTTCGACACCATCGGGTTGTACGAAATCATCCCGGGCTTCCTGTTCGCCAGCATCGCCATCGTCGTGGTGAGCAAGCTCGGCAGCCCGTCGAACAGCATGGTTTCGCGCTTTGAAACCGCTGATGCCGCGTATCACGCTGAAAAGTAATACCTGACACCTGTCGGGTCGAGGTGCCCCGATCGCCGGTAAACCGGCGGTCGGGGCGTTGTCGATCGGCAGCCAGGCCTGACTCCGCCGGCAAGGCAAGGTAAACTTGCCGCCCGCGCAGGAGTTGCCATGAACTATCGTCACGCCTTCCACGCCGGCAACCATGCCGACGTCCTCAAGCACATCGTGCTGACCCGCCTCATCGCCCTGATGTCGCGCAAAGAACAGCCGTTCGCCTATATCGATACCCACGCCGGCCTGGGTCTGTATGACCTGCAGGGCGACCAGGCCACCCGTACCGGTGAGTACCTGGAAGGGGTCGCGCGCCTGTGGAATCGCGATGATCTACCCGCCATGGCCGCCGATTACCTGCGCATCATCAAGCGCCTGAACAGCGATGGCGAGTTGCGCTACTACCCCGGCTCGCCGGAGCTGGCCCGCCGCCTGATGCGCCAGCAGGACCGCGCCCTGCTCAACGAGAAGCACCCCGAAGACGGGCCGCTGCTCAAAGAGAACATGAAGAAAGACCCGCGCGTGGTGGTGCACCTGGGTGAAGGTTGGCACGTGCCGCGGGCGTTGTTGCCGGTGCCGGAAAAGCGCGCGATCATGCTGATCGACCCGCCGTTCGAGCAAGCCGATGAGCTCAAGCGTTGCACCACGTCGCTCAAAGAGGCGATCGGCCGGATGCGCCAGACCGTCGCGGCCATCTGGTACCCGATCAAGGACCAGCGCTCGCTCACCCGGTTCTATCAGGACCTGACCAGCACTGGTGCGCCCAAGCTGCTGCGAGTCGAGCTGTACGTTCACCACCAGGACAGCCCGCAGGGCCTCAATGGTTCGGGCCTGGCCATTGCAAACCCGCCATGGGGGCTGGAAGAAGAACTCAAGGAGCTGCTGCCCTGGCTAGCCAAAGAGCTGGCGCAGACGGCCGGCAGTTACCGGATGGACTGGCTGATTGCTGAATAAAGCGGTTGCCCAGGCTGGCCCTGTCGCCGGCGCGGCGCCGCTCTTTGCGCCGCGCCGCGCCTGTGGGGGCCGGCTTGCCGGCGATAGGGCCAGTTGGAAGTGTTTGCGTTATAATCCCGCCTTTTAGCCGCCACCCGCCCCTGGGGCCGCTGGCGCATCTCTACCGAATGAAGAGGCTAATCCCTTGGCATTGACGATTCTTGGCCTGTCCGGCGCCCTTAGCCATGACCCTTCCGCGGCCCTGTACATCGACGGCAAACTGATTGCCGCCGCCGAAGAAGAGCGCTTCGTGCGTGACAAGCATGCGAAGAACCGCATGCCTTACGAGTCGGCGAAGTTCTGTCTGGAACAGGCAGGCATCAAGCCGTCCGATGTCGACGTGGTCGCCATCCCGTTCGCCCCGATCAGCCTGTTCGGCAAGGCTCGCTGGCACTATGCCAAGCGCTACTGGTACGCCCCGGATCGGGCCCTCGACGCGATCCTGATGGGCAACCGTCGCTACAAGCGCTACCGCAAGAAGATCGTCTGGTGCCTGGAGCAACTGGGCTTCGACCCGAAAAAAGTCAAGATCGAGCCGGTCGAGCACCACCTGGCGCATGCCTCCAGTGCCTATCACTGCTCGGGCTTCAAGGAAAAGACTGCGATCCTGGGTATTGACGGCAAGGGTGAGTACGCCACCACTTTCTTCGGCTATGGCGAAAACGGCAAGATCCACAAGATCAAGGAATTCTTCGACCCGGATTCGCTGGGCGGCCTGTACGGCGCGATCACCGAATTTCTCGGCTTCGAAATGCTCGATGGCGAATTCAAGGTCATGGGCATGGCGCCCTATGGCGATGCCAGCAAATATGACTTCTCCCGCCTGGCCAGCTTCGAGAACGGCGACCTGGTGATCAACACCGAGTATGCCAACGTCATCGGCCTGCGCCGCTATAAAGAGAAGGGCAAGGGCTTCTACTTCTCGCCGAAACTGATCGAATGGCTGGGCCCCAAGCGCGAAGGCGACATTGCTGACGAGCCCTATATCCATTACGCAGCGAGCATGCAGGCACTGTTCGAGAAGCTGGCCCTGCAGATGATCGACCACTACCTGGGCGACACCCTGCGTGAAACCGGCAAACTGGCCTTCGCCGGCGGCTGCGCACTGAACGTCAAACTCAACCAGAAGATCATCGCCCGCCCGGACGTCAAAGAGCTGTTCGTCCAGCCGGCCTCCGGTGACGCCGGTACTGCAGTCGGTGCTGCGGCCTATGTGTCCCACGCCCGTGGCGTACCGGTCGAGAAGATGGAGCACGTCTACCTCGGCCCTTCGTACTCCAACGAAGACGTGATTGCCGCCTGTGCCCGTCACCCGAACCAGCCGAAGTGGCGCAAGCTCGACGACATGCCCCGGCAGATCGCCCGGATCATGGTCGACGGCAACCCGGTGGCCTGGTTCCAGGGCCGCATGGAGTTCGGCCCGCGCGCTCTGGGTGGCCGTTCGATCATCGGCTGCCCGAGTGTCGAAGGGGTGGCTGACCGTATCAACCACCAGATCAAGTTCCGCGAACGCTGGAGACCTTTCTGCCCGTCGATGCTGGACACCGTCGCCCCGCAAATGATCAAGATCGATCACCCGGCGCCGTTCATGACCTTCACCTTCGAAGTGGCTGAAGAGTGGAAAACCCGAGTGCCGGAAGTGGTTCACGAGGATGGCACTTCGCGTGCGCAGGTGCTCAAGCGTGAGTACAACCCGCGTTACTACGACATGATGAAGGCGCTGGAAGACCTGACCGGTAATGGCGTGTCGCTGAACACTTCGCTCAACCGCCGTGGCGAGCCGATGATCTGCTCGCCGACCGATGCGCTGAACATGTTCTTCGGCTCGGACCTGCAGTACCTGATCATGGAAGACATTCTTGTTGTGAAGGACGGCGCCGCCGCGTATGACCAGCCGCTCTGAGCCGCGCATCCTGCAGTTCTGCCATGGCTATGACGGGCCGTTCCTCGACTGTGCCCGTCAGTACGCCAGCCTGTTCCAGGGCAGCGGCTACAAGGTGACCACGGTATTCCTCACCGGTGCCGCCGACCCGCAGGTTGCGGCTGGCTGCGCGTCGGACGAGGTGCTGTTCCTCCAGTTCAGCTCCAAGGCCGTTCGCGGCCTGAAGCTCGGCGCCATACGCGCCCTGCGCCGCATCGCGGCCGAGCGCAATTTCAGCTTCTGCATCGCCCACCGCTTCAAGCCGATCTACGTGGCTTTGCTGGCGACGGGCCTGCCGGTGATCGGCGTGCACCATGCGTTCGGCGACTATGAGCGCAAGGGGCGGCGCCTGTTCGCCAACCTGTTCAGCAAACGGCTGAGCCTGCTTGGCGTGTCGGACGCCGTGCGTGACGACATGCGCCGTTGCCTGCCTCAGTGGCCGGCCGAACGTATCCAGACGCTGTACAACCGTATCGACATCGAGGCCCTGCAGGCCACGCTGGTTCCGCGCGCTGAAGCGCGTCAGGCCCTTGGCCTGGATGCGCAGGCGTGGGTCGTCGGCAATGTCGGGCGCCTGCACCCGGACAAGGATCAGGCGACCTTGCTGCGCGGCTTTGCCCAAGCCCTGCCTGAGTTGCCGGCCGGCGCTCGTCTGGCGATCCTCGGCATGGGGCGCCTGGAAGACAAGCTCAAGGCGCTGGCTGGCGAGCTGGGCATTGCCGGGCAAGTCGACTTTCTGGGCCAGGTCCCGGATGCGCGCCGCTACTTCCAGGCATTCGACGTGTTTGCCCTGAGTTCCGACCATGAACCGTTCGGTATGGTCCTGCTCGAAGCCATGGTGGCCGGCGTACCTGTGCTGGCAACGGCCTGCGGCGGGGCTCGTGAAGTGGTCGAGGGCGTGGGTGTATTGTTCCCGCTCGGCGATGCCTCGCAGCTGGCCCAGGGTTTGAAGCATATGGCGTTGCTGGACGAGCAGCAGCGCGATGCATGCGCCTCGCACATGCTGCGGCGCCTGCGCGAGCGTTTCTCCGACCAGGCCGTGCGCGAAGCCTTCTGGCAACTGCCGCAGGTAAGTGCGCTGGTGGTGCGCAAGTGATGCTCAATCATATTCAGGCTTGGCGAGAGCGCGGATGGCAGGTGATCGACGCTGCCGCCTACGCCGAGACGTGGGCACGGTTCGGTGGCAGCGTTGCCACACACCCGCTGGTGATCGAGCAATTGGCGGACCTGGCGCAGATACCCGTGCGTTACCTGGGCTGGCATCAGGCAGGTGAGCTGAAGGCTGGCGTTGCGACTTGGGGGCGTCATTTGGCGCTGTCCAAGGACGTGCTCAAGCGTGCCGGCAAGAAAGGCCTGTTTGACCTGGGCAATGCCGAGATCATTCTGCCAGCCGCTGGCGATGCCGCCGCGCCCTTGCGCCATACCGCGCGCTACCTGTCCGAGCTGAACCAGGGGCGCTTCAGCGGCCTGAAGGCTCAGAAAGAGCAGTTGGCGATGGCCCGGGCGCATGAAGACCTGTCGAAGAAATTCCGCTACAACCAGCGCCGTGAGTTGCGCCTGCTGGAAGAGGCGGGTGGTGTGGTGCGCCCGATTACCGACTTCAGTGCCCAGCAGATCGCTGCTATGTACTGCGACCTGTTCCAGCGCCGCTGGGGGTTCCCGGCCACCGGTGCCGAGCGTATGGCCGATGTGCTCGAGCGCCTGCGTGAGCTGCTGATCGGCTCGGTGCTGTTGCTCGACGACAAGCCCATCGCCATACAGTTGGTCTATCGGGTCGAAGCGCCGCAGTGGATCAGTGTCGAGTACGTCAACGGCGGCGTCGACCCTGAGACCAAGGCCTTCAGCCCTGGCAGTGTACTGAGCTTCCTCAACACCCAAGCTGCCTGGGACGATGCTCGCGCACGCAACAAACCTCTGCGCTTCTCGTTCGGCCGTGCCGACCGCGAGTACAAGGACCGTTGGTGCAACCCCGTGCCGGTGTTCCAAGCGTGAGCCGCAAACAACAGTTGCTCAAGCGCCACCGGCGCAACAAGCGCTTGGGGCTACTGGGCGGCCTGGCGGTGCTGGTTGCCGTGGGCGTATTCGCCTGGTGGTGGCTGCCGTTGTTGCTGCTGCCGCTGCTCTGGGCTGCCCACGAAGCTTGGTTCGCTGATCATCTGTTCTATGCACCGGGCGAAGATTACGCCTACAACTTCGGCGAGCAGACCGGCGAAGCGCCTGTCACCTTGCGTGACGGCGTGCTCAAGGTCGATAAGGCGCTGCAGGGTAATGAAACGCTGATCCTTGAAGTGCGGGTAAAAAGCGGATGGCTGGGGCGTTTTCTCGACCCGTGTGTCGAACTGCTGGCCGATGAGCGTGCTGACCGGCAGACGTTCGAGCGCGGTGTCGACGGCGTTCGCTTCCTGAACCTTACCGGGCTGGCTGCACCGCTGCAGGCGGGTACGCTGCGCGTGTGCGGCCGTCACTGTCGACTGCAGGGCCAGCCGCGGCTGTGGATAACCCCCGGCGTAGAAATGCAGCGCCGTCGCGTGATGGTGATAGCGCCACATGCCGATGATGCCGAGCTGGCGGCCTATGGCCTTTACAGCCAGGCGGACGAAGCCTGGGTGGTGACCTTGACCGCTGGCGAAATCGAAGCAGAACACTACCAGCAGATGGGCATGGGCAAGGCCGAGGCAGCACGGCTGAAGGGCCGTCTGCGTGCCTGGGACAGTATTACCGTGCCGCGCTGGGCCGGGGTGCCAGAGGCGCGTTGTGTGCAATTAGGCTACTTTTGCCTGCAGCTGCCCGCCATGCAGGCAGCGCCCGATGTGCCGGCCGGTTCCCGAGAAGCCGACATGGTCGATATTCGCCCGTTCCGTCGCTTCAACCCGTTGTCGTTGCCGGCCGACAGCGATGGCGCGCCAACCTGGAACAACCTGCTGGCTGACCTGCGTGCGCTGTTGGAGATGGCCCGGCCTGAAGTGCTGGTGATGCCGCATCCGCAACTGGACCCGCACCCTGATCACATCTGCGCCCATATGGCCGTCATGCAGGCACTGCGGGGCTTGGTGTGGCAGCCGCAGACGCTGCTGTGCTATGCCAACCATCTGCACGACAACGACCGCTGGCCCATGGGCGACAGCGGCGATGGGGTGGCCTTGCCACCGCAACTGAGTGCCGACCAGCCGTGGGCACCCTGCAGCCTGGTGCTGGACCTGCTGACGCAGCGTGACAAGGCGATGGCCCTGGGCATGATGCACGACCTGCAACCTGCCGCGCCGTTCAAGCGCCGATTGCGTCGGCTGTTGCAGCGCTGGCTGGCAGGGCGCCGGCCATCCCCCTACGGTGAGAACGAGTTCTTCCGCAAGGCCGTGCGCCGCCATGAACTGTTCTGGCGCCGTGAGCTGTAGATTATGCCCATGGTTGACCGCGAAGGCGCAGAGCGCCCAAGGAAAGCAATGAAAGTCTTATTTCTGGTGCAGAAGGAACAGCGGGCGATCCTCGATCGCCTGTATGACGGCGTCGCGGCCAACTGTGAGTGCGACCTGCGCTGGTTGACCAGCGATGACCAGCGCAACCTGCGCCGTTATTTCAAACGTGAAGTGCAGGTCGAGCGCTACGACCGCATCGTGTTCTTCTTGCGCTTCAAGCAGGAGATACGCCAGGCGGCGTTTATCCGTACCGTGCCGAACCTGGTGATCCTCGAACATGATGCCTACCAGAACTACATCCCCTGCAAGTACACCGGCAAGTTCAGTGCGCATTACCGCAAGCTGCCGTGGGCACGGGTGATCAGTTCCGGCTACATGGTCAGTGAGCGCCTGCGTCGGGAAGGTTTCGATGCGGTGTTCGTGCCCAAGGGTTATGACGAGCGCCTGCTCACGGACCAAGGGCTTGAGCGCGATATCGAGCTGGCGTTCGTCGGCAGTACCAACAGTGTTGCCTACAGCGGGCGCAAGGCGTTGCTGGATGAACTGGGGCGGGTGGAAAACCTGGTGGTGACCCGCACCAAATCAGGCGAAGACTATTGCAATACCCTCAACCGGATCCGTTTCTTCGTCAGTGCCGATGTGGGCATGGGCGAGTACATGATCAAGAACTTCGAGGCCATGGCCTGCGGCTGCGTGCTGCTGGCGTTCGACCAGGGGGCAGAAGAAAATAGCGCTTTGGGCCTGCAGGATATGCACAACGTGGTGTTATACGACAGCATCCCGATGCTCCAGGCGAAGCTGCGCACCCTGCGCGCCGATCCGGACCTGGCGCAGCAAATTGCGGAAAATGGGCGACACCTGGCGGTTTCCCGCTTCAGTTTCGCTGAAGTTGGCCGTAGCATCGTCGACCATATGCGCCCGGCACTCAGGCCGCACCCGCCCTTGTCCGCATGGCAGAGGCTGCGGTTGACGCTGGGCATTTAATCAAAAGAGCTTTCGTGGCCAGGGAGTGTCTACGCAAAGTCTGTTGTCGCAACGCGGAGGGAGTCCGGTGCGCTTTTCAAATGATAGTGATGTCACGCTTGTCGTGACCAGCTGCGGTCGGTTCGATCTGCTCAAGGAAACCCTTGAGAGCTTCGATCGCTACAATACAGCGCCCATTCGCGAGGTCTTCATTACCGAGGACTCCGGTGACGACGCTGTTCACGGTGCCGTACCCGAGCACTGGAAACCCCACTGCACGGTGTTCGTCAACCGCCCCAAGCTTGGGCAGCTCGCGTCGATCGACCTGGCGTACAGCCATGTGAAGACGGCTTACATTTTCCATTGCGAGGACGACTGGCGCTTCTATCGCCAGGCCTTCGTCGAAGACTCCAGGGCGATCCTCGAGGTCAGTCCCGGTGTGCTGCAAGTCTGGTTGCGCAGCCACGCCCATGACTTGTCGATCCACAGCCCTTACATTCATCTGGGGGATCGCCAGGTAATTGCCGGCGTGCCGTGCTATCCATTGCACTCCGAGAAAGCCGAATGGCAGGCCTTTTCCCTGAATCCGGGCTTGCGTCGGCTGAGCGATTATCAGCGCTGTGCGCCATTTGCCGGCTATGCGGGCGAGAAGGCACTGTCGCGCCGTTACGCGGAGTTGAACCTGACAGCGGTCACCCTGGAGGGAGACGCGGTACTGCACACAGGCTTTGGCAGCCACGTTACCGTGCCTGAAGAAGTTCACCGCAAGGCCAAACGGCGTAATCGCGACAGGATCAAGCTCGCATTGACGCTGGTGATCGGTGCCTTGGCAGGCATGGGTATATCCATCTTCGTGCACTGACACTGCGCTCGGCGCAGCGCCTGGCAGGGCTTTGGTAACGGCCTGCCAGGCTGATGTTCAACGCGCCAGCAGGGCCGCTTGGAAATCGGCGAGGGGGAAGCGGTCGCCCAGTTTCTCGCGCGCGATGTAACTCACCATGTGTTGCACGTTGCGTCGAACCATACGGGCAGACAGTGGCGGGCGCAGGAAGCGCATGTCAGCAACGTCGATCAGGCCCAGGTGCTGATCGGGCGTGACCACCACATTGCCCAGGTGCAGCGAGCGGAAGTACACGCCGCTACGGTGCAACTGGCGGATCAGGGTGATCAGGCGTGGCAGGTAGATGTCCCAGCTGAAGCCTTCGTCCCGCGACATCTGCAGCAGCGTGCGCCCCGGCAAAGGCCGGTACAGCACCGCTGTTCTGCCCGGCAGGTCGAGCTTGTGCTGGCTGATCACCTCGAGCGTAGGGATACCCAGCTGCGCAAGTCGCGCAGCGTTGTCCACGAAGCGCTGGGAGTAGGGGCGCAGCAGCGCAGATGAAATCAGACGCTTGCGCCGAAAAACCTTGAGGAAGTTACCATCCTTGAGCAGGTAGACTTTGGCGCCATGGCTGTCCGCCTCCAGTATCTGGGCGCCAAGTGTCAGCTGATCGAAGTCGACCTGGGTGAGCCGAGAGCATTGCATGAGTTGAGCCTTGTCGTCTGGCGAGCAAAATGACCGGCAATAATGCCGAAAATAATCCTCCAGCACCACGTTGGTCTCTTTTGACTGACCAGTCGGGCTCATGCCGGACGAAAAAAAACGGGCGCAGGCCTTGTGGGTCGCCGGCCTGGCATGTTGTTGCCTCGCAGGCGTGCCGAAAATGACGCCTGTGGTAAAATTTCCGGTTCAACCTGAACAGCGAGCTCGATGATGGCCGAAACACCGCTACCGGCGGAGCACACCTCCAGCCTGAAGATCTACTTCCGGTTGCTGAGCTACGTGAAACCCTATATCGGCATTTTCCTGCTGAGTATTGTCGGTTTCGTGATCTTTGCCTCGACCCAGCCAATGCTGGCCGGGATCCTCAAGTACTTTGTCGATGGCCTGAGCAACCCCGAAGCGGTGTTGTTCCCCAACGTCCCCTACTTGCGCGACCTGCAATTGCTGCAGGCGGTACCGCTGCTGATCATCCTGATCGCCGCGTGGCAAGGCCTGGGTTCGTTCCTCGGCAACTACTTCCTGGCCAAGGTTTCCCTTTCCCTGGTGCATGACCTGCGTGTGGAGTTGTTTAACAAGCTGCTGGTACTGCCCAACCGCTATTTCGACAATCACAACTCCGGGCACCTGATTTCACGCATCACCTTCAACGTGACCATGGTGACGGGTGCCGCCACCGATGCAATCAAGGTGGTGATCCGTGAAGGCCTGACCGTGGTGTTCCTGTTTGCCTACCTGCTTTGGATGAACTGGCACCTGACCCTGGTAATGGTCGCCATCCTGCCGGTGATCGCGGTAATGGTCAGCGTCGCCAGCAAGAAATTCCGTAAACAGAGCAAGAAGATCCAGGTGGCGATGGGCGACGTGACCCACGTAGCTTCCGAAACCATCCAGGGCTACCGTGTGGTTCGCAGCTTCGGCGGCGAGGCTTACGAGCAGCAGCGCTTTGGCCGTGCCAGCCAGAGCAACACCGACAAACAGCTGCGCATGACCAAGACTGGCGCCCTGTACACGCCGATGCTGCAACTGGTGATCTACAGCGCCATGGCCGCGTTGATGTTCCTGGTGCTGTTTCTGCGGGGCGACTCGACCGCCGGTGATCTGGTGGCCTACATCACCGCTGCGGGCCTGCTGCCAAAACCGATCCGCCAGCTTTCGGAGGTCAGCTCGACCATCCAGAAAGGCCTCGCCGGCGCTGAAAGCATCTTCGAGCAGCTCGACGAGCAGCCCGAGATCGACCGCGGTACGATCGAGAAGGAGCGGGTGGCAGGTCGCCTCGAAGTGCGCAACCTGAGCTTCACCTACCCGGGTACCGAGCGCGAAGTGCTGAGCGACATCAGCTTTACCGCCGAGCCTGGGCAGATGATCGCGCTGGTCGGGCGCTCTGGTAGCGGCAAGTCGACCCTGGCGGCGCTGATCCCGCGCTTCTATCACCACGATCAGGGGCAGATTCTGCTCGATGGCGTGGAGATCGAAGACTACCGCCTGCGCAACCTGCGCCGGCACGTTTCGCAGGTGACCCAGCATGTGACCCTGTTCAACGACACAGTGGCCAACAACATTGCCTACGGCGACCTGGCCGGCGCGCCGCGCGCAGACATCGAAGCTGCGGCTGCCGATGCCTATGCCAAGGAGTTCGTCGACCAGTTGCCCAAGGGCTTTGACACCGACGTGGGCGAAAACGGCGTGCTGCTGTCCGGTGGCCAGCGCCAGCGCCTGGCGATTGCCAGGGCTCTGTTGAAGAACGCGCCGCTGCTGATCCTCGACGAAGCAACTTCGGCACTGGACACTGAGTCCGAGCGGCATATCCAGGCTGCCCTGGACCATGTCATGCAGGGCCGCACCACGCTGGTGATCGCGCACCGCCTGTCCACAATCGAGAAAGCCGACCAGATCCTGGTGATGGACCAGGGCCGCCTGGTGGAGCGCGGTACCCATGCCGAGCTGCTGGCGGCCAATGGCTATTATGCCCGCTTGCACGCCATGGGCCTGGAAGAGCCGGCGAAGGCCGATATCACCTGAGTTGCCCTTGATCGGGGCCGTACGGCCCCGATTGTCACCGGAATTTTCCAGGGCCCGATCTGGCCGTAAAGCCGTCGCCTACCCTGTGCTAATATCCTGCCCCTGTTCATTATTTCCATATGGGTTGCCCATGAAGTTGTCCATGCCGCGTTTCGATCAAGCCCCGGTATTGGTGGTCGGCGATGTCATGCTGGACCGCTACTGGCATGGCGGTACTTCGCGTATCTCGCCAGAAGCGCCAGTGCCGGTGGTAAAGGTCGATCAGATCGAGGATCGCCCCGGCGGCGCGGCCAACGTTGCGTTGAACATTGCCGCCCTCGGTGCCCCGGCGGCACTGATCGGCGTCACCGGCCAGGATGAGGCCGCCGACAGCCTGGCCAACAGCCTGCAGGCTGCGGGGGTACGTTCGGTGTTCCAGCGCATTGCGCACCAGCCGACCATCGTCAAGCTGCGGGTCATGAGCCGTCACCAGCAGCTGTTGCGCATCGATTTCGAAGAGCCGTTCGCCACCGACCCGCTGTCGCTGGGCGCCGAAGTCGAGAGCCTGCTCGAGGGTGTCAAGGTGCTGGTGTTGTCCGACTACGGCAAAGGCGCACTGAAAAATCATCAGAGCCTGATCCAGGCCGCACGTGCCAAGGGTATACCGGTACTGGCCGACCCCAAGGGCAAGGACTTCTCCATCTACCGCGGTGCCAGCCTGATCACGCCGAACCTCAGCGAGTTCGAGACCATCGTTGGCCGCTGCGCCGATGAGGCCGAGCTGGTCGCCAAGGGCCTGCAGCTGTTGCTGGACCTTGACCTGGGCGCATTGCTGGTGACCCGTGGCGAGCACGGCATGACCCTGCTGCGCACCGGCCAGCCGGCGCTGCACCTGCCGGCCCGTGCCCGCGAAGTATTCGATGTGACCGGCGCTGGCGATACCGTGATTTCCACCCTGGCTGCCGCCATCGCGGCCGGTGAAGACTTGCCCCACGCGGTCGGCCTGGCCAACCTGGCGGCTGGCATCGTGGTCGGCAAACTGGGTACTGCAGCGATCAGTGCACCTGAGCTGCGTCGCGCGATTCAGCGCGAGGAAGGTTCCGAACGTGGCGTGCTTGGCCTGGAGCAACTGCTGCTGGCCATCGACGATGCGCGTGCGCACAACGAGAAGATCGTGTTCACCAATGGTTGTTTCGACATCCTGCATGCAGGGCATGTGACGTACCTCGAGCAGGCGCGTGCCCAGGGTGATCGTCTTATCGTCGCGGTCAACGACGATGCTTCGGTAAGCCGCCTGAAGGGCCCTGGCCGCCCGATCAACAGCGTCGATCGGCGCATGGCCGTGCTGGCTGGGCTGGGCGCGGTGGACTGGGTCATCAGCTTCCCTGAAGGTACGCCGGAGAATCTGCTGAGCCAGGTGAAACCGGATGTGCTGGTCAAGGGCGGTGACTACGGTATCGACCAGGTGGTGGGTGCCGATATCGTCAAGGGCTACGGCGGCACCGTGAAGGTGTTGGGGTTGGTCGAGAACAGTTCGACTACCGCGATAGTCGAAAAAATCCGCAAGAACTGATGTGCCCGGGGCCGCAAGGCGGCCCCGGATATTCATTTGCTCAGCGAGGTGCGCGCGCGCTCCAGCAGTGCCCGCGCCTTGTCGCCAAAGCGTCGCAGGTGTGAAGCCTTTGCTGCTTTGCTCTCCACCAGCCCCTGCTGCCTTACCCAATCCTTCCAGCGTATCCGCTCGTCCGCGACCACCCACCCGTCCTGCCGAGCAAAGCTCTCCGCCAGGTACAGCCCGCGGGTGCTGGCCGGCACCAGTTCATCTTTCCTCAATGTATACAGCTCGGCCTGCGGCTGACCGTCCTGCACCGGCATCAGGTACAGGTCGGGCCGTTTACGGTTGAGCCGAGCGACCAGCTGATCACCTTCAAGGCGTTCATCGACATGGAACAGGCTCAGCTTCTTGGCGTCCCTGGGTACTTGCAGGCGCATGTCGTAGATCAGTTGCAGCGATGCCGTAGGCAGGTGCACATACGCCCGTGGGCGCTCCAGCAACATCAGGTTGGCGCAATACACCGACCGGGCGGCACCCGATTCCGGCGTCAGGACGAACGGCAGCGCCTCCCGGTAGTGCAGGGCGGCAGCGTAAGGTGCAGGTAGCCAGGTGTCGTTGAAGCGACCTCCCAGCCAGCCTTCCGGCGTTTCCAGCAGGCACTCTTCCGCCACTTCCTGGACCGCGGTGTGCAGCGGCAGGTTAAGTTCTTGAGCCGGTACATACCCTGAAATCAATTTAAGCACCACGTCGCCCCGGTCCTGGCGGCGCTGGCGCACCAGTACCCAGTAGTCGCGGTTCTGCCAGTGCAGGGTCAGGCGTACCGAAACGCCGAGGTTGGCCAGCTCTGCCACGAAACGCTGGTTATCGGGCAGCTCGATGGCCCGGCGCCGTTGTTGCGTCTGGGCAAAGTTCAGTGGCATGCCGATGCTCTGATAAACCAGGCTCTCGGGGGTGGCTTCGACATGCAGTGGCAGTGTTTTGAAGTTGCTCGGGTTCTTGCGGATCAGCGTACGCGGCACGAGGCTCCTCCTTGCGTCGGGTCAGTGTCCAGGCCCGGGGTGGGGACAACTCAATGCTGGCCCAGGATGCGGGCGACGGTGGCCACGTTGTGGGCCAGGTGCAACGGGTTGATGGTGCCGACGATAGCACTGCTGACGCCAGGGTGGGCGAACAGCAGTTCGAAGCTGGCGTGTACCGGGTCGACACCAGGTGCAAGGCAGACATGCCCACTGGCCAAGGCCTTCTTCACCAGAATGGCTTTGCCGTGTTCGGCAGCGTAGTCCAGTACCGGTCGTTCTGCCTGCTCGTTGAGATTGAAGGTGACCATGGCACAGTCGCCTTGCTCGAGAGCTTTCAGTCCGCCGGCGACTGTTTTGCCCGACAGGCCGTAGCCGAGAATCTTGCCCTCTTGCTTGAGGGCTGCGAGGGTCTGGTAGACCTCTTGCTGCTCGAGAATCTCCAGGTCGTTGCCATCGGAGTGCACCAGCACCAGTTCGATGCGGTCGGTTTCCAACCGGCGCAGGCTGCGTTCGACCGAAAGACGGGTGTGGGCTGCACTGAAGTCGAAGCGCGACTGGCCGTTTTCGAACTCTTCGCCAACCTTGCTGACGATCACCCATTCATCGCGCTGGCCGCGCAGCAGCGGCCCCAGACGCTCTTCGCTGCAGCCATAGGCCGGTGCCGTGTCGATCAGGTTGATACCCAGTTCGCGCGCCTGGGCCAGCAGCAGGCGCGCTTCGTCATCGCCGGGAATCGTGAACCCGGTGGGGTACTTCACGCCTTGGTCGCGGCCAAGTTTGACCGTGCCCAGGCCCAGGGGTGACACCTTGAAGCCTGTGCTGCCCAGCGAGCGGTGGAAGTCGTGCAGGGTCGGCAGGGTCATGGCAGCAGTTGCTCCCAGGCAGGCACGCCGAGTGGCGGGCGTGGCAGCCCTGCAAGCTCGGCTTGGGCGCTTGGGCGGATGCCGTCACGTTCCAGGCTGGCCAGCACACGGTCACTGAAGTCGGGCGCCAGGGCAAGTTTGGTTGGCCAGCCCACCAGTAGGCGCTGCTGGTCGGCGAGGAACGCGTTGTCGGGCCGCACCAGGCCCGATTGTGCAGGTTCTGCGCGGTCGACTCGCAGCGTGGCCCAGCGGACCAGGCGTTGATCGACCCACGGCAAGAGCTGGCTGACCTCCTTCTGGGCTGCGGCAATCTGCGCCTGCGTGTCGCGCGCTACGCCATCGGCTTCAGCCAGGTCGCCGCCCAGGTACCAGACCCATTGGCCGTCGGCTGCAGGGTGGGTGGTGATTGTGACGCGCGGCTTGGGGCCGCCGCCCAGGCAGTGGGCATACAGTGGTTTGAGGTTAGGGCCTTTGGCCATGACCATATGCAGCGGCCGTGTTTGCATGGCCGGTTGCTCAAGGCCCAAGGCGTGAAGCAGGCCCTCGGTGCCCGCGCCAGCACTGAGCACGATGCGCTGGGCACGGATTTCACGGCCGTCCACGCGCAGGCCAACCAGTAATTCACCTTCATGCAGGGGCTCGATGTGCTCACCGGCGAGCAAGGAGTCGCCAGCCAGTTCAGCCAGGTTGGCCAGCAGGCTGGGGACATCGATCACCAGTTCGGCCAAGCGATACACCTTGCCTTTGAAGGCGCGGTCCTGCAGCGCAGGAGGCAATTGATCCCCCTTGACCTGGTCAACCCGGCCGCGCACGGCCTTGCTGGCGAAGAAGCTGGTGAGGTTGCCGGCCAGGGTGCCGGGCGACCACAGGTAGTGGGCGTCGGAAAGCAGGCGGGTGCGGCTCAGGTCCAGTTCGCCGCTGCCGGCCACGGCTTCGCGCCAGCGCCGTGGCATGTCGGCGATGGCTTCCGAGGCGCCCGTCAACGCACCGTGCAGGGCGTACTTGGTACCGCCATGGATGATGCCCTGGGACTTGATGGTCTGTTCGCCGCCAAGGCTGGCGCGCTCCACCAGCACTGTCGAATAACCCAGGCGGCGCAGGCGGGCATTGAGCCACAGGCCTGCGACCCCGGCGCCGACGATGAGCACGTCAGTGGAAATGGCGGATGGCATGGCGGTACCTCGAAGTCTGGGACAGCTGGCAAGTATACAGGCTATGCCTGGATTGGCTCATCGCCGACGGGCCCCATCAATGCCCGGCAGTCTTGGAGAACAACTGGATCACCACCACGCCGCCAACGATCATCGCCATCCCCAGCATCGCCGGCACATCGAGTTTCTGCCCATAGATGACCAGCGCCGCCACGCTGATCAGCACGATCCCCAGCCCCGACCAGACCGCATAGGCGATGCCTACCGGAATGGTGCGCACCACCAGCGTCAGCATCCAGAATGCGATGCCATAGCCGACCACCATCAGCAGCAGTGGCAATGGCGTGCTCAGGCCTTTCACGGCTTTCATGGAGGCTGTGGCGATGACTTCGGCGACTATGGCGATGGCGAGGCAGGTGTAGGCGTTCATGGTTCGTTCCTCCGGTTCTGGACGGGCATTCTAGTGTGTCCCAGGATGCGGTAAAGTCATTACCTATCGCCCCGGGAGATAGGTTGATGGCCGATCAGTGGAACCTTGAGCAGCTGCGTACCTTCGTGCGCGTCGTCGAACTGCGCTCGTTTTCTGCCGTCGCCCGTGAGCAGCGCAAAGCGCAGTCAGCCGTCAGCAATGCCATTGCAATGCTCGAAGCGGACCTCGGCGTCACTTTGTTCGAGCGCAGCAGCGGCCGCCAGCCCAGGCTGACCGAAAACGGTACCGCGCTATTGGCGGATGCCCGCGAGCTGCTGCGCCAGTGCGAACGGCTCGATGGCCGCGCTCTGGCCCTGATGCGTGGCCAGGAAGCCTTGTTGCGGGTGGCGCAGGATGAAGCCATGCCTTATCAACCTGTGATCGACAGCCTCGACGAACTGGCCATTCATTACCCTTTTCTGGAAGTGCAACTGGCCAGCGGAGCCCAAGGTGACGTAGCGCGCAAGCTGGTGGAGCGACGTGCCGACCTGGGTTTGTTTTTCCACCATGAAAGCATGCCTGCCTCACTGGAGCGGCGTGCCCTGGGTAGCGTAGAGATGGTCACGGTGTGCGCGGTGGATCATCCATTGGCATGTGAAAGCCGCGTCACACGCCAGCAGCTGGCACGCTACCGCCAGTTGCTGATCGCCCCGCAGCAAAGTGGCTATCCCGGTGGCGAAGCGATCAGCCCGCAGGTATGGCGCGCTGACAGTTTCTACGCCATGGCCGAGCTGCTGATGCGTGGGCTGGGCTGGGCGTGGCTGCCACGCCATGTGGTGCAATACCCGACCTACCAGGCGCACATGGTTGAGCTGGCCAGCGAATGGCGGCCACCGGCCCTGGTCGTCGAACTGGCCTGGCGCCGTGACGAACCGCTGGGGCCCGCCGCGCAATGGCTGGCCGAGCGCTTTGCGGTGCACTTGCGCGCGATCGGGTAAACTTCGCCGCCATGAACAGAACTCTCTATACCCTGTTGTTCCACCTGGGCCTGCCGCTGGTCGCGCTGCGCCTTTACCTGCGTGCCCGCAAGGCCCCGGCCTACGGCCAGCGTATCGGCGAACGTTTCGCCCGCAACCTGCCGGCGATGCGCCAGGGAGGCATCTGGGTACATGCCGTATCGGTAGGTGAAAGCATTGCCGCCGCGCCCATGGTGCGAGCTTTGCTCAAGGCCTACCCGGACCTGCCGGTCACGCTCACCTGCATGACGCCCACCGGCTCAGAGCGCATTCGTGCGCTGTTCGCCGATGAACCGCGCATCCAGCATTGCTACCTGCCTTATGACCTGCCGTGGGCGGCGGGGCGTTTTCTCGACCATGTGCGCCCGCGGCTGGGCATCATCATGGAAACCGAGCTGTGGCCCAACCATATTCACCAATGCGCCAAGCGTGGCATTCCGGTTGCGCTGGCCAATGCTCGGTTGTCCGAGCGTTCCGCCCGTGGCTATGCGCGTTTTGCCAGTCTGACCCGGCCGATGCTCGCCGAGATGAACCTGATTGCGGTGCAGACCGAAACCGAGGCGCAACGCTTCCGCGACTTGGGTGCGCGTCCTGAGTGCGTGCAGGTCACAGGTTCGATCAAGTTCGACCTGAAGGTCGATGACCAGCTTTTGCCGCGTGCCAGGGCACTGCGTGAACAGTGGGGCGCCAGCGGGAGGCTGGTGTGGATTGCGGCCAGTACCCATGAAGGTGAGGACGCGCTGATCCTGCAGGCTCATCAGCAGTTGCTGCAGGTGCATGGCGACGCGCTGCTGATCCTGGTGCCGCGCCACCCCGAGCGTTTCGATGCAGTGCATGCCTTGTGCAGCGGGCAGTTCGCTACCGTGCGCCGTTCTGCCGGTGCGGCGGTCGATGGCCAGACCCGCGTGCTGCTCGGCGATACCATGGGCGAGCTGCTGTTCCTCTACGCACTGGCCGACATCGCCTTCGTCGGCGGCAGCCTGGTCGCCACTGGCGGCCACAACCCACTGGAGCCGGCAGCGCTGGCGCTGCCGGTGATCATGGGGCCGCATGTGTTCAACTTCCTCGAAATCAGCGCGATGTTGCGTGATGCCGGGGCGTTGCAGCAGGTGGACGATGCCCAAGGGTTGGCAGAGGCAGTGCGGCAGTTGATCGAGTTGCCGCAGGATGCCCAGCGCATGGGTGAGGCGGGCAGGGCGGTGATGCAGGCCAATCAGGGGGCCTTGCAGCGGTTGCTGGATGGGCTGGGGCGGTTGATCCGCTGAGCCGCATTTAGTGTTCATGAGGGCGCTACGCCCACAGGGCAGGGCGCTCAGACGGTTCGTGAGCACCCTGCGGCCTTCTTCATTTCTAGTAGAAAAGCCGCGGCTCGGATGAGTCCAGCAAGCTGGCAAGTTTGGTCAGGGCAAAGCTCAGCTCGGCACGGCTTGGCGTCATTAGGGCGATGCGCACTCCACAGCTGGCTGGGCTGCGCTCAGGCAGGAACTGGCTCCCACTGACCACGGTTACGCCATTGTTGCGCGCCAGGTTGGCGAATTCATCGCTGGTCCATGGCTCAGGCAGTTCCAGCCAGATATGGAAGCTGTTGGGCTGGCTACGCACCTTGTACCTGCCAAGGATTTCCTGGGCCATCAACTGGCGTGCGGCGGCTTCTTCCTGCTGCACCCGCACCAAATGCTCGGCCATACCGCTGTTGATCAGGTTGCTGGCCAGTTGAGCCATCAGCGGGGAAGGCATCCAGACGCTGCTGCGCACCATAGACGACAACCGCGACAGCGTTTGTGGCGGCGCGTAAAGGTAGCCGATACGCAGCGCCGGCAGCACGCTCTTGGACAGGCTGGTCAGGTACACCGAGCGCTCAGGTGCATAGGCGGCCAAGGGCTTGTAGTCAGGCGCCGGTTCGAGGAAGCCGTAGATATCGTCATCCACGATGAACAGGTCGAACTCGCGGGCAATTTGGGCGATAGCTTCGCGACGCGCGTGCGGCATTACCGAGTTGGTCGGGTTCTGGTGAGTGGTCACACATACCAGCAGCGAAGGGCGGTGCTCCACGCAGGCAGCCCGCAAGGCCTCGGGAATCAGGCCGTGCTCGTCCATGGCTACCCCGCGCAAGCGGCGGCCCATGCTGTGGGCAAGGGAAATGATGCCGGGGTAGCAGAGTGCCTCGCACAGAATCACATCATCGCTCTTCGACAGGCTGCTGATGGCCACCAACAGGCCATGCTGGGCGCCGGAGGTCAGCACCACCTGTTGCGAGCGAGCTTCGGGCAACCAGCGCTGAATCCATGTGGCGCCGGCCTGCTTGTGCGTCGCATGGCCGCCGTCGGTAACGTAGTCGAGCACTTGGTCAAGGTCGGGGGATGCAGCCAGCTCGGTAATTGCTCCGCGCAGCCAGTCGGCCATGTGCGCATCGTTGGGCTTGATGATCGAAAGGTCGATCTGGCCGCTTTCATGCTTGAGCGGTGCGGGCCGCGAGAATGCGGTGGGGGTAGGCGCCGGTCGTTGCTGCAGGACGAAAGTGCCGCGGCCGACCTCGCCAACCACCAGGCCCCGCTTGGCCGCTTCGTCATAGGCTCGGCCAATGGTGCCAGGCGTCACGTGCAATGACTCGGCAAGATCCTTGAGTGTTGGCAAGCGGTCGCCCGGCGCCAGCCGGCCGTTGCCTATGTCCTGCTCAAGAGCATCGGCGATCATCAGGTAGACCGGCTGCGCCAGGTCGCTGTAGTGAGGAACCCACATGGAAATGGCACCAGAATCTTCAAGAACGCGGAAGCCTAGCACGAAAGGCAAGATCGGAGTAATCGCGTTTTTGATGTGTAAATTGCCTCTATTGATATGACTGCAGTGCTTATGGCCGTAGGTAGTCGGTACACGTCGGGAGCACAAGCGAAAGCGCGTTCAATTCGCGTAACGAGGAAATCTTTTGAAATCAATAAGTTGATTGTCTCGATTCAATGGTGATGGCAATCGGCCAATGAAATAAATTGAATCGATTCTATTTTTGTAATTACAATGATTGAGTCGATGCAATGTGGTGATGCCGGGACCGGCATCTCTCGTTCGTATCGCTCAGCTGTGAACGGTTTCAAAAAAAGACAATGACTGCCGCCTCTGCCCGGCATAGCACGACACCGAATGGCCAATGGAATAGCACCCGAAATGGAAAGCGCATACCTGCAACAAGCAGCCGAGCCTCAGACTTCACTGGAGATCCGCCTGCCCTGGGTTGTCTCCAGCGCCTGGCAAACCTTGCTGACCAACACCCCGCTCGATTTCGAAACCAGCAAAGAGCTTTACCCGCAACTCAAGGAGCAGGCACAAGAGGTCTTGGGCAAAGCGCTGTGCCAGCAAATCCGGGGTTTCGTTGAGGATCCGCAACTGACCAGTATGATCGTGCGTAATTGCCCACGCGATCGCGATGTGCCTCCTACCCCTTACTCTGGTGTGCTCAGCCCGCGCAGTACGCCAATTGCCTGTCTGGTCAGCCTGACCATGCAGAACCTGATGGGTATCAACCCGGTTGTCTATGAGGGAGAAAATGATGGTCGGCTGTTTCGCCATGTAATCCCGGCCCGTACGTCATCCAGCCAAAAGAGCTCGCATGGCTCTCGGCTGCGCTTTTCCTATCACGTCGACAATCCCGACCTGCCATTGTCTTCCGAGCCGCTGGGTACGGTTTCCTGCTGCCCGGAATACCTGTCGTTCTTTGGCATGCGCTGTGATCCACGTATCAGCACAACCTTGGTCAACCTTGATGCAGTGATCGCATCGCTGCCCTTGGCTACCGTGCGCGAACTGTGCGAAGCGCAATTCGAAATCCGCCGCCCTGACTCGTTCACCGGTAACCGCCGCTGCACCGCCGAGCTGCCGGTGCTGGTGCGTGGCCATTCAGGCGAGTGGTTATGCCGCTTCGACAGCGAGAACACCCACGGGCTGAACCTGCGCGCCGAGCAGGCCCTGGCCACCCTGCGCGGCTTGTTGGAAACCCGGCGTTTCGATGAGCCACACCTGCTGCTGCCAGGCGATTTCATGATCTTCAAGAACCAGCGCGTGCTGCATGCCCGCGATGGCTTCGAGCCGCAAAACGACGGCGCTGACCGTTGGCTGCTGCGGGTGTTCGCTGTCAACGATCTGAACCGGGTGCGCTTCGCCCGGGCCGACCACCTTTACGAAGTGCTCTCCTGATCAATCTTCATTTTTCGACGGAATTACTGCTATGGAACTGTTAGGCGCTTACTGGGCGGAACACTGGCTGCTGGCGATCCTGCTACTGGGCGCAATTGCCTTTGTCGCGGGCTTCGTGGACAGCATTGCCGGTGGGGGCGGGTTGTTCCTGGTACCAGGGTTTCTGCTGGTGGGCATGCCGCCTCAGGTAGCCCTGGGGCAGGAAAAACTGGTCAGTACGCTGGGCACGCTGGCTGCCATCCGCAACTTCCTGGCCAACAGCAAGATGGTCTGGCAGGTGGCGCTGGTAGGCGTGCCTTTCTCACTACTCGGCGCCTACCTGGGGGCGCACCTGATCGTGTCGATCTCTCAGGAAACCGTAGGCAAGATCATTCTGGCGTTGATCCCTTTCGGCATCCTCATCTTCCTCACCCCCAAAGACCGCCCGATAGAGGAGCGAGAGCTGTCGGCGCGGATGCTCTACACCGTCGTGCCGTTGACCTGCCTGGCCATCGGTTTTTACGACGGCTTCTTCGGCCCAGGTACTGGCAGCATGTTCATCATCGCCTTCCACTACCTGCTGCGCATGGACCTGGTTTCCAGTTCGGCCAACTCCAAGACCTTCAACTTCGCCTCCAACATCGGTGCGCTGGTCGCATTCATCATGGCCGGCAAGGTGGTCTACCTGCTGGCGCTACCGCTGGTGGCCTGCAACATCCTCGGCAATCACATGGGCAGTGCACTGGCACTGCGCAAAGGCAACGACGTGGTGCGCAAGGCGCTGGTGTTTTCGATGCTGTGCCTGTTCACCAGCCTTGGCGTGAAGTACCTGGTCTGACATTACCTTCTGGGAGACAAACCTGATGAAAACTGCATTCGTGACCGGCGCCTCCTCAGGCTTTGGCCGGGCCATATGCCGCACCCTGGTTGCCAAGGGCTATCGCGTGATCGGTGGCGCCCGCCGTATGGACAAGCTGCAGGCACTGGAGCATGAACTTGGCGACAACTTCATTCCACTGGCGCTGGATGTGACCGATGGGCAGTCGATCAGCGCAGCGGTTTCGCAGATCAACGAAGCTGCGCCGGCCATCGATGTGCTGGTCAACAACGCAGGGTTGGCGCTGGGTATCGAGCGAGCCCAGGCCTGCAGCGCCGAGAACTGGCAGCGCATGATCGACACCAACATCACCGGCCTGGCCATGGTCACCCATGCGGTATTGCCGCAGATGGTCCAGGCCGACAGCGGCATGATCATCAACATTGGTTCGATTGCCGGCACTTATCCCTACCCGGGGGGCAACGTTTATGGCGCGAGCAAGGCGTTCGTGCGTCAGTTCAGCCTGAACCTGCGCGCCGATCTGGCTGGGACCCGTGTGCGGGTCAGCAACATCGAGCCCGGGCTGTGTTCCGGGACCGATTTTTCGGTGGTGCGCCTGAACGGTGACCTGAATGCAGTGGATGCGCTGTACCGTGATGTGCAGGCGATTCTGCCCGAGGACATTGCCGCTACGGTTGCGTGGATCGCAGAACAGCCGCCACACGTAAATATCAACACGCTCGAAATCATGCCGGTGGCGCAGAGCAGCGCGGCCTTGAATGTGGCGCGCAATCTGCCGCCTTGCTGATCGGGGTCAATCGCACTTTTGGCATTCTTGGCTAGTCTTAACGGTTGGCGGCATCACTTTGCCGCCACCGTGATGACCCGAGGCGCCGGCAATGCCCCGAGCGCCCGAAACCTGATCAGGAGTGCACGATGGACCTCAACCGTCGGCAATTCTTCAAGGTCGCCGCTGTCGGCCTTGGAGGCTCGAGCCTGGCGGCGTTGGGCATGGCCCCGACGCCGGCCTTCGCCGAGCAGGTGCGCCACTTCAAGCTGGCGCACACCAAGGAAACCCGCAACACCTGTCCCTACTGCTCGGTCGGCTGCGGCTTGATCCTCTACAGCCAGGGCGATGCGGGCAAGAACGTCAAACAGAACATCATTCATATCGAAGGCGACGCCGACCACCCGGTCAATCGCGGCACTCTGTGCCCGAAAGGCGCCGGTCTGCTGGACTTTATCCACAGCGAGAGCCGCCTCAAATACCCCGAGGTACGCAAGGCGGGCAGCAAGGAGTGGGTGCGGGTCAGTTGGGACGAAGCGCTCGACCGCGTTGCCCTACTGATGAAGCAGGACCGCGACGCCAACTTCATCGAAAAGAACGCCCAGGGGCAAACCGTCAACCGCTGGCTTACCACCGGTTTTCTCGCTGCCTCCGCCGCCTCCAGCGAGGCCGGCTATCTGACCCACAAGGTCATCCGCGCAACCGGCATGCTGGGGTTCGATAACCAGGCACGTGTCTGACATGGCCCGACGGTGGCAAGTCTTGCCCCGACGTACGGCCGTGGCGCCATGACCAACCATTGGTCAGATATCGCCAACGCGAATCTGGTCCTGGTGATGGGTGGCAACGCAGCAGAAGCGCACCCGTGCGGCTTCAAGTGGGTGACCGAGGCCAAGGCGCACAACAAGGCGCGGCTGATCGTGGTCGACCCGCGGTTTACCCGTACCGCCTCGGTGGCGGACTACTACGCGCCAATTCGTACCGGCAGCGACATCGCCTTCATGGGCGGGTTGATCAACTACCTGCTGAGCAATGACAAGATCCAGCACGAGTACGTGCGCAACTACACCGACGTTTCGTTCATCGTCAAAGAAACCTATGGTTTCGAAGACGGGCTGTTCAGTGGCTACGACGCGGCCAAGCGCGTGTATGCCGACAAGTCCGGCTGGGGTTACGAACTGGGCGAGGACGGCTTCGCCAAGGTCGACCCGACCCTGCAGCACCCGCGTTGCGTGTTCCAGCTGATGAAGCAGCATTACAGCCGCTACACCCCCGAACTGGCGAGCATGACCTGTGGCATGCCGCAGGACGCCATGATGAAGATCTGGGAAGAGATCGCCACCTGCTCGGTACCGGGCAAGACCATGACGATCCTCTATGCACTGGGCTGGACGCAGCATTCGATCGGCGCGCAGATCATCCGCAGTGCCGCCATGGTCCAGTTGCTGCTGGGCAACGTCGGCATGCCGGGTGGCGGGGTCAATGCCCTGCGCGGGCATTCCAACATCCAGGGCCTGACCGACCTTGGTTTGCTGTCCAACTCGCTACCGGGCTATTTGAGCCTGCCAGGGGATGCCGAGCAGGACTATGCCGCCTACATTGACAAGCGGGCCTCCAAGCCGCTGCGCCCTGGGCAGCTGTCCTACTGGCAGAACTACGGCAAGTTCCATGTCAGCCTGATGAAGGCCTGGTATGGCGCCAATGCCACGGCAGAAAACAACTGGGGCTACGACTGGTTGCCCAAGCTCGATGTGCCGGCCTATGACGTGCTGCGCATGTTCGAGATGATGAGCCAAGGCAAGGTCAACGGTTACTTCTGCCAAGGCTTCAACCCGATCGCCGCGTTGCCGGACAAGAACCGCGTGACCGCTGCCCTGGGCAAGCTCAAGTGGCTGGTGGTCATGGACCCGCTGGCCACCGAGACCTCGGAGTTCTGGCGCAATGCCGGGCCCTTTAACGATGTCGACACGGCCAATATCCAGACCGAAGTGATCCGCCTGCCCACCACCTGTTTCGCCGAGGAGGATGGTTCGCTGGTCAACAGCAGCCGCTGGCTGCAGTGGCACTGGAAGGGCGCTGACGGCCCGGGCGAGAC
This sequence comes from Lelliottia jeotgali, assembly GCF_977070485.1. Classification (NCBI taxonomy): domain Bacteria; kingdom Pseudomonadati; phylum Pseudomonadota; class Gammaproteobacteria; order Enterobacterales; family Enterobacteriaceae; genus Lelliottia; species Lelliottia jeotgali. Next base: position 372,421 of record NZ_CDRVFO010000001.1, read on the forward strand.
CCGCACCGACGTGCAGATCATGAGCGAGTTGTTCCTGCGCATGCGTCAGCGCTATCAGACAGAGGGTGGCACTTACCCTGATCCGATCATGAACATTAGTTGGCCCTACAAGCTGCCTGACGAGCCGTCCCCGGAGGAACTGGCCAAGGAAATGAACGGCTGGGCGGTCACTGATGTGACCGACCCCACCGGCGCGCTCATCAAGGCCGGGCAACAGTTGGCAGGCTTCGGCCAGCTCAAGGACGACGGCAGCACTGCGTCCGGCTGCTGGATCTTCGCCGGTTGCTGGACCGAGCAGGGCAACCAGATGGCGCGGCGCGACAACAGCGACCCGTACGGCATGCACCAGGCGCAGAACTGGGCCTGGGCCTGGCCGGCCAACCGCCGCATCCTTTACAACCGTGCCTCCAGCGACCTGCAAGGCAAGCCATGGGACCCGGAGAAAAAGCGCCTGGTATGGTGGAACGGCAAGGCCTGGACAGGCACCGACGTGCCCGACTTCAAGGTCGACTCGCCACCGGAAGCGGGCATGAACCCGTTCATCATGAACCCCGAGGGCGTGGCGCGGTTTTTTGCCATCGACAAGATGGCCGAAGGGCCGTTCCCCGAGCACTACGAGCCGTTCGAGACACCGATCGGCATCAACCCGCTGCACCCGAAGAACAACAAGGCCACCAGCAACCCGGCCGGGCGGATCTTCGATTCGGTGTGGGACACCCTCGGCAAGCACGACGAATTCCCCTATGCGGCTACGACGTATCGGCTGACCGAGCACTTCCACTTCTGGAGCAAGCATTGCCGGCTCAACGCCATTGCCCAGCCCGAGCAGTTCGTCGAGATCGGTGAGGTGCTGGCCAACGAGAAAGGCATCAAGGCGGGGGACCGGGTGCGGGTATCGAGCAAGCGCGGGCATATCGAAGCGGTGGCGGTGGTGACCAAGCGGATTCGCCCGCTGCAGGTTAACAACCAGACCGTGCACCAGATCGGCATTCCTTTGCACTGGGGCTTCACCGGCGCGACACGGCACGGTTACCTGACCAACACCTTGGTGCCCTTCCTCGGTGACGGCAACACGCAGACGCCGGAGTCCAAGTCGTTCCTCGTCAAAGTGGAGAAACTCTGATGGCCAGCCAAGACATCATCGCCCGCTCGGCCACCACCACCGTACCGCCTTCGGTGCGTCAGCAGGAGGAAGTCGCCAAGTTGATCGACACCACCAAGTGCATCGGCTGCAAGGCCTGCCAGGTGGCGTGTTCGGAGTGGAATGAACTGCGTGACGAGGTCGGCCACAACCACGGTACCTACGACAATCCCCAGGACCTGACGGCCGATACCTGGACCCTGATGCGCTTTACCGAACACGAGCGCGACGACGGCAACCTGGAGTGGCTGATCCGCAAGGACGGCTGCATGCATTGCGCCGAGCCGGGTTGCCTGAAGGCCTGCCCGAGCCCGGGTGCGATCATCAAGCACGCTAACGGCATCGTCGATTTCAACCAGGACCATTGCATCGGCTGTGGCTACTGCATCACTGGCTGCCCGTTCAACATTCCGCGCATCTCGCAGAAAGACCACAAGGCCTACAAGTGCTCGCTGTGTTCCGACCGCGTGAGCGTGGGCCTGGAGCCTGCCTGCGTGAAAACCTGCCCGACCGGCGCGATCGTCTTCGGCAGCAAGGACGAAATGAAGGTGCATGCTGCCGAACGCATCGTCGACCTCAAATCGCGTGGCTACGACAACGCCGGTCTCTACGACCCGGACGGCGTCGGTGGCACGCACGTGATGTATGTACTGCACCATGCCGATACGCCCAGGCTGTATGCCGGTCTGCCGGACCAGCCGGTGATCAGCCCGCTGGTGGGCTTGTGGAAGGGCATCACCAAGCCGCTGGCGCTGCTGGCGATGGGCGCGGCGGTGCTGGCGGGGTTCTTCCACTATGTGCGGGTTGGCCCGCAGCGGGTCGAGGAGGACGAACACCCCACCACCACGCCACCTGATGACAGCGTGCACCAGGTGGACCCGGCGGTGCATGTCTACGATCCGAAGCAGCCCGGTGGGCAAGGGGAGCAGCGGCCATGAACGACGACAAACCCATCCTTCGCTACAACGCCAACGAGCGGACCAACCACTGGATCGTCGCCATCCTGTTCGTGCTGGCCGGGCTTTCGGGGCTGGCGCTGTTCCATCCGGCGCTGTTCTGGCTCAGCCATCTGTTCGGCGGCGGGCCGTGGACACGCATCCTGCACCCCTTCATCGGGGTGGCCATGTTTGTGTTCTTTCTGTTCCTGGTGGTGCGTTTCTGGCGCGCCAACTTCATCACTGCCAACGACCGCCTGTGGCTGCGCCGCATTGACCGGGTAATGCTCAACAAGGAGGAGGGCGTGCCGCCGATCGGCAAGTACAACGCTGGGCAGAAGCTGCTGTTCTGGACGTTGTTGGTGTGCATGCTGGTGTTGCTGCTCAGCGGCCTGGTGATCTGGCGTGCGTATTTCAGCCATTTCTTCGACATAGGTTCGATTCGCCTGGCGTCGTTGGCCCATGCGCTGGCGGGCTTCGTGCTGATTCTCAGCATCATCGTGCACATCTACGCCGGTATCTGGATCAAGGGTTCGATCGGCGCCATGTTGCATGGCTGGGTCAGCCGCGCCTGGGCACGCAAACACCATCAGTTGTGGTACCGCGAGGTGACCGGCGACAAGACGCCGAGTGACCATGGACGTAAAGAAGGATGAACGCTTGAGCACGATACTCGAACCGGGGCAGATCGAAGCGTCGGCGGTGATGCCGCCGTTTCTGCACCTGCCGCCCGCCAACCTGTTCGAACTGCGCGCCCTGCGCCTCGAACAGCTCGCTGCAGGGCATGCCCTTGGCGACTACCTGCGTCTGATCGCCCGGCTGTGTCGCATTCAGCAGCAGCTTGTGGATAACCCGCCTGGTGGTTTGCCAGTCGCCGATGACCGACAGCGCCTGTGCATAAGTCATGGTTTGCCACCCCTCGCGGCCGACGGCCTGGTGCGCGAGGGGCCCTGGCTGGCGTGGTTGCAGGCACTGATCGATCATTTCGACGGCGAGGCCAGTGGCCCTTTGGCGGCAGCATTGCAGGCACTGCGCGGCAGTGATGACAGCCAGCGCAAAGGCTGGGGGAGCGCATTGCTGGCGGGGCAGTACGACGCTGTGCCTGTAGCACTGGTGCCGTTTCTGGGGGCCGCGCTGCAGGCGGCCTGGTCCAGCTGGTTGCTGGCACTGCCATCACATGAACTCAAGCCGTCGGGCAGTCAGGCCCAGTGCCCGGCCTGTGGTTCGCCGGCCATGGCCGCAGTGGTGCGTAACCGTGGCAAGCACAACGGCCTGCGTTACCTGGCGTGCTCCTTGTGTGCCTGCGAATGGCATGTGGTGCGGGTCAAGTGCGTGTATTGCGAATCGAGCAAGGGCTTGCGCTACACCAGTCTGGAGGATGACCGCCATGCGCCGGGCAAGGCGCCGCTGCGGGCAGAGTGCTGCCCGGGGTGCAATACCTACCTGAAACAGAATTACCTTGAGAACGACGCTGCTGCCGAGCCGTTGGCCGATGACCTGGCCAGCCTGGCGCTGGATATCCGGTTGGACGAGGAGGGCTTTCATCGGCTGGCACCCAACCTGATGCTGGCGCCGGGTGGTGGGTGAGTGTCTACACTGCACAATTGATTTGCCCTCATCGCCGGCAAGTCGGCTCCCACAGCTATTTCACTGCTCCCGAGAGCGATGCAGTCCTGTAGGAGCCGGCTTGCCGGCGATGAGGCCCGAACAGACAATGGATAAGGTAGTACCTGATGTCTTCAAGCCTCGCCAGCAATACGCCACGGCTCCCTTCCATCGACACCCTGCTACGTCACCCGGCCTGCCTCCCGCTGATCGAGCGTCATGGCCGCGACGCAGTGCTCGCCACCCTGCGCCAACTGCTCGACGACCTGCGCGAACCTGTTCGCAACGGCCAGCTCGACGCTGCCGAACTGGGCGCTGAAATCCTCCTGGGCCGCAGCGGCGAGCGCCTGGCCCTCCAGCAGCGCAGCCAGGTACGACGCGTCTTCAACCTTACCGGCACGGTACTGCACACCAACCTCGGTCGTGCCCTGTTGCCTGAGGAAGCCGTTGAAGCCATGCAGACCGCCGCCCGCTATCCGCTTAACCTGGAGTTTGACCTTGCCACCGGCAAGCGTGGCGATCGAGACGATCTGATCGAAGGGCTGATCCGCGAGCTGACAGGCGCCGAAGCGGTCACCGTGGTCAACAACAACGCGGCCGCCGTGCTGCTTGCGCTCAACAGCCTGGGCGCGCGCAAGGAGGGCATCATTTCCCGCGGTGAGCTGATCGAGATCGGCGGCGCCTTTCGCATTCCCGACATCATGGCCCGTGCCGGTGTACGCCTGCACGAGATCGGCACCACCAACCGCACCCATGCCCGCGACTACGAAGCTGCCATCGGCCCGCGTACCGGCTTGTTGATGCGGGTGCATTGCAGCAACTACAGCATCCAGGGTTTCACCACCCAGGTGCCTACTGCGGAGCTCGCGCGAATCGCCCATCAGCATGATCTGCCGCTGCTGGAAGACCTGGGCAGCGGCAGCCTGCTCGACCTGACCCGCTGGGGCCTGCCCGCCGAACCGACCGTGCGCCAGGCCCTGGCCGATGGCGCGGATATCGTGACCTTCAGCGGTGACAAGCTGCTTGGCGGCCCCCAGGCCGGGATCATCGTTGGTCGCAAGGATTTGATCGCGAGGATCAAGAAGAACCCGCTGAAACGTGCACTGCGCGTCGACAAAATCACCCTCGCTGCCCTCGAAGCCGTGCTGGCGCTGTACCGCAACCCGGACAAGCTGGTCGAGCGCTTGCCCAGCCTGCGCCTGTTGACCCGCAGCCAGGCTGAAATCCACGCCCAGGCCGAGCGCCTGGCACCCGAGCTCAAGGCCCGTCTCGGGGGGCAATGGGCCGTCAGCGTCGAGCCGGCGCTCGGCATGATCGGCAGCGGCAGCCAGCCGGTTGCACGCCTGCCCAGCGCCGCGCTGTGCCTGCGCCCACAGGTGTCGAAGAAACTGCGCGGGCGTAGCCTGCATGTGCTGGAACGCGCCTTGCGCGATCTTGCGGTGCCCGTGCTCGGCCGTATCGACGATGACGCGCTGTGGCTCGACCTGCGTCAGCTGGACGACGAAGCTCAGTGGTTGGCGCAGTTACCGGCCCTGCAATTGGGGCCAGTGCAGTGATCATTGGTACCGCTGGCCACATCGACCACGGCAAGACCGCATTGCTCCAGGCCCTGACCGGGCAGGCCGGCGACCATCGCCAGGAAGAACGCGAGCGCGGCATGACCATCGATCTGGGCTATCGCTATGCCGCCCTGGCTGAAGGCGCGCCATTGACGGGCTTCATCGATGTGCCCGGCCACGAGCGTTTCATCCACAACATGCTTGCTGGCGCCCATGGTATCGATCTGGTGTTGCTGGTGGTGGCTGCTGATGACGGCGTCATGCCGCAGACCCGTGAGCACCTGGCGATCATTGAGTTGTTGGGCATTCCCCTGGCACTGGTAGCAATAAGCAAGTGCGACCGGGTCGCGCCGGTGCGCGTGGCCGAAGTGCAGGTGCAGATTGCACAGTTGCTGGCGCCCGGGCCTTATGCCGGGGCAGCGCAGTTCCCGCTGTCGAGTGTTACCGGCGAGGGGGTCGAGGCGCTGCGTCATGCTTTGCTCGCGGCGGGCGAGGGCTTGAAGCAGCGCAGCGTGCGTGGCGGCTTTCGGTTGGCTATCGACCGCGCCTTCGCGGTCACCGGGGCTGGCCTGGTGGTCACGGGTACGGCGCTGGCCGGGCGTGTCAGCGCGGGTGATACGTTATTGCTCGGCAAGGCCGGTAAAGCAGTGCGGGTACGCGGTCTGCATGCGCAAAACCAGGCGGCGCTGGTGGCTGAAGCGGGACAGCGTGTGGCGCTGAACATTGCAGCCGAGCGCCTCGCGGTTGAGCAGGTGCGCCGTGGCGATTGGCTGGTATCGCAATGGCTGCACGCGCCCAGCACACGGGTCGATATCGAACTGCAGCTGCTCGCCGGCGAGTCCCGCCCTTTCGAACATTTCAGCGCCGTGCACGTACATCTGGGGACCCAGGACGTCACCGCACGGGTCGCCCTGCTCGAAGGCGAGCGGCTGCCTGCTGGTCAGCGCATGTTCGCCCAATTGTTGCTCAATGCGCCGCTGCAAGCCGTGCATGGCGACCGCCTGGTGCTGCGTGACCAGCGTGCCCAACGCACCCTTGGCGGCGGTACGGTGCTGGACCCGTTCGCACCGAGCCGGCAGCGTCGCAGCGAGGCGCGCTTGCGCCAGTTGAAGGTGCTACGTGATGCCAAGGGCCTGGAGCAAGCCTTGATGGCGTTGCTCGACACCGCGCCAGGTGGGCTCGACCCACAGCGGCTTGAACGCCAGTTCAACCGCTTGCGTGAGGGCTGGCAATTACCAGCTGACGTGCTGGTGGTCGCAACCAGGCAAGGCCAGTTGTTATTCGCTAAAGCCCAGTGGCAGGCGCTCAAACACCAGGTGCGCGAACAACTGGCGTTGTTCCACGAGCAGGAACCCGACCAGCTGGGCCCGGACCGTGACCGCCTGCGGCGCTTCGCCGCCTTGCCAGTCGAGCGTCCCGCATTCGTCAGCCTGCTCGAGGAGATGCTCGGCGAAGGCACTATTGCCAGCAGCGGGCCGTGGTTGCATCTGCCTGGTCACAAGGTGCAGTTGAGCGAGGCCGACAGTGCGCTATGGTCGCGGCTGCAGCCGAGGTTGCTGGAAGGGCGGTTCGATCCGCCTTGGGTGCGGACGCTGGCCAGCGAAGAGAAATGTGCCGAGGCGGATGTGCGCCTGTTGTTGCGAAAGTTGGCCAGGCTTGGCGTCGTGCATCAGGTGGTACGTGACCTGTTCTACCCTGAGGCGACGCTACAGCGCATGGCAGAGCTGCTGCTTGGGCAAGCGAATGAAACACCGATAGTGCAGGTGGCCGCATTTCGCGATATGTTGGGCATCGGTCGCAAGCGCAGTGTGCAGATTCTGGAATACTTCGACCGTATCGGCCTGACCCGCAGGGTTGCCGATCAGCGTCACATCCGCGCCGACAGCGCCCTGGCCCAGCAGCAGGCCAGGCACTGAGTTCAAGGAAGGCAATCGCGCCCGGTGGCGCGGCCGGGCTTCAAACCCGGTTGGGGACGGCAGCCGTTCCCGGGCAGGTTCGACTCCCGCTGCCTTCCGCCAATTTCCTGTTCAAGCGCGCTCGCCGCACAGGTCCAGCGCAAACCACTGCTCTGCAGCATCTGCATCCAGCCCCGCGCCCAGCAGCGCAAACATCTTGCCCAGCGCCGCCTCACGGGTCATGCCACCGCCACTGACCAGCCCGGCACCGCGCAGGCGGTTGCCCGCCGCATAGGTATCGAACACCACCGAACCCTCGGGGCACTGGCTGATGGCAACCAGCATCACCCCACGCTGGCGCGCCGAGCGCAGCACGTCGAGCAAGGCTTGGTCATCCGACGGCCCGGTGCCGCTGCCGTAACATTCCAGCAGTAGCCCTTGCACCCCGGTGTCGAGCACCGCACGCAGGTGTTCGGCCTGCAAACCGGGGAATACCGGCATCACGGCAAGGTTCACCGGTTGGCGCTGCTGGCGATAACCCAAAGTGGCAGGTATGTCTTTCGCCCGCTCGCCTTCACGATGACGCGGCAACGCGGCGAAGGCGTCGAACGCTTCGCTGCGAAGCTTCGAGGCGCGGCAGCCCTGTAACAGCTGGCCATGGAAGTACAGCTGCACGCCAGCCTCAAGGCCTTGCTCGAACTGGCGCAGGGCACCGCACAAGTTGTCCCAGGCATCACTGCCCGGTGCACCGGCCGGCAACATTGACCCGGTCAGCAGCACCGGTACTGGCAGGCCCAGCAGCAGGAACGACAACGCCGCAGCGCTGTGGGCGAGGGTGTCGGTGCCATGCAGCACCAGCACGCCATCATGGCCGCCATTGTCCACTGCACGGACGATGGCATCGCGCATTGCCAGCCAGTTGTGCTGCTGCATGTTGGCACTGTCGAGCAGCGGGTTCATTTCCTGGAGCGTCCACTGCACCTGAGGTGCATCGCTCAGTTGGGCGAAGTGTTCGCGCATCCGCGCATCGAAACCACCGGCCGGCGCCAGGCCTTCGGCGGTTTCGAGCATGCCGATGGTGCCGCCGGTGTAGAGGACGAGAAGATTCGTGACTGCACGCATGGAAAGCATCCGTAGCGGTGACCGGAGAGTAGGCAGCCGCCCGCGAACGGGGCGGCTGGGCAGGCGAGGATATCAGCGCTGCGGTTGAACTTCGCCGACGGCTTTGTCAACGGCTGTTTCGGCCTGCGGATTGGCCGGCCAGGCGTTGCGATCCAGGTCCAGGTCGGCGAACTTGCTCGAGTCGAAAACGGGCTGCTTGATGCCGGCTTTGCGCTGGTCGTCGTAATCGCGCATCACGCGCAGGCCGACCTTGAACAGCAAAGCCAGGGCGACCAGGTTGACGAAGGCCAGGCAGGTCATGGTGATGTCGGCGAATGCGAACACGGTCGACAGGTCCTGCACCGAACCCCATACCACCAGCGCCAGTACCAGGCCGCGGAACACCAGCAGTACCAAGCGGTTGCGGCTGAGGAACTGCAGGCTGTTCTCGCCCAGGTAGTAGTTGTAGAGGATGCAGGTGAAGACGAACAGCGACAGCGCGACGCTGACGAACAGCCGGCCCCAGTCACCGACCACGGCAGCCAGCGAGTTTTGCGTCAGGACGATACCGTCACCTTCGAAGCCCGGGGTATAGAACCCAGACAGCAGGATCAGCAGGGCGGTGCAGGTGCAAATCAGGAAGGTGTCGAGGAACACACTGAATGCCTGGACCACGCCTTGCGCACCCGGGTGCTTCACGGCAGCCACGGCAGCGACGTTGGGCGCACTGCCCAAGCCTGCTTCGTTGGCGAACACGCCGCGTTTCACGCCCATGACGATGGCGCTGCCGAGCAGGCCGGCGAATGCAGGGTCCAGGCCGAAGGCGCTCTTGAAGATGGTTTCCAGCATTGCCGGTACGTGTTCGATCTGGGTGCCGATCACGTACAGGGTCACGCCGATGTAGGCCAGGGTCTTGACCGGTACCAGCAGGTCGGAAACTGCGGCGATGCGTTTGATGCCACCCAGGAACACGATGGCCAGCAGCACCGCCAGGGCGATACCGGTGTGGCTTGGGTCGAAGCCGAAGGCGTTCTGCAGCGAATGAGTCACGGTGTACGACTGCAGGCCCATGAAGGCGAAGCCATAGGTGACCAGCAGCAGGATCGAGAACACGATGGCCATGCTCCTGAGCTTCAGGCCGTGCAGGATGTAGTAGGCCGGGCCACCACGGTACAGGCCGTCGCCATCGGCGCGCTTGTACACCTGGGCCAAGGTACATTCGAAGAAGCTGCTGGCCATGCCCACCAGTGCGGTGACCCACATCCAGAACACGGCCCCCGGGCCACCCAGGGTCACGGCGATGCCGACACCGGCGATGTTACCGGCACCAACGCGGCCGGCGAGGCTCAGCATCAGGGCCTGGAAGGAGCTAAGCTGGCCTGCCTGGCCACGCAGCGATTCTTTGAACACGCTGAACATGTGGGCGAAATGGCGGAACTGTACGAACCGCGAGCGGATGGTGAAGTAACCGCCGAGACCGACGATCAGCACGATGAGAAGCTTCCCCGAAAGGAAATCGTTGAGTGCTTCGAGCATTGGGAAATGACCTCGATTCTTATTCTTCGCGTGAAAAGACCAGCGGACGGCAGGCGCACCGCTATCGTTGGGGCGCATGGTTGGCCATGACAAGAGTGGTTACAATTTCGCGGGTTGCTCTGAATTGGCGCGACTTGATGCTACACTTGCGCCATTCGCGTCACCCTGGATTCAAAACATGAGCGATCATTTCGCTACCAACCTCAAATTGGCCTGCAGCCACTACCGCTCTATCTCCGAAGTTTGCCGCCAGCTGTCGATCAACCGTGCGCAGTTCAACAAGTACCTGAGCGGGCAGAGCCGTCCGACAGCGTTCAACCTCAAGCGCATCGGTGATTTCTTCGGTGTCGAGGATTACGAACTGAACTTGCCACCCGAGCAGTTCGCCCGCCTGATCGGCGCCCGGGTATCGGCCGTGGCCGACCAGCCCAGCGACCCGATCAGCGAGCTGTTCCGCCCGCTGCACGAGCACGCCGGCAACCTGTCGCGCTACTGCGGCTATTACTTCGAGTACTCCAACTGCATGTCGGTACCCGGCACGATCCTGGTGTCACTGGTGCACCTGCGCGAGGAGCGCGGCCGCTTCCTGTTCGAACGCCAGGAGCGTCAGGAGCGCTCCACCGCCACCGACCTGCATGCCGAGGTGCGTTGCCGCTACCTGGGCGCGGCGTTCCAGCTGCAGGACCGGATGTTTCTCATCGACTACGAGTCGTTGACCCTGAACGAGATGAGCCAGACCATCCTCATCCCCAGCTTCAAGAGCCGCATCACCCGCTTGAATGGCCTGAAGACCGGCGTTTCCAGCGGCGACCGGCGCAACCCGGCCTGCACACGGGTGGTGTGGGAGTACCTGGGTGAGGAGATCAACCGCATCAACGCCTACCGGCAGGTGAAGCTGTATCAGCCGGACGATCCGCGAATCGATGACGATGTGCGTGAGCGGTTGAGTGTGGGGCCGCTCAGTAACGGCTTGTTCGAAATCGAATAGATTGCGCATCTGTACGGGCATTGCCTCTTGGCGTCCGATGTCACGGGCAGGCTCAGCAGGCTTGTAGTTCAATGAATGCGAGAGGGAGGACCGCGGGTCTGGCCCTAGCGTTTACCCCGGTAGTGCTGTCAGCCTCAGGGTTGGACTTCCCCGTCTGGAAACCGCAAAATGACCCCTTTCCCTCATCAACCTGTTCGGATCTGCTGACTCTATGCGTATGCGCCTGATGCTGTTGGGTGGTGGCAATGCCCTTGGGCAAGCGCTGATTCGTCTCGGGGCCGAGGAGGACATCGCATTTCTGGCGCCGCGCCCGCCGGAAGACGGCTGGACGCCGGCAAGCCTGACCCAGCTGCTTGACGATCATCGCCCTGATGCGCTGGTCAACCTGGCTTACTATTTCGACTGGTTCCAGGCCGAGTCGGTCAGCGAGCCGCGCCTGGCTCAGCAGGAGCGGGCGGTGGAGCGCTTGGCGGAGCTGTGCCAGCATCACCAGATCACCTTGGTGCAGCCTTCCAGCTACCGGGTGTTCGATGGTTCGCGTGCCACGGCCTATAGCGAAAAAGATGAGCCGGTGCCGTTGGGCCTGCGTGGCCAGGCCTTGTGGCGCATCGAACAGAGCGTGCGTGCGGCGTGCCCGCAGCATGTGCTGCTGCGCTTCGGCTGGCTGCTGGACGAGAGCATCGATGGTGCCTTGGGTCGCTTCCTGACCCGCGCCGAGCAACCGCAGGAGCTGCTGCTGGCCGATGACCGCCGCGGCAACCCGACGCCGGTCGACGATGCCGCGCGGGTGATCCTGTCAGTGCTCAAACAACTCGATTGCACCGCGCCGCTGTGGGGCACTTACCACTACGCCGGTAACGAGGCGACGACGCCGCTGGCGCTGGGCCAGGCGATCCTGGCCGAGGCCGGGCAGCATCGCCAGCTGGCCGTGCAGGCGCCGACCGCGCAGGCGCATGCCGCCCGCCCGGATGCCAGTGAAGAGCCGCAGAACGCGGTGCTGGCCTGCAAGAAAATCCTTCATACCTTCGGCATCAAGCCGCGTGCCTGGCGCGCCGGCCTGCCGCCTCTACTGGACCGTTTCTACCGCCATGGCTGACGCCCCCATCCTGATCACCGGCGGCGCCGGCTTCATTGGCTCCCACCTGTGCGATGCGTTGCTGGCTAAAGGCTACGCGGTGCGTGTGCTGGACGACCTTTCCACTGGCAAGCGCGACAACCTGCAACTGGGCAACCCGCGCCTTGAGCTGGTCGAGGGTGATGTTGCCGATGCCGCATTGGTGCAGCGCGCCGCGGCAGGTTGCAGCGCTGTGGTCCACCTGGCCGCGGTGGCTTCGGTGCAGGCGTCGGTCGAAGACCCGGTCAAGACCCACCAGAGCAATTTCATCGGCACCCTCAATGTTTGTGAGGCCATGCGCCTGCAGGGCGTGCGCCGGGTGTTGTTCGCCTCCAGCGCGGCGGTGTACGGCAACAACGGCGAAGGCCAGTCGATTGCCGAGGATACGCCCAAGGCACCGCTGACCCCCTATGCGGTGGACAAGCTGGCCAGCGAGCAGTACCTGGACTTCTACCGCCGCCAGCATGGGCTGGAGCCGGTGGTGTTCCGCTTCTTCAACATCTTCGGGCCGCGCCAGGACCCTTCCTCCCCGTACTCCGGGGTGATCAGCATTTTCAGTGAGCGGGTCACCCAAGGGTTGCCGATCACGGTGTTCGGCGACGGCGAGCAAACTCGGGATTTCCTGTATGTGGGCGACCTGGTGCAGGTGATGGTGCAGGCGCTCGAGCAGCCGCAGGTGGAAGAGGGCGCGGTGAATATCGGCCTGAACCAAGCGACTTCGCTGAACCAGTTGCTCAAGGCGCTGGAAACCGTGGTCGGCAGCTTGCCGCCTGTCAGCTATGGCGAGGCTCGTTCGGGTGACATTCGCCACTCGCGGGCGGATAACCAGCGTTTGCTGGCACGATTCGATTTTCCGCAGCCGACTTCGATGGTCGAAGGGCTGGCGCACTTGCTCGGCAAGGCGTGAAATCAAGGCCTCTGTAGGAGCGGGCTTGCCCGCGAAGAGGGCACCGCTCAGCCGTGGTTGATCACCCGTCTCCGGCAGTCCTCCGGCCCCACAACCCGGCCATCCTGCGCCCGTACCAGCAGCGTCTCGATCGGCTTGCCGCTGGCGCTATCCAGCAGCTGCGACCGTGCTTCCCCCGCCTCGAACAAAAACCTCTCCCCCCACTGCCGCAGCCCCACCACGATCGGAAACACCGACCGACCTTTGTCGGTGAGCACATATTCCTTGTAGGCACTGCCATCCGACGCCGGCTGCAGCTGCAGCATGCCGCTTTCCAACAGAAGCTTAAGCCGCGATGCGAGGATGTTCTTCGCAAGCCCAAGGTTCTTCTGAAATTCACTGAAGCGGCGCAGGCCATCGAAGGCATCGCGCAGGATCATCAGCGCCCAGCGGTCGCCCAATACTTCCAGGGCCCGCGCTACAGGGCATTGAGCGTTCACGTCATCGAGCATCGGGTGCAACCTTCGGTGATCATCTGGTTGCAGATTAAAACCACATTTGCTAAATAGCCAGTATGTGGTTTCAATTTGAAACCAGTTTCACTGGAGCTGAACCGATGAACGATGTGCTGACGCGCGGGATAACCCTGCTGCTCGCCGCCACCTGCGCCATGGCCGTGGCCACGGTCTATTTCGCCCAACCTTTGCTCGAGTCGATCGCGGCGGACCTGGGCGTGCCTCAGGCGCGCATAGGCTGGGTTGTCGGTGCCACCCAGGCGGGATACGCGCTGGGGCTGATCCTGATCGTGCCGCTCGGTGACTTGTTCGACCGCAAGCGCCTGGTACTGGGCCAGCTGCTGGTTGCGGCGCTGGCGCTGGCCGCCGTGGGCCTGGCGCACAGCTGGGCGGTAATGCTTGCCGCTTTGGCCCTGGTCGGGCTGATGGCGGTGATGGTGCAGGTGATGGTGGCGCATGCCGCGATCCTTGCCTCGCCCGCCCGCCAGGGGCAGGCCGTGGGTACGGTCACCAGCGGTGTGGTGCTGGGCATTCTGCTGGCGCGCCTGGTCTCCGGTGCGCTTGCCGATGTGGCGGGTTGGCGCAGCGTCTACTTCGTGGCGGCGGGGTTGCTGTTGCTGATGACCCTTGTGCTCTGCCATTGCTTGCCAGCAGGGCGCCGCCCGCAACATCGATCAGGTTACCTGGCACTGATCGGCTCGCTGTTCAGCCTGTACCGCCAGGACCGCTTGCTGCGCCGGCGTGGCCTGTTCGGCCTGTTGATCTTTGCCGCCTTCAGCGTGCTATGGAGCAGCATGGTCTTGCCCCTGGGGGCCGCACCCTTGGCGTTGAGCCACAGCGAAATCGGCCTGTTCGGCCTGGCAGGTATTGCCGGTACGTTGGCCGCGTCGCGTGCAGGGCGTTTGGCCGATCAGGGGTTGGCAGAACGCACCACCGGCCTGGCGCTGGCACTGTTGACGCTGTCATGGCTGCCGACAGCCTTCGTCGGGCAATCGTTGATGGCTTTCACGCTGGGTGTGCTGATGCTGGACTTCGCCGTGCAGGCGGTGCACGTCACCAACCAGAGCCTGTTGTTGGCCGGGCGGGGCGAACTGGCCAGCCGGTTGATCGGCGCCTACATGTGTAGTTATGCCATTGGCAGTGGGCTTGGCGCGGTGCTGGCGAGCTGGGCGTATGCCCGCTGGGGCTGGGGCGCAGTGTGCGCGCTGGGGATGTCGTTCAGCGCACTGGCGCTCGGTTACTGGCTGTGGCTGCAAACAGAAAGGGCGGCCTCGGCCGCCCTGCATCGCAGTGGTCAGAACTTGTAGCCAAGGCCGACCATGTAGACCCACGGGTCGACTTCCACGTTGACCTTGGTCTTGCTGTAGCCCAGCGCGCTCGGACCGTCGACGGTGGCCTTGGTGTCGATATCCACGTACCAGACCGAGGCGTTGACCAGCAGGTTGTCAGTGAGCATATAGTCCATGCCCAACTGACCTGCGATACCGACCGAGTCCTGCAGCTTGAGGTTGCTGAAGCCTTGTTGCTTGCGCGCGCTGCTCAGGTCTTCGTCGAAGAACAGGGTGTAGTTGATGCCGATACCCGCGTACGGCTGGAAGCGCGAGTTCGGTGCCATCGGGTAGTACTGCAGCGACAGGGTCGGTGGCAGTTGCTTGATGTCGGCCAGCTTGCCGTCCAGGCCGCCACCCAGGCCCTTCACGCCCACGGTGTGCTGGAACGGCGTGGCCGCCAGCAGTTCAAGGCCGACGTGGTCGGTGAGCATGTAGGCGAAAGTCAGGCCCAGTTGGGTGTCGCTGTCCAAGGTCGCCTTGGTGCCCGACACCTTGTTGCCGTCGAACTTCAGGTCGCCGCTGCTTTCGTTCGGGGCGGTGGTGATGGCGCCTGCGCGCAGGATCATGTCTCCCGCCTGGTAAGCGTGTGCGGCAGGAACGGCGAGCGCAAGGGCCACAAGTGAGGCGCCGAGCAAGGACTTGTTCATGGAAGCTCCGAAAGGACGTGAGTAATCAAGTTGTCCAATGGTACGGAGCCGTCTAAACCGAATGTTTGACCCAGCTCAAAGAACTGCGTTCACGAATTCGAAACAGTTCTCACTTCAGCTCATAAACATATATTTTTTCGGCTTCCATCTGGTAACCGGCGTCGGCCAGCTCGCTGCTGGAGGCTCTGACGTGCAGCTTTCCTTCAATCCAGTAGGGCTGGTACAGGTCTTCGACGCGTACGCCCATTTCGCTGAAAATATGCACGATCTGGTTGGAGGGCGGTGGCGGTACATGGATGCAGGCGCCGTAGTAGGGCACTAACAGGAACTCGGTAGTGCGACCTTCTTCACTGACTTCCAGGGGCACGATATAGCCGGGAAGTTTGATTTGCTGGCCGTCCAGGCCCTTGACCACCGGCGCGTCGGGCGCTTGCTGGCGCGCCGCTGGAGCTGATTCAGCGGACAGGGCACTGCTCAGTTGCGACATGTCGTGCAGTGGGGCGAGTTGCGGCGGGATGATCGGCGCGCCCTCCGGGATCAGTGCAGGCCAGTCGAGTTCGCGGGGTTCGGCCGCCCAGGTGGGGGCGGCGAGCATCATTAGGGATAAAAACAGCGCGCGAAGCATGGCGTTTTCTCAGAGGTGAATCGACAGACCATCGGCCAGCGACTGCCGATAGGCGCGCCAGGCCGGCACGCTGCCCATCAGCAGCGCTGCGCCGAGGATGATAGCAAGCAGCGTCCACTCGTGCGTGCTGGGCCAGGCCAGCGGCAGGTACAGGCCGTAATTGGCCTGAACGTAGCCTTGGGCGAGGGCGATGCCGCCATACAGCAGGCCAAGCCCGGCAACGATACCGGCACTTGCCAGTGCCAGCGCTTCGAGAACCAGTAACCCGGCAATGTGCCAAGGCCGGGCCCCCACCGAGCGCAGAATCGCCATCTCCCGGCGACGTTCGTTGAGGCTGGTGAGAATGGCCGTGAGCATGCCGATCAAACCGGTCAGTACGACAAACAGCGAGACCACGAACAACGCCTGTTCGGCCGTGCCCATCAGGCTCCACAACTCCTGCAGCGCTACCCCGGGCAAGATCGCCAGCAGCGGCTCGCTGCGGTATTCATTGATCTCGCGCTGCAGGCTGAAGGTGGCGATCTTGCTGTTCAGGCCCAGCATGAATGCGGTGATCGCGGCGGGCTGCAGGTCCATGGCGCGAGCCTGTTCGGCACTGATGCGCCCGGCACCACGTGCAGGCACGCCGTTATGCCAGTCGACATGGATCGCCTCCATCCCCGCCAGGCTGATGTGCAACGTGCGGTCGACCGGTGTGCCGGTGCGTTTGAGCACGCCGACCACGGTGAACGGCTTGTCGTCGTGCTTGACCAGGCTTATTGCCGCCACACCATGGGCAAGCACCAGCTTGTCGCCAAGCCTGTAGTGCAGCGCCTCGGCCACCTCGGCGCCCAACACCACCTCGAACGGGTCGCCGGCGAACTCACGGCCCTGACTCAGCTCCAGATGCTGCCGGCGACCGTACTGGTAATGGCTGAAGTACTCAGCGGTGGTGCCCATCACTCGATACCCGCGGTGCGAGTCGCCGAGCGAGATGGGAATCGCCCACTTCACCCGTGGGTCCTGAGCGTAATGCTGGTAACTGTCCCAACGGATATTGTTGGTGGCGTTGCCGATGCGGAACACCGAATACAGCAGCAGGTTTACCGAACCCGAGCGGGCGCCGACGATCAGGTCGGTGCCGCTGATGGTGCTGGCGAAACTGGCGCGTGCTTCGGTGCGCACACGTTCCACGGCCAGCAACAGGCACACCGACAGGGCAATGGCGAAGGCGGTGAGAAACGCCGTGAAACGGCGATTGGCCAGGCTGGCCAGGGCAAGGCGAAGCAGGTACATCAGGCCTCCCGGGGCTTGGCTGCGCGGTTGAGTTCGGCCAGTGACAGATGACGGTCGAACAGCGGTGCCAGGCTCTGGTCATGGCTGACGAACAACAGGCTGGAGCCGGCGGCGCGACATTCATCGAACAGCAGGCGGATGAACGCTTCCCGGGTGTCGGCATCCAGTGCCGAGGTCGGTTCGTCGGCAATGACCAGCTCGGGTTGGCCGATTAATGCTCGGGCAGCGGCCACCCTTTGTTGTTGGCCGATCGACAGGCTGTCGGCGCGGCGGGCAAGCAGTGCCGGGTCGTTCAGGCCCAGATGGGCAAGCAGCTCGCTGGCAGCTTGGTCGACACTGCCGTGGCGTTGGCGGGCGCGGTCGGCCCGGCTGTGCGAAAAGCGGCAAGGCAGTTCGACGTTTTCTCGTACCGAGAGGAACGGCAGCAGGTTGAACTGCTGGAAGATATAACCGGTGTGATCGACCCGAAAGCGGTCGCGGGCGCCTTGGCCAAGGCTGCCGAGATCCTGGCCGAGCAACTGGATATGGCCCTGAGCTGGCACGTTCACCCCGCCCAGCAGGCCCAGCAAGGTGGTCTTGCCACTGCCGCTGGGGCCTTTGAGGAACAGGGCCTCGCCTGCTTCCAGGCGAAACGCGGGGATATCCAGCAATGGCGGCTGCCCTGGCCAGGCGAACAACAGGTCTTGCAGCGCGATCAACGGCAGGCTCATTCAGAACGCAACCACGGCCTTGGCAGGCGAGATGTCCAGGCCTTTCTGACCGCTCGGGCCGATCAACTGCACATTGATTTTCTGCGTGGCGGGGAAGGTCTTGAACAGCGGCGTGAGGTCGAGCTGAGAGAGCTTGTCCGGGGCGGAGCATTTGAGCTGATAGTGGGCACTGATGTCGCTGTGCTGGTGGCCATGCTCATGTTCATCACCGTCGTCATCTTTTGCCGCATCACCGAACAGTGGGCTCTCCAACTCCTGAGCATCTTCCTTGCAGCCAGCAGCCGCTGCCAGGCCAAACAGCTTCAGAGGTTGCTCGAGCTGCTGGCGCACGGCGGCAACCTTGGCTTTGTCGGCATCACTGCTGGCGCTGTGTTCAAAGCCGACCAGGTTCATTGCCGGGCTCTCCAGCTCCAGCTCAAGGGTGTTGCCGTCGAGCACCACATTGAGCTTGGCCACACCGTGCTCATGCGCCCCGAGTGTGCCGTGGGCGTGATCATGGTCATGGTCTTCGTGGGCATGAGCCACGGCCAGGGGCAGCAGGGCGAAGGGCAGGGCGAGCAGCAGGCGACGCATGGACGACTCCAGAAGCAGACTGGGAATGATTTGGTAATGTTATAACAACTTTTCTCTGTGCCGCCAGCCTGCGTGGTGCAGGTTTCATGTTGTTGTAGCATGAGGGTATTGAACGCGCTTGAAGGAATGCATCGTGAGAATTCGTGGACAGATTGGTGACTGGCCGGTGGACCTGACCATCGAGCTGGAGCCCGCGGAGTGGGCGCAGTTGGGCCGGCAGCTTGCAGTGCCTGTGGTCGCCGAAGCGGCATCGCCGGCCATGGCGGCGGCGTCGCGCCAGGATGACGGGCAGTGGACGGCTGCGCGGGAGGTGCTGCGTCAGGCGGGGCAGATGAACGGGCCAGAGTTGCTGGACCGGTTGGAAGGGCTGGCGGGTAGTACGGCGGCGGGCAAGCGGCTGCTGGTGCGGTTGCGACACAGCAGTGAGGTGAAGGTGGAAAGTGGCGCTGATGCGCCGGTGTATCACTGGGTCGGGTAAAGCTGTAGGCGTTTTTTTGCCCAGCAAGCGAGGGCATGGCCCTCGCCTACTGCGCTAATCAGAACATGGCCGAAGACAGCCTGCGGCGGTACACAGCCACCAGCGGATGGTCGCCACCGAGCAGGTCGAACACTTGCAGCATCGCCTTCTGCGGCAAGCCGTTTTCATAGGCGCGGTTACGCTGGAACAGCTTCAGCAGCCCATCCAGCGCCGCTTCATATTGCTGGCGCGCCAGTTGCTGGATGCACAGCTGGTATGCCGCCTCATCATCCTGCGGGTTCTGCGCCAGGCGGCTTTTCAGGTCGGCGACTTCCGGCAGGCTGGCGGCCTGGCGCAGGAAGGTCAGCTGCGCTTTGGCACCGGCCAGGGCGGCCTTGTGCTCATCGGTCTTGACCGCGTCCAGCACGATCTGCGCTTCGCCCAGCTCACCGCGCTCGGCCAGGCAGCGGGCATACAGGATCAGCGCCTCGGCATTGCTGTTGTCTTCCCCCAGCAGGGCCTGCAGCAATGCCTCGGCCTCGGCGAAACGGCTCTCGGCGAACAAGCCTTTGGCTTGCTCCAAGGGCGAGGCGGCCGGTGCGGCAGGCATCTGCACATGTGGCTCGAGCATGGCGCGGATCGCCGACTCCGGCTGCGCGCCGGCAAAGCCGTCGACCGGCTGGCCATCCTTGAACAGCACTACTGTGGGCAGGCTACGAATGCCGAACTGGGCAACGACTTGCTGCTCAACGTCGCAGTTGATCTTGGCCAGCAGCAGCTCGCCCTGATAACCCTCGGCGATTTTCGCCAGCAATGGCATCAGCGCCTTGCAGGGCGCGCACCACTCTGCCCAGAAGTCCACGAGGACCGGCTTGTGGAAGGAGTTTTCGATCACCAGTTGCTGGAAGTTGGCGTCGGTGGCATCGAAGATAAAAGGTGTTTCCTGGCTCATCGCGACTCTCGCAAATCCGTGAATGGCACCACTATAAAGG
This sequence comes from Lelliottia jeotgali, assembly GCF_977070485.1. Classification (NCBI taxonomy): domain Bacteria; kingdom Pseudomonadati; phylum Pseudomonadota; class Gammaproteobacteria; order Enterobacterales; family Enterobacteriaceae; genus Lelliottia; species Lelliottia jeotgali. Next base: position 392,306 of record NZ_CDRVFO010000001.1, read on the forward strand.
CTCGCGGCTGGCGTGGTACAGGCTGACCCGGCGGAATTCGTGCGGCTCGGCCAGGTCCGGGAGGGTCAGTGCTTCAAGCACGCCCAACTGCTGGTAAAGCGGGTGGCTGAAGTCGCGTACACGTGAGTCGGCCACCAGGGCCTGGCGACCGCGGCCAAGGAAGGCATCGAGTAGCGGCAGGTTGGCGCGGTCGTACAGCACATCGGCAACCAGAATCAGGTCGAAACGGTCGTCTTCGGCGAAGAAGTCGTTGCTGTAACTGAGCTCAACCCCGTTCAGCTCGGCATTGGCGCGGCTGGCATCGAGTGCCAGCGGGTCGAGATCGCAGGCCACCACTTCCAATGCACCGGCGCGCGCTGCGGCAATGCCGGCGATACCGGAGCCGGAGCCAAAGTCCAGCACGCGCTTGCCGGCGACCCATTCAGGGTGCTCGGCCAGGTAGCGGGCCATGGCCAGGCCGCTGGCCCAGCAAAAGCTCCAGTACGGTGGGTCTTCGAGAATACGCCGGGTTTCTTCAATGCTGAAGGCGCGGTCCATGTTCTGATCGTCGATCAACCAGAGTTTGAGCGCGCACCCAGGCAGTTCGCTGACGACCAGCCGCGCTTCGCCGATCAGGCCGCTGAGGGCCTGTTGCAAGGCAAGCGGTGCCACCTAAGGCGCCTTCTTGAAACGCAGCGGGCCAGTGGCCTGAGTCTGGGCCTGGGTGATGCGCACGGGCGGCAGGTGCATGATCAGTTGGCCCGACTGGCTGGCGCGGCCACGCAGCTCGACCCGAGCGCCGGCCGGGAAGACCTCTGGGTTGAAGCGCAGACGGTAGGGCAGCGCCTGGCCCGTCCCGGTCAGTGTGCTGCTGGCCAGAAGCTGTTGCGGGCGGTCGCGCTCGTCGATGACCAGCAAGGCCAGTTCCACGTCGGCACCGCGGGGGATTTCCAGCAAGGTACCACTCAGTTCGCGTTGATAGGCGGGCAGCGGGCCCAGCGGTTCGGCCTTTTTCGCCACCTTGGCGGGCGCAGGTGCCGGGGCTGGCTCGGTCTTCGGCCGATCGCTGCCACAGGCGGCGAGCAGGGCGGCGCAGCCCAGCACGACGAGCGCTCGATAATGCATGGGGTAATCCTTCAGGGGCAGATTTACCTTGGATGTTAACCCCTTTGGCTTGTCTTGCCAGTGGGATGCGCTACCATGGCCCTCCCTTTTTTTGTTGCCTGCCACCATGCACTGTCCCTTTTGCGGTGCCAACGACACCAAGGTCATCGACTCGCGCCTGGTCGCCGAGGGCGAACAAGTGCGCCGCCGTCGCGAATGCGTAGCCTGCGGCGAGCGTTTCACCACCTTCGAAACCGCGGAGCTGGTATTGCCCCGGCTGATCAAGCAGGACGGCACGCGCCAGCCTTTCGACGAAGAAAAGCTGCGTGCCGGCATGCAGCGGGCGCTGGAGAAGCGCCCGGTCAGCGTTGAACGCCTTGAGGCGGCCCTGGCACATATCAAGAGCCGGCTGCGCGCTACGGGTGAGCGCGAGGTCAAGTCGCTGGTGGTGGGTGAGCTGGTGATGGCCGAGTTGCGCAAGCTCGATGAAGTGGCCTACATCCGTTTCGCTTCGGTGTACCGGCGCTTCCAGGACCTCGATGAATTCCGCGAAGAAATCGACCGCCTGGCCCGCGAGCCGGCTAAAGAGTGAGCATGCCGAGCCAGACCGCGATCCTCGACGCCCATTACATGGCCCGTGCCCTGGAGCTTGCCCGCAAGGGCATCTACACCACTCACCCCAACCCGCGCGTGGGTTGTGTGATCGTCCGTGACGGCGAAGTGGTGGGTGAGGGCTGGCATGTGCGCGCCGGTGAACCACATGCCGAGGTACATGCCCTGCGCCAGGCCGGTGAGCGTGCCCGCGGCGCCTGTGCCTACGTGACGCTCGAGCCTTGCAGCCACCATGGCCGCACCCCACCGTGCGCCGAAGCGCTGGTACAGGCAGGCGTAGCGCGGGTGGTGGCAGCCATGCAGGACCCCAACCCGCAAGTCGCCGGGCAGGGCCTGCGCCGCCTGGCCGAAGCGGGCATCGAAATCGCCAGCGGCGTGCTCGAGGCCCAGGCCCGTGCCCTGAACCCCGGTTTCCTGAAGCGCATGGAGCATGGCTTGCCGTTCGTGCGGGCCAAGCTGGCCATGAGCCTGGATGGCCGCACCGCAATGGCCAGCGGCGAAAGCCAATGGATCACCGGCCCTGCCGCCCGCTCTGCAGTGCAGCGCTTGCGTGCCAGTGCCAGCGTGGTGCTGACCAGCGCCGCCAGCGTGCTGGCCGATAACGCACGGATGACCGTGCGCGGTGCCGAGCTGGGCCTGGACCCCGACGCCACCGCGCTGGCGCTGAGCCGCACCCCCCTGCGCGTGCTGATCGATGGCCGCCTGCGCCTGCCGCTGGACGCGCCGTTCTTCCAGGCCGGCCCTGCCCTGGTGGTAACCGCCATGGGGGACGATACGCGGTACGCCCAGGCTGGCCACGAGCTGCTCAGCCTGCCGGGCAGCAATGGCCAGGTCGATCTGCTCGCCTTGATGCAGGCACTTGCAGCGCGTGGCGTCAACGACATCCTGCTGGAAGCCGGCGCTGGCCTGGTCGGCGCTTTTGCCCAATTGGGCCTGATCGACGAGTACCAGCTGTTCGTCGCCGGCACCTTCCTTGGCTCCCAGGCCCGTCCGTTGCTGGACTGGCCACTGTCGAAGATGAGCGAAGCGCCACGGCTGAAAATCACCGAAATGCGTGCAGTGGGCGATGACTGGCGGGTCACGGCCATCCCTCTGCCGGCGCCCGGCGTATAATGCCGGGCTTGCCCTGCGCAACCCGTTTTTGAGGAAGTCCCCATGTTCACCGGCATCATCGAATCCATCGGCACCATCCGCAGCCTGACCCCAAAGGGCGGTGACGTGCGCGTCTACGTCGAGACCGGCAAGCTCGACCTGGGTGACGTCAAGCTCGGCGACAGCATCGCCGTCAACGGCGTGTGCCTGACCGCCGTAGAGCTGCCAGGTGATGGTTTCTGGGCTGACGTCAGCGTCGAGACCCTCAAACGCACCGCGTTCATCGACCTCAAGAGTGGCAGCAAGGTCAACCTGGAGAAGGCCCTGACCCCGACCACCCGCCTGGGCGGCCACCTGGTCAGCGGCCATGTCGACGGTGTCGGCGAAATCATCTCGCGCAGCGATAGCGCTCGCGCCATCCAGTTCCGCGTGCGTGCACCCAAGGAACTGGCCAAGTACATTGCCCACAAGGGTTCGATCACCGTCGACGGCACCAGCCTGACGGTCAATGAGGTCAATGGCGCCGAGTTCGAGCTGACCATCGTCCCGCACACCCTGTCCGAAACCATCATGGCCGACTACCGCGCTGGGCGTCGGGTAAACCTTGAGGTCGATTTGCTGGCCCGTTACCTGGAGCGCTTGCTGCTGGGCGACAAGGCTGCCGAAGCGAGCAAGGGCAGTGGCATTACCGAAAGCTTCCTGGCCGCCAACGGCTTCTTGAAATCCTGATTGAGAAGGGGGTGCCGCGTGGCGCTCAACAGCATCGAAGAACTGGTCGAAGACATCCGCCAGGGCAAAATGGTCATCCTCATGGATGACGAAGACCGTGAAAACGAAGGCGACATCATCATGGCGGCCGAGTGCTGCCTGCCTGAGCACATCAACTTCATGGCCAAGCACGCCCGTGGGTTGATCTGCATGCCGATGACCCGCGAGCGATGCGAAACGCTCAAGCTGCCGCTGATGGCGCCGCGCAACGGCTCGGGCTTCGGCACCAAGTTCACCGTGTCGATCGAAGCGGCCGAAGGTGTTACCACCGGCATCTCGGCGGCCGACCGCGCACGTACCGTGCAGGCTGCAGCCGCCAAGGACGCCAAGGCCGAAGACATCGTAAGCCCTGGCCACATCTTCCCGCTGATGGCCCAGCCCGGTGGTACCCTGGCGCGCGCCGGGCACACTGAGGCCGCCTGCGACCTGGCGCGCATGGCCGGGTTCGAGCCTAGCGGTGTTATCTGTGAAGTGATGAACGATGACGGCACCATGTCGCGTCGCGCCGAACTCGAAGTGTTCGCCGCCGAGCATGGCCTGAAGATCGGCACCATCGCTGACCTGATCCACTACCGCATGATCCACGAACGCACCGTGCAGCGCGTTTCCGAGCAGCCGATCGAGAGTGAGCTGGGTGAGTTCAACCTGGTCACCTACCGCGACGCCGTGGAAGGCGACGTCCACATGGCCCTGACCCTGGGCAAGGTCTGCGCCGAAGAGCCGACCCTGGTGCGGGTGCACAACATGGACCCGCTGCGCGACCTGCTGCTGGTCAAGCAGCCCGGCCGCTGGAGCCTTCGCGCGGCCATGGCCGCAGTTGCCGAGGCCGGCAGCGGCGTGGTGCTGCTGCTGGGCCACCCACTGGACGGCGACGTGCTGCTGGCACATATCCGCGAAAGCGCAGGCGATGCACCGACCAAGGCACCGACCACCTACAGTACCGTGGGCGCCGGTTCGCAGATCCTGCGTGACCTTGGCGTGCGCAAGATGCGCCTGATGAGTTCGCCGATGAAATTCAATGCGATATCCGGATTCGATCTGGAAGTTGTAGAATACGTGCCCTCCGAGTGACTTGAGGCGGCGCTTGCGCCCTCACGCTCGAGTCCAAACCCTCCCGAGGCCGCCAGTGCGCGGCCTCGCTCTTGAAGATGAGAACATCGGAATGACCCTGAAGACCATCGAAGGTACCTTCATTGCCCCCAAAGGTCGCTATGCTTTGGTGGTTGGCCGCTTCAACAGCTTCGTCGTAGAAAGCCTGGTGAGCGGTGCCGTTGATGCCCTGGTACGCCACGGTGTCAGCGAAAGCGACATCACCATCATCCGTGCGCCGGGCGCGTTCGAAATCCCGCTGGTGGCTCAGAAAGTCGCCCAGCAAGGTGAATACGACGCGATCATCGCCCTGGGTGCAGTGATCCGTGGCGGTACCCCGCACTTTGAATACGTGGCGGGCGAATGCACCAAGGGCCTGGCCCAGGTGTCCATGGAGTTCGGTGTGCCGGTGGCCTTCGGTGTCCTGACCGTCGACTCCATCGAGCAAGCGATCGAACGTTCCGGCACCAAGGCCGGTAACAAAGGTGCTGAAGCTGCCCTGTCCGCTCTGGAAATGGTCAGCCTGCTGGCGCAGTTGGAGGCCAAGTGATTAGCGACGAAAGCGATCGTTTCAACCCGCGCGATCCAAAACCTGCGGATGCCGGCAAGCCATCGAAGAGCGCCAAGCGCCGCGAAGCCCGCAAGCTCGCGACCCAGGCCCTGTACCAATGGCACATGGCTCAGCATTCGCTGAATGAGATCGAAGCGCAGTTCCGGGTCGATAACGATTTTACCGATGTCGATGGCGCCTATTTCCGCGAGATCCTGCATGGGGTTCCGGCAATCAAGAGCGAAATCGACAGCGCACTGAAACCGTGCATGGACATCGCCCTGGAAGAGCTCGACCCAGTCGAACTGGCCGTATTGCGCCTGTCTACCTGGGAGTTCATCAAGCGCGTCGATGTACCGTATCGCGTTGTGATCAACGAAGGCGTAGAGCTGGCCAAGGTATTCGGCGCCACTGACGGCCACAAGTTCGTCAACGGCGTGCTGGACAAGCTGGCACCTTCGCTGCGCGAAGCAGAAGTCAAGGCGAACAAGCGCTGATCCTGGCGCTGTCGAGCCATGGGTGAGTTCGAGCTGATCTACCATTACTTCGCCGCCGCGCCCTGTGCGCAGGGCGGTGAGGGCGTGGCACTGGGCATTGGCGACGACTGCGCCTTGCTCGAGCTTCCCCCGGGCGAGCAGTTGGCGGTGTCTACCGACACCCTGGTTGCCGGGGTGCACTTCCCGACGGTTTGTGACCCGCGCCTGCTGGGGCAGCGCTCACTGGCCGTGGCGGCCAGCGACCTTGCAGCCATGGGCGCCAATGCCATCGGCTTCACCCTTGCCCTCACCCTGCCTGACGTCGGTCCCGACTGGCTCGCAGCCTTTGCCGACGGCCTCAGCCGCATGGCCCAGCGTTGCCGCATGAGCCTGATTGGTGGCGACACCACTCGCGGCCCCTTGAGCATCACCGTCACTGTTTTCGGCAGCGTCCCGGCTGGCCAGGCACTGTGCCGCAGCGGTGCCCGGCCGGGTGACCTGCTGTGTGTGGGGGGCGTGCTAGGCAAGGCTGCCGGTGCGTTACCGTTGGTGCTGGGCGAGCGACAAGCCCCTGCCGAGCAGGCCGAGCCCCTGCTGGCCCACTACTGGTCGCCGTTGCCTCAACTCGGCCTGGGCCGGCGCTTGCGCGGGCGAGCGACGGCGGCGCTGGACATCTCCGATGGCCTGCTTGCCGATTGTGGTCATATCGCCAAGGCCTCCGGGGTCGCCCTTGAGGTTAACCTGGCGCAGGTGCCAGTGTCTCCTGCACTAGAGGCCTTTCTCGGCCGCGACGCGGCGGTGCAGGCGGCGCTCACCGGTGGCGACGATTACGTATTGGCGTTCACCCTGCCCCTTGAGGCGCTTTCATCCCTGGCGGACGCCGGCGTACATGTCATCGGCCGAGTGCTCCAAGGGCAGGGTGTGACCCTGCGTGACCCCCAAGGCCAGGACATCACTCCCGTACAACGGGGCTATCAACACTTTAGGGAGACACCGTGACCGACCACCCCAATCAGGTGCCTGCGGAGTTCGTTCCGCCATCGGTCTGGCGCAACCCGTGGCACTTCATCGCCTTCGGCTTCGGTTCGGGCACCATGCCCAAAGCGCCCGGGACCTGGGGCTCGATGGTGGCCATCCCGTTTATCCCACTCTGGCAGATGCTGCCCGATTGGGGTTACTGGCTGCTGCTGGGCATCACCATGCTGTTTGGCTTCTGGCTGTGCGGTAAGGTCGCCAATGACTTGCGCGTACACGACCATGAAGGCATTGTCTGGGATGAAATGGTCGGCATGTGGATCACCCTTTGGCTGGTGCCGGAAGGGTGGCAGTGGATTCTGGCGGGGTTCCTGATGTTCCGCTTCTTCGACATCCTCAAGCCATGGCCGATTCGCTGGATCGATCGCCATGTGCACGGCGGTGTCGGCATCATGCTCGACGATATTCTGGCTGGCGTGTTCGCCTGGCTGGGCATGCAGGTTCTGGTGTGGGCGGTTGGCTGAGACAGGGAGCGCTTTGATGGCCATTCGGACTGTGCTGCTGGCAATTTTGTTCAGCGTTGCCCATGGGGCGCTGGCAGCCGAAGGCGTGCCGAAACAGGTCCATCTGGTCAGTGAAGAGTGGCTGGATTACACCAATGCCGATGGTACCGGTGTGGCCTGGGATGTCTTGCGCAAGGTCTTCGAGCCTGCCGGCGTCAAGGTCGTGGCAAAGAGTGCCCCTTACAGCCGTGCCGTCGGGCTGGTCAAACGCGGCGAGGCCGATGCCTGGGTAGGGTCTTACAAGGATGAGAACGACGACAATCTCTACCCGCGCTGGCACTTCGACATGGACCACATCTATGCGCTGGGGCTTGCCAGCAAACCGGTGCCTACCTTGGACACCGTTGGTCAGTATCGCTTGGCCTGGGTGCGTGGCTACGATTACGGCAGCTACCTGCCGAACGTAAAGGAGTCGCGCGAGATTCAGCGCCGCGAAGGCATCCTGCCAATGCTTGAGCATGATCGCGTGGACTTCTACATCGATGCGCTGACCGAGGTTGACTACGTGCTTGGCCAAACCTCTCAGCCGGAACGGTTTCGTCGAACCCATGTCGCCGAACTGCCGTTGTACCTGGCCTTTGCCCGCAACGAGCACGGCAAGGTCCTGCGTGAACTGTTCGACAGACGCATGGCTGAACTGGTACGTAGCGGCGAGTTGAAGCCTATCTTCGAGCACTGGAAACAGCCGTATCCCTTTACTGCCGACAGCAAGCCTCAATAGCACCAAGGGCTGCCACAGGTTAACCGAACATCGAACTTTTCGATCTTAACCCACGGTATTCAGCCAGCGCACAGGCGCTGACCTGCTGATACAATCGCTTCACGAGAATTTTCCTACTTATCCAGGAGCACAACGTGCCCGTCGTCTTTGTTGCCGCCTCTAAACTCCCGACCCCCTTCGCGACTTTCACCATGCATGGTTTCCTCGACGAAGCCAACGGCCGTGAGCACGTGGTGCTCAGCCTGGGTGACATAGCCGACGGTGAGCCGGTGCTGGGGCGCCTGCACTCCGAGTGCCTGACTGGCGATGCCCTGTTCAGCCAGCGTTGCGACTGTGGCTCGCAACTGGAAGCCGCCCTGCAGGCCATTGCCCGTGAAGGCCGCGGCGTGTTGCTGTACCTGCGTCAGGAGGGCCGTGGCATTGGCCTGCTGAACAAGATCCGCGCCTATGAGTTGCAGGACGGTGGTGCCGACACTGTTGAGGCCAACGAGCGGCTGGGGTTCGCTGCCGACCAGCGTGATTACGCGATCTGCCTGCCGATGCTCGAGCACCTGGGCGTGAAATCGCTGCGCCTGATGACCAACAACCCGCGCAAGGTCAAGGCGCTGACCGACATGAACATCAAGGTTGCCGAGCGCGTACCGCTGCATACCGGGCATAACCCACACAACCGTTACTACCTGGCGACCAAGGCCGACAAGCTTGGCCACATGCTGGGTAACGAACATCAGGGTGAGGTTCCCCAGGCGTGACCCGCAGCGAGGTGAAGCGGCGCCTGGCGCTGGCCTGGTGGCAATACCTGGCGGTCGGCCTGGTGCCGCTGCCGGTGATGGCCTGGGCCTTTGGTGGTGGCGATGCGCTGATCCCGGTGCTGGCCATGCCGCTGTTCATCGGCGGTGCGGCAACCATGTTCCTCAGCCTGCCGCGTTTCGGCGCCTACAAGCGTGCCTTGATCGCCACCTCCAAGTTACTTGGCACGGCTGAAGAACCGGCCGCCTGGATCGAGTTGGCCCGGGTACGGCGCATGGCCATGCTGTTCGCCTGCTTCCCTGCCTGGGTCGCCGCATTGTCGGTGCTGGTAGGGCTCGAAGCGGTGCCGCAAATTCTTTTGGCGTTATCCACCGTGGTGGTGCTCTACCTCTACCGCATCCCGCGTCAGCTAGGGTGATGCGCCGCCTGCTTTGCCTGCTGGCGATGCTGGCCTGCACCGTCCAGGCTGGCGAGCCTCTGCGTGTGGTCAGCCTTGCGCCTTCGATGAGCGAAATCATGCTTGAGCTGCAGGCCGACGACTTGCTGGTGGGCATGCTCGACGGCGGCGAGCGCCCAGCGGCGCTGCGTAATCTGCCTTCGGTGGGGCGCCAGGGGCAACTGGATATGGAGCGCCTGCTCAGCCTCAGGCCTGACCTGCTGTTGCTCTGGCCCGGCAGCGTGCCACCAGCCCAGCGCGATCAGCTCACGCGGCTGGGTATCGCGACCTTCAGTGCAGAACCCCACGACCTTGAGCAACTGCTTGAACAGATCGAGGCCATTGCCGTGCGTGTAGGGCGGGCAGAGCAGGGTCGGCAGTATGTGGGAGGCCTGCGTGAACGGTTGCGGCAACTGCGTCAGCACTATCGGCGTGAACAGCCGCTACGGGTGTTCTATCAGGTCTGGGACCGGCCGCTGTACACCTTGGGTGGGCGACAGGTGGTGAGTGATGCCTTGGCGGTGTGTGGGGCACGCAATATCTTTGCCGACCTGAGCCAGCCGGCACCGCAAGTGAATGTGGAATCAGTGCTGATGCGCGATCCGCAGGTGATTCTGGCTGGCGACCAGGGGCAGTTGGCAAGCTGGAAGGCTTGGCCAGATTTGGACGCTGTGGCCGGTGATCGTCTGCTGGTGGTGCCGGACAAGGGCCTGGAGCGGCCCAGCGGGCAGATGATCGAAGCCACCGCCCGCTTGTGTGCGCTGCTCGAATCTAAAGCGCCGGCGTCCAGGTGACGCTGAACAGGGCCGTGCGGCCCTCTTCGCGGTAGCCGTAGCTGGCGCCATCGTAGCTGTACAGCGCACGGCTGTAGCCTTTGTCCAGCAGGTTATCCAGCTTGAGTTCCAGCTTCAGCTCGTCGGTCGCTGCCCAGCTGCTGCGCAGGCCCAGCAAGCCGTAGCCGCCGAGGCGGTTGCGGTTGGCCTCGTCGTCGTAACTGGCGCTGACGGCCTGCCAGCTGCCTCCTACCGTAAAACGCTCGAATTGACGGTCCAGGTCCAGGCTCAAGGTGCGCCTTGCGCGGCGGGCGAGGGTGTGGCCGCTATCACGATCACGCGGATCGATCAACGCCAGGCCCAGCTGGCTGCGCCATTGGCCCCACTGTTGCTCCAGTGCCATTTCCACGCCGTTGATACGCGCCGAGGCGACATTGCGCGGTATCGAGTCCTGACCAAAGATAATCGCATCGCGCAGGTCAGTGCGGTACAGCGAAGTTTCCAGGCGGCTGTCGCGGCTGAGCTGGCTGCGCCATTGCAGCTCGAAACTTCTGGAGTGCTCCGGGTCCAGCTGCGGGTTGCTGTACTGCGGGTAGTACAAATCGTTGAAGGTCGGCGCACGAAAGCCTTCGCTGTAGGACAGCAGCACATCGTTGTGCGTATTCAGCGGCACGGTCAGGCTACCGCTCCACGTGGTCTGGCCGCCAAACTGCTGGTTCTCGTCGCGGCGCACGCCCAGTTCGGTAGAGACGTGCTCGCCGCGGAAGCGATGCTGGATGAAGGCGGCGCGGTTCCAGCGGCTGTCTTCGCTGAAATCGGTGCTGGCGTGCACGCGGTCTTCGTACCAGTCGCCGCCGATCAACAGGTTCTGCCGCTCGCTCAGGGCCAGGTCGTTCTGCCAAGTGACCTGGTCGCGATAGGTGTTGAACACCGAGCGCTCGTCACTGAGTTTGTCGCGCTTGTCGTCGCGGTTTTCGCCATGGCCCAGCTCCAGGCGTGAATGCCATATGTCATTGAGCTGAGCATCGAAATACGTACCCAGGCTGCTGACGCTGAAGTCGGTGTAGGGCTTTTGCCCGAAGCTTTCGAAGGTTACCGGGTCGAAGCCACCGAACGGATTGTCGTACTCGCTGCGCCCTCGGCTGTCGAGCAGGTTCAGGCCGGTTTCGAAACGTTCGCCAAAGGTGTGGCTCAGGCTCAGGTTGAACGACTTGTTGCGGTAGGCGTCATGATCGCCGTCGCTGGCAAAGGACGGGCCGGTCGAGTCGATGCCTGCCGTTTCGTCCAGGCTGGCGCCCAGGTTGAAGCGGGTCGCGCCGTCGCCTCCGGACAGGCCCAGGCTACGTTGCCAGGTCTGGTTGCTGCCTGCTGCCATGCGCAGGCGCGGCTGCAGGCCCGTGCCGTTGCTGCGACGGGTGAAGATCTGAATGACACCGCCGATGGCATCGCTACCGTAGATCGCCGAGCGTGAGCCGCGCAGCACTTCGACACGTTCGATTTGGTCGACGTCGAGAAACTGCAGGCCGCTGTCGCCCGAGGTGGCGTTGGCGATGCGCACGCCGTCGACCAGCACCAGGCTCTGGGCGGCCTTGGTGCCACGGATGAAGATACCCGGCAGGCTACCGCGGCCACCGGTGGGCGCGACTTGCACGCCGGGCACGCGGGCGAGCAGGTCGGTGACACTGGTCGGTTGCAGGCGGTCGATGTCGTTGCGGGTGAAGACGGTATTGGCTGCGCTGGTAGCGGTGCGTGATTCGACCTGGCGGTTGGCGCTGATCAGCACGTCGGGGAGCTTCAGGGCGTCGTCGCGTTCGGCGGCCAGAAGCGGCAGGGGCAGGCAGAGCAGGGTGGCGAAGGTTGAGGTTTTCATGGGCAGTACCAGTTGCGAGGGCTGCGCCCTCGATCGCGACACAAGGCCGCTCCTACAGGATTCCGCGGTCCTGTGTAGGAGCGGCCTTGTGTCGCGATGGGCCGCAAGGCGGCCCCAGGAATTACAGGCCGAGCTTGGCCATGCGGGCCTTCACCGAAGCTTCGATGCCGGCCGCATCCAGCCCACATTCAGCCAGCATCTGCGCAGGCTTGGCGTGCTCGACATAGATATCCGGCAGGCCCAGGTGCAGCAGCGGCTTGATCACCGCCTGGCTGGCCAGGAACTCACCCACAGCAGCCCCCGCACCGCCCATGATGGCGTTCTCTTCGAGGGTCACCAGCAGCTCATGACTGCCTGCCAGTTCCAGCACCAGTGCCTCGTCCAGCGGCTTGACGAAACGCATGTCTACCACGGTGGCGTTGATTTGCTCGGCAACCTGCAGGGCTTCGGCCAACTGCACGCCAAACACCAGCAAAGCGACCTTTTCGCCCTGACGACGGATGACGCCCTTGCCGATTTCCAGCGGTTCCAGGTCGCCACTGATCGGCGCGTTGGGGCCGGTACCGCGTGGGTAGCGTACCGCTGCCGGGCCGTTGTACAGGTGGCCGGTGCTCAGCATCTTGCGCAGTTCGTTTTCGTCGCTGGGCGTCATCACCAGCATGCCCGGGATGCAGCGCAGGTACGACAGGTCATAGCTGCCCGCGTGGGTCGGGCCGTCTTCGCCGACCAAACCTGCCCGGTCAATGGCGAACAGGACGTCGAGGTTCTGTACCGCCACGTCGTGTATCAGCTGGTCGTAGGCGCGCTGCAGGAAGGTCGAGTAGATCGCGACCACCGGCTTGCTGCCTTCGCAGGCCATGCCCGCCGCCAGCGTGACGGCATGCTGCTCGGCGATGGCCACATCGAAGTAGCGCTCGGGGTAACGCTCACTGAAGGCAACCAGGTCGGAGCCTTCCTTCATTGCCGGGGTGATGCCCACCAGGCGGTTGTCGGCAGCGGCCATGTCGCACAGCCATTGGCCGAATACCGCAGAGTACTTCGGCCCGCTGGCCTTCTTCGGCGCGGCCGGCTTGTCGGCAGGCTCGAGCTTGGTGATGGCGTGGTAGCCGATCGGGTCGATCTCGGCCGGAGCGAAGCCTTTGCCCTTCTTGGTCACCACGTGCAGGAACTGCGGGCCTTTGAGGTCACGCATGTTGCGCAGGGTGGCGATCATGGTAGGCAGGTCGTGGCCATCGATCGGGCCGATGTAGTTCCAGCCCAGCTCTTCGAACAGGGTGCCGGGCACCAACATGCCTTTGGCGTATTCCTCGGTGCGACGGGCAATCTCCCAGGCACCTGGCAGGCGCGACAGCACCTTCTTGCTGCCCTCGCGCATGCTTGCGTAGGTGCGGCTTGAAAGAATCTTGGCCAGATAATTGGACAGCCCGCCAACGTTACGCGAGATCGACATGTCATTGTCGTTGAGAATAACCAGCATGTCGGCGTTGACTTCCTGGGCATGGTTCAACGCCTCGAACGCCATACCGGCTGTCAGGGCACCGTCACCGATCACTGCAATCGACTTGCGCGCGCTGTTCTGCAGGCGGGCGGCAATGGCCATTCCCAGTGCGGCGCTGATCGAGGTGCTGGAATGGCCGACGCCAAAGGTGTCGTACTCACTCTCGCTGCGGCGCGGGAAGGCGGCGATCCCGTCCTTCTGGCGCAGGCTCAGCATGCGGTTGCGCCGGCCGGTGAGGATCTTGTGCGGGTAGGCTTGATGGCCGACGTCCCACACCAGCCGGTCGTCCGGGGTGTCGAAGACGTAGTGCAGGGCGATCGTCAGTTCGATCACGCCCAGACCGGCGCCAAAATGCCCACCGGTCTGACCCACGGTGTAGAGCAGCTCCTGGCGCAGCTCGTCGGCCAGGTGCTCAAGGTCGGCTTCGGCCAGCCGGCGCAGGCCGGCAGGCGTGTCAGCACGGTCGAGCAACGGCGTGACCGGGCGTTCGCGGGGGATCTCTTGAAACGTCGTGGGCATCAGGCGAGTCGTTATAGATGTTAAGACGCGGCAGTTTACCCCATTGTGGGAAAAGTGCCCATTCGACCAGAGGTTGGACGCCCCCTGTGTGCTGGTATGGAGTCAGTGCTTAATGGCGGCGTTCGACGATGTAACGCGCCAACGCTCGCAGGGGCTCTGCGTTTTCACCAAACCCTTCAAGTGCGACCAGCGCCTGGTCGCGCAGTTCGATCGCATAGGTTTTGGCTGCTTCCAGGCCCAGCAGGGCCGGGTAGGTCGGTTTGTCACGGGCGATGTCGGCACCCTGGCGCTTGCCGAGGGTGGCGGTGTCGCTTTCCACGTCGAGGATGTCGTCCTGCACCTGGAATGCCAAGCCAATGGCCTGTGCATAAGTCTGCAGGGCGTCCAGCTGCGCCTGCTCGGCGCGGCCGCTGGCCAAGGCGCCAAGGCGCACGCTGGCTTCGATCAGCGCGCCGGTCTTGTGCCGGTGCATGAACTCCAGGGCCTGCTGGTCCAGCTTCACGCCGACCGAGCCAAGGTCTATGGCCTGGCCTGCGACCATGCCGGCAGGGCCTGCAGCCTTGGCCAGGGCCTGGACCATGGCCAGGCGGATGGCGTCGGGCTGCGGGCTCAGCCGTGGGTCGAGCAGGGCGCTGAAGGCCAGGCTCTGCAGGCCGTCGCCGGCGAGTATCGCACAGGCTTCGTCGAAGGCTTTATGGGTGGTCGGCTGGCCACGGCGCAGGTCGTCATCGTCCATGGCCGGCAGGTCGTCGTGCACCAGCGAATAAGCATGGATCAGCTCTACCGCGCAGGCGGCGCCGTTAGCCTGCTCGGCCGGTGCGCCCAGTGCTTGGCAAGCAGCATAGGCGAGCAGCGGGCGCACGCGCTTGCCGCCGTTCATCACGCTGTAGCGCATTGCGGCGTACAGCCGCTCAAGCTCCTTGGTGGGCGCGATGAACAGGGGTTCAAGGGCCGCATCGACGCGCGCCTGGCTGCTGGCTTGATAGGCGCCGATCATGCCTCTGGCTCCGCATCGAAGGGCTGAGCGGCTAGCTCGCCGTCACGCTCCAGCAGTATCTGCACTTTCTGCTCGGCCTGGGCCAGGGCGCCCTGGCAATCGCGGGTCAGGGCGATACCTTGCTCGAAGGCGGCCAACGAGTCTTCCAGCGACAACTCGCCGTTCTCCAGGCGTTCGACCAGCGCTTGCAGGTCGGCGAGGGATTGCTCGAAATCGATGGAGGCTTTTTTGCGGGCCATGGCGACGGGTCTCGGTGGCTGTTCAGAACGGCGCGACACTAGCAGAGCGGGGCGGGGGGAGCAAACTTGAGGGTGGTTTTTCCGGCCCACAGGTACAGCACAATGCCAGGAGGCTGTGCTTTACCTGTGGAAGCCGGCTTGCCGGCGATTGGGCCGCAAAGCGGCCCCGTCGATCAATCAGGCTGGCACAGCTTCCAGCTCTACCATCGCCTCACGGCAGCGTGCCAGCTCTGCGATGGTCAGCACCGGCAGATTGTACTGGCGAGCATACACCGCCACCTGCTCGCCGCGGGCCATGCTGCCGTCGGGGTTCATCAGCTCGCATAGCACCGCTGCCGGGCGCAGGCCCGCCAGGCGAGCCAGGTCCACCGAGCCTTCGGTATGGCCGCGACGGGTCAGCACCCCACCATCACGCGCCCGCAGCGGGAACACGTGGCCGGGGCTGACGATGTGCCGTTGCTGCGCCGTCGAGCGCAGCGCTGCTTCGATGGTGGTGATGCGGTCCTGGGCGCTAACGCCGGTGCTCACACCTTCTGCCGCTTCGATGGTCACGGTGAAGCCGGTGCCATGGCGAGCCTGGTTGTTCGGCACCATCGGTGCCAGTTGCAGGGCATCGACGGTGGCTTCGTCCAGGCACAGGCAGACGATGCCGCTGCAATCGCGAATCATCATGGCCATGGTCTGCAACGACAGGTTTTCGGCGGCGGCAACGATGTCCGCTTCGTCCTCGCGGTCGTCATCGTCGAGCAGCAGCACGGGGCGGCCGGCCTGGAAGGCGGCGATGGCAGCGGACACATTGGGGAATTGCTGGTGATGCATGGGGGACATGAAACGCTCCTCGTGAATGATCGATGAACGTCTCGGGGCGAACAAAATGCGCGCGCAAGGGCGCCCGAATGGCCCTTGCCTGACGCCTTCTTTCATCCGGACTATGACCGTCGGCTCTGGAGTCGCACCAGATCTGCTGACCCCCGGCATGGCCGGGGCGCTCGCGGGCTTATCTTTCGATTTACCGCCGGTGGGGACTTTCACCCCGCCCTGAAGACCGGGCAAGCATACCGCACAGCCTTACCCTGCTGGCAACCCTGTGGCCTACGACTTTCGAAGGGATCAGCCGCCAAACGCGAACGTATTAGTTATCTACCGCTCGCCCGCCAGTCATGGCTCTACCGTGGTGGCTTTCGCCACTCACCATCAAGGAAGTTTGCGCCATGTCCGACACTTATTCTTTTACAACAGCCGATGTGCATGCTGCGTTTACTTCACTCGCCTCATCGTTGTTCGATAAACCACGTGACTATATAGACGGCGAGTTAAAACCCAAGATGCTCATCATCGCCGGTGCCCAAGGCTCAGGTAAGACCTACCTCTTGGAAAACACGCTGCTTAAAAAAAGCAAGTACGCCAATTATGTGCGCCTGTACGAGACGCGCTTTCGCCAACTGCACCCGCACTATGAGGCCATGAAGGATAAAGGGGTGCTGCACGTTTATGAACATACCGAGCAGTTCATCTGGCAGTTGGGCACGATGATCTGTACCTACGCTATGCAGAACAGCTACAACATCATCATGGAAACCGCCCTTGATAGCCCTGTTTTCGCCGATTTTCCTCCTGTTGCGGCCCAGCAGGGCTACCAGGCCGAAGTCCACCTGATTGCGTGCCAGAAAGAATTCAGCCACTGGTCGACGCTTGACCGCGTGGTCGCCAGCGTGGGCGAAGAAGAGATAGAACGGGTCGTCAGCCTGGCGCAGATCGAACAAGCGCAGCTCAACGCCAGGTCGATTATCGATGCTTTCGAAAATGCCTGTACCCAAGTGCCGGGTGCGGAAATCGTCATCTATCAACGCGGCCTGGAGACCGGCAAGGAAAGCATGCCGGTCTGTCACAGCATCTGCACCGAGCACGGCGTGCTGACGCCCCAGGAAACTTACAAGGGGAAAGCGTTTTTCCGCGCCCCGCATTTGAACGTGGACTTCAAGGTCTTGCGGGGCCCTGCTTCTGATTTTCCCTGTTCCTACATTCAATATGCCCAGGTTGTGCATGCAGGGTTGCTCGGCGCGAATCATCGACAGTCTATGGCCGAACTCAACTGCAAAACCCTGGGGCGAGCACAGCGCCTGCTGCCACAACTCCCCGTCGATGTCTACCGGGAGTTGTGCCTGTATGTACTCAAGTACGCTCAGCCTTGATCGGGTAACGATCAACGGGTATTGGGCGCGTCGGACATGCCTTCGACTACCCGGTGCAGTGATGCGGCCAGCATGGGGCCGTGCCCCAGTCCCGCAAAGCGCTCAAAGCGCACCTGCAACCCTTGTACCTTGAGCAAATCTGCGGCCAGCGTTTGCGCCGGCCGCTGCGCGTCACCGGTCACCGGTGCGCGCGGGCTCGACGGTTCGTCGCCACCGCGCATGAGCAACAGTGTCGGTCGGTTATTGCCCAAGCGCTGCTGTAGCCCCTGCGCTTGCCGAACGATAGCTCCATCGTGCCACCATAATGACGGGCTGGCCGCCGCATAGTCGCTGAACGCTCCAGGCCGAGTGAACAACGCGTGCAACACCGCCAAGCCGCCATAGGAATGCCCCCACAGCGTCTGCCGCTGCGCGTCGATGGGCGCCATGCCGGCTACCAGCGGCCGCATGCGCTCGGTAAGCAAGTCCAGGAATGCATCCACCCCACCGCTGGGCAGGTGGGTCAGCGGATCGCGCTGTTCTGCAAGCCCGGCAATTGCCGGTGTGTAGTCGTAGGTACGCCCGGTTCGCTCGATGCGCTGCTCGGTCTGATACCCAACCGCCACCAGCAGCGGTGCCTGGCCCGCTGCGAGTTTGCCCAGTAGCGCACTGTCCAGTGCGCCGAGTGCGGCATTGCCGTCAAGCATCCACAACACCGGGTAACCTGCGGCGGGCGCCGGGCGGTCCGGCTTGCCGACCCACAAGCGGTAATGGCGCTGGCCATCGGCCGAGTCCAGGTCCAGGTGGCTGAAACGATAGGCCAGGTCCTGGCGCTGCAGCAGTGAAGTGTCCATCTTCTGCTCGCGTTGCGGCTGCGCCAGGGCAAGCGGGGCCGCAAGGGCCAACGCCAATGCCAGGGACAGGGTGATCTTGCTCATCAGGCGCCTCATCAATAATGCTTTGCAAGGATCGCAAGGCGGGAGAGCACAAATGATAATCAGTCCTGATTTAGCGTAAAGCGTATTAAGTTTCTAAACATTCCTGGGCAACAGGCAGCAACAGGTGCAGGCCGCGCGGCATGATGGCTGGCGCAGGTTACGATTTCTGACGTATTTCCCAGGAAATATTCAGATTTTTACCGTTGCTTGTAGTCCATTTCTGAAATAGCTTGCTACCGCCTTTTCGGCATTGTGCTGCTTTTCTCTGCGGCCTAGTCTGGGCCCGTCGTTGCCAAATCAGCGACCGGGCCTGCAAGCCCGCAGACGAATCCCAGCGCTATCCGAGGTGCCTAGTGTCGGCAGCTTCGGCCAATGGTGGCTGCGTGCTGGAGATCTTCGGATCTGCCGGTTTTCGTCTGTCCGGTCTTGCAGACCTGCACGTAGCCGCCACCCATCAAATGCAAGTGATGTCGTGGTGGTCCATCAGTACACAGACGAGATTCCATCATGTTAAAAATTGTCCCCGATCCGCCCCACGATTCCCATTCCCTTGAAGACACCCTGATCCAGGCCACGGACTATGCGCTGTGCGCCACGACTGTGGTGCACCAGGCGCTGCTATTGCACCCCAAGTCCCCGGCATCGATCTTGATGATGACCTCGCTGCATGAAATGGAGGCGCTACGGGTTTTGCTCGAATCGGCGCTGATCCAGGTGCAGATGCCCACAGGCCCTCGGACCTTGCATTAAGCCTTAAATGATCTGCCGCCTGAGCAGGCCCACAGGGTTCAGCAGCGCTGCGGGCATTGTAGGAGCCGGCTTGCCGGCGATGAGGCCAGGCCGGGCAGCGGAAATTTCAAGGAGTTTGAGCAATGACCACTCACACGACCAGATGGATGAGAAACCCATGATGATCTGGGCTTCGCATTACCTCAGTGCCATGGCCAAGGCGCTGATGGATGATGCCGAACTGGGCATGATGCATTAAGGGCAGGCATTAAAAAGCCGGCTTGTGGCCGGCTTCTCGGGGACGCTTCCGGCTAATTTATGGTAAGCCGCAACCGCCTTAACTGTGTGGCCATCAAGGGCCTGAAAGAGATGGCGAACGTTCGTGTGAAACGTTGCCGAGCCCTCTGGACTGCGGCTTGCGCCGGTCGGGGCTGAATGTGGCGCGTAGCATACAAGGGCCTGCTCAGGATGCCCAGCAAAAAATGGCACAGGGTGTTTCATTCGGGGCGTTGCTGGCAAAAATGCGACCAGTGGAATACCCAGCCGAGTATCTTCAAGTGCTGTGCCTGGCGTTGGGCGGGGGTAAAACGTTCCACGGTGTAGTTGCGCCTGTCATGGCTGTGCAGGCACAGGGTGCCCTTGTGGCCGAGGCTGAGGCTGTTCACCCTGAGGGTGCCATTGTGCAGCAGGGCATAGGTTTCACCGTCCTTGACCTGTGTCTGGCTGACGTCAATGGCCAGTATCGCGTCGCGTGGCACCAACGGCGTCATGTTTTGGTTTGGCATGGCCAGGCAGACGACATTTTCTGTTGCCACGCCCAAGGCTTGCAGCGCTTCAATCGGGAGTTGCAGGTATTTGCCGTCGAGAGCCACGAGCTTGCCGTCGTGCACTTGCTGAAACGGCACCTGCAAGAGCCGGGTAGCCTGTGTCGACAGCGAGGATGGCGAATTATCCGAGGCGGGCGGCAGGGCACAGCTGTGCAGGATCGAGCTGGGGTGTTTGGGGCCTTCGCCACAGCGTAGCCAGCGCCGGTGCACGCAGAACAGATCGGCCAGTTCGTCCAGGCGAGCCAGGGGAACGCCGCGCTTGAACCAGTTGTTGATGTGCTGGGGCGTCACACCGCGCTGGGCGGCGAAGTCGGAAGAGGTCAGGCCACACTCGTGGAGGAGGGCCTTGAGGCGGTCACCGGAGGTTTTCATGCAGCCGAGTGTAGCGGCGCTGTGCCAGTAGGGATATGAACCGGGTGTTGACGTGATGTGTACGAAAAACGCCTAACGGTAGGACGCTGGATTAGGACTGCGTAGGATTTTTTACCATTGCAGCGCGCACACAAAAAAGCCCCGCCGAAGCGGGGCTTGGTGCAACCGGTATCAGCCCTTGTAGGCAGCGACCGATTTGGTGATCGCGGCGCGGGCGGCGTCGGCGCCTTCCCAGCCTTCGATCTTGACCCACTTGCCCTTCTCGAGATCTTTGTAGTTCGCGAAGAAGTGCTCGATCTGCTGAATCAGCAGTGCTGGCAGGTCGGTGTATTCCTTCACGTCAACGTACAGCTGCGACAGCTTGTCGTGCGGAACAGCGATGACCTTGGCGTCGCCGCCGCCGTCGTCGGTCATGTTCAGAACGCCGACTGGGCGAGCGCGGATGACCGAACCTGGGGCGACCGGGTAAGGCGTAACCACCAGCACGTCCAGCGGATCACCGTCGTCGGCCAGGGTGTTCGGGATGAAGCCGTAGTTGGCCGGGTAGAACATCGGGGTAGCCATGAAGCGGTCGACGAACAGGGTATCGCTGTCCTTGTCGATTTCGTACTTGATCGGCGCGTGGTTGGCCGGGATCTCGATGGCGACGTAGATGTCGTTCGGCAGGTCTTTGCCAGCCGGAATCTTGCTGTAGCTCATTGGGCAGTGCCCCCGTGTTTGATCAAAAAAGTGGCGGCGATTATAGGCACATTCGGCCTGGGCATGCCACGCCCGACCTGATGCGCGGGCGCATCAGACGTGGCTTTCGCGGTAGTCAGGGTGTTCGGCCTGCAACCGCGTCAGGCGCGCCAGAGGGTCCTGGCGGTAGAACAGTGACAGTTGCCGGTACACCTGTGGATAAGCCTGCTGCAAGAGGTCGGGCGCGCTGAAGAAGTACTCGCTGGTGACGGCAAAGAATTCAGCCGGGTTTTCGGCCGCATAAGGGTCGATGGCCGTTTGCGTTTCAGGGTCGGCGTCCAGCTGGCGGTTTAGGTCGTCATACGCCTGCTGCATGGCTGTGGCCCAGTCTTCAACCTGCATGTCGCTGTGCAGCGGTGGCAGGCCATTGGCATCGCCATTAAGCATGTCGAGCTTGTGTGCCAGCTCGTGGATCACCAGGTTGTAGGCTTCCCAGCCGCCGCTGGCCAGTACTCCGGCCCAGGCCATGATCACCGGGCCTTGCTGCCACGCCTCGCCGCTGTGTTCTCCATCCCAGACATGCTCCACGCCACTGGCGTCGCGATGGCGCTGGGGGCTCTTGAAGTCGTCCGGGTAGAGGATGATCTCGTGAAAGCCCTGGTACCAGTTGAGGTCCCCAAGGTGCAACAGCGGTAGCTGGGCCTGGGCGGCGAGGAACAGCCGTTGCTGGTCATCCAGCTCGACGCCGGGCAAGGTGGTCAGGTGTTTGTCGAGCAGGAACAGTATGCAGGCATCACGTAGCCGACGGTCTTCGTCGTCGCTGATGCCATCGAGCATTGGCAGGCGTTCACGGATCGCCTGCCATTGCTGCGGGTCGACCGGGTAGCGCGCCAACGTGCGCTTGCGCCGCCAGGCGCTGAAGGACCACATGGCGTTTGTCAGTGTGCCTTGGCGGTGCGGCCCAGGCGGCCGCGCAGCAGGCCCAGGACCATGGGTACCAGCGACAGGAAGATGATGCCGACCACCATCAGCGAAAGGTGCTGCTTGATGAATGGCACGTTGCCGAAGAAGTAGCCGAGGGTCACCAGGCCACCTACCCACAGCAGCGAGCCTGCAACGCTGAAGGCCAGGAAGCGCGGGTAATGCATGTGGGCGATGCCCGCGACGAACGGCGCGAAGGTGCGCAGGATCGGCAGGAAGCGCGCCAGGGTCACGGTTTTGCCACCATGGCGTTCATAGAATTCATGGGTGCGCTGCAGGTAGTCGCGGCGGAAGATTTTCGAATCGGGTTTGTTGAACAGCCGTTCACCTGCCGTTCGCCCGATCACGTAATTGGTGCTGTCACCCATGATTGCCGCAGCCATCAGCAGGCCGGCCAGCAGCACCGGGTCCATGCCGCCACCTGCGGCCACGGCGCCGGCGATGAACAGCAGTGAGTCACCCGGCAGGAAGGGCATTACCACCAGGCCGGTCTCGCAGAAAATCACGGTGAACAGGATGGCGTAGATCCAGGGGCCGTAATTGGTGACCAGCAGATCAAGGTAGGCATCGAGATGCAGGATGAGGTCCAGCGGGTTGAAATCCATGTACAGCACCTGTGTTCTTGACCCGCAGCTACGGGCGAGCGGACTTGCGGTAGGGTAAATTTTCAGACATGCCAGGAGCAGGCATTATACGGCCAAGTCGCGAGTATGCCCGGAGAGTTTGTAGCGGGGGGTTACTGAGGGTGTCGGTACCGGCCCGATCGCCGGCCAGCCGGCGGTCGGGCCAGTACTGATCAGTCTTGGCTGATCGGCAATATGTAGCTTTCGAACTCGGTATCCTTGCGAAAACCGATGGATTCATAGGTCCTCTGCGCCACCTCGTTGTTGGCGCTGGTCGAAACCCGCATGCGTACGGCCTGGGTGTCCTTGGCCATCTTCTTTGCCTCACGGATCAGGTGGTCAGCCACAAGCATGCGCCGTGAGTCTTCGGCCACATAGATGTCATTGAGAATCCACACCCGCTTGAGCGACAGCGACGAGAAGCTCGGGTAGAGCTGGCAGAAGCCCAGCAGTTTGGCGTCGTCATCGTCCGGCAGTGCCAGGTAAATGACCGACTCGTCGCGTTTGAGGCGCGTTTCCAGGAATTTGCGCGAGCTGTCCGGGTATGGCAGTTGCCCATAGAACTCGCGGTATCGGACAAACAGCGGGGTGAGCAGGTCGAGGTGTTCCAGGGTTGCCTTGATGATGCGCATGTGCGGCCCTCAGAGTCCATTTGGGAAACAGCGAAATGCCAGCAGCTTTCAATCGCATGCTGCCCAATGCCGGCCAGAAGCGCAATCCGCCGTCCGTGACATGTTCTTTACCCTTCACCGAGTAGGAAATTGCCTTTTTGATTAGAGGTGTTTTCACTGTCGATAGTATGGACCTCCGCTTCGTCCTTAAGATTCACGCCAGACAGCTGTCGGCGACAGGCCTCGCGCATCAGGTATAGCAGGCGATGCGCGGCCATGCCGTAGCTCAGGCCTTCCAGGCGCACGTTGGAGATGCAGTTGCGGTAAGCGTCGGTCAGGCCCACCTTTGGCGCGTAGGTGAAATACAAACCCAAACTGTCGGGTGAACTGAGCCCGGGGCGCTCGCCGATCAGCATTACGGTCATGCGCGCCCCCAGCAGTTGGCCCACTTCGTCGGCCACGGCTACCCGGCCTTGCTCCACCAACACCACCGGTGCGCTGGTCCAGCCATCGGCGGCGGCCTGTTCCTCGAAACGTGCCAGGAACGGCAATGTATGGCGATGCACGGCCAGGGCCGAGAGGCCGTCGGCCACCACGATGGCAAGGTCGCAGCCGCCAGGGTTGGTCTTGGCGTGCTGGCGCAACTGTTCCACCGAGCGCTCGTTCAGGCGCCGGCCCAGGTCCGGGCGTTGCAGGTACTGGTTGCGGTCGCTGGCGGCGCTGTGCAGTACCAGGCTGTCACGCCCGCGTTCCTTCAATTGTTCGCTCAGTGCCGTGTGGTCGAATGCCAGGTGCACGGCATCGCGGGCCTGGGCGTGGGCGAACTGGAAGTCCAGCTGGGCGCCGGTTGGCAGGCTGATGCCGCTGCGGCCAAGGGCGATGCGTGCCGGGGTCAGGCTGCGAAGGGCCAGCCAAGGGTTTTCGGGGGTGGGTATCTGACGGTCCATGGTCACCTCTATGCCAGCTGCGCCAAGGCCTGGCGGAACGCCGGCGGCAGGTTGTCGCCGAAGCGTACCCGGCCATCGGCCTGGGTGAATATACCGGTGCGCTGCAACCAAGCCTCGAACTCAGGCCCGGGTTTGAGGCCCAGGGTCTGGCGCGCATACAGCGCGTCATGGAACGAGGTAGTCTGGTAGTTGAGCATGATGTCGTCGGAGCCGGGGATGCCCATGATGAAGTTGATCCCGGCCACACCCAGCAGGGTCAGCAGGGTGTCCATGTCGTCCTGATCGGCCTCGGCGTGGTTGGTGTAGCAGATGTCGCACCCCATCGGCACGCCCAGCAGCTTGCCGCAGAAGTGGTCCTCAAGGCCGGCACGGATGATCTGCTTGCCGTTGTACAGGTACTCCGGGCCGATGAAACCGACCACGGTGTTGACCAGAAACGGCTTGAAATGGCGGGCCACGGCATAGGCGCGGGTTTCGCAGGTTTGCTGGTCGACGCCGTGGTGAGCGTTGGCCGACAGGGCGCTGCCCTGGCCGGTTTCGAAATACATGAGGTTCTGCCCCAGCGTGCCGCGCTTGAGCGACAACCCGGCCTCGTAACCTTCCTGCAGCACGTTGAGGTTGATGCCAAAGCCGGCGTTGGCCGCCTCGGTGCCGGCAATCGACTGGAACACCAGGTCCAGCGGCACGCCGCGGTTGATTGCCTCGATCGAGGTGGTGACGTGGGTCAGTACACAGGCCTGGGTGGGAATGTCATAGCGCTGGATGATGGCGTCGAGCATTTCCAGCATGGCGCAGATCGAGGCGATGCTGTCGGTGGCAGGGTTGATGCCGATCATGGCGTCGCCGTTGCCGTACAGCAGGCCATCGAGAATGCTGGCGGCAATCCCAGCCGGCTCGTCGGTCGGGTGATTGGGCTGCAAGCGGGTCGAAAGGCGCCCGCGCAAGCCCATGGTGCCGCGAAAACGGGTGACCACACGGATCTTCTGCGCCACCAATACCAGGTCCTGTACGCGCATGATCTTCGATACGGCAGCGGCCATTTCCGGAGTCAGGCCAGGCGCAAGGGCGTGCAGGCTGTCCTCGTTGGCTTCGTCGCTGAGCAGCCAGTCACGCAGGCCGCCGACGGTGAGGTGGCTGACCGGGGCGAAGGCCTGGGCGTCGTGGGTGTCGATGATCAGGCGGGTAACTTCGTCCTGCTCGTAAGGGATCAGCGCTTCGCTGAGGAAGTGGCTGAGCGGAATATTGGCCAGTGCCATCTGCGCCGCCACCCGTTCACCATCATTGACGGCGGCAACGCCAGCCAGGTAATCCCCGGAACGTGCGGGGCTGGCTTTGGCCATCACTTCCTTGAGGCTGTCGAAGCGGTAGACCAGGTGGCCTACCGTGTGTACGAAACTTGCCATACAGAATCTCCAGAGTGCCGCGGGCGTGCCCGCGGCAGGTGTCGGCAATCAGTGCAGAGCCTCTTCGGCCTTCTGGATCGCGGCGAATTCCTCTTCCGGTGTGCCCGCGACCAGGTGGTGGCGGCTGTAGAACGCAAAGTAGGCAATCAATACTGCATAGATCACTGCAGCGCCAATCACCACCCGTGGGTCGACCAAAAAGCCTGCGACCACGGCGATGCATGCCAGCACCAGGGCGACGCCCGAGGTGAAGATGCCACCAGGGGTGCGATAGGGGCGTTCCATCTTGGGCCGGCGGATGCGCAGGGTGATGTGCGCAGCCATCATCAGTACATAAGACAACGTCGCACCGAACACCGCAACCAGGATCAGCAGGTCGCCCTGGCCGGTAAGTGACAAGCCGAAACCGATGATGCCAGGGATGATCAGGGCCAGTACCGGGGCCTTGCTCTTGTTGGTTTCAGACAGTTTTCGCGGCAGGTAGCCCGCGCGTGAAAGGGCGAAGATCTGCCGCGAATAGGCATAGATGATCGAGAAAAAGCTGGCAATCAGACCAGCCAGGCCAACCAGGTTGACGAAGCCGCCCATCCAGGTGGAGCCGCCATACGCCTTGGAAAGTGCTTCTACCAGTGGGTTGCCGGAGGCTTTGAGCGCTTCGGAGCCCGCCCCCCCCGGGCCTACCACGAGGATCAGCAGGGCAAAAGCCAGCAACACCAGCATGGCGCCAATCAGGCCACGTGGCAGGTCGCGTTTCGGGTTCTTGGTTTCCTCGGCAGCCAGTGGTACGCCTTCTACCGCCAGGAAGAACCAGATCGCGTAGGGGATTGCCGCCCACACGCCAACGTATCCGAACGGTAGGAAACTGCTGGCGCCGACCGCGTCGGTCTGGGCGATGTCGAACAGGTTCGCCGCATCAAAATGGGGCACCATGCCCACAAGGAAGACAGCCAGGGCGATGGCGGCGACGGCAGTGATGATGAACATCAGCTTCAAGGCTTCACCGACCCCGAAGATGTGGATGCCGATAAAGACGATGTAGAACGCCAGGTAGATCATCCAGCCGCCAATGCCGAACAGGGACTGGCAGTAGGCACCGATGAACACCGCGATGGCTGCCGGTGCAATGGCATATTCGATCAGGATCGCCGTGCCTGTCAGAAAGCCGCCCCACGGGCCGAAGGCGCTGCGGGCAAAGCCGTAGCCGCCCCCGGCGGTAGGGATCATCGATGACAGTTCGGCCAGCGAAAAACACATGCACAAGTACATGGTGGCCATCAGCAGGGTGGCGAGGAACATGCCGCCCCAGCCGCCTTGGGCAAGGCCGAAGTTCCAGCCGGCATAGTCGCCGGAGATCACGTAGGCAACGCCCAGGCCCACCAGCAGGACCCAGCCGGCGGCGCCTTTTTTCAGTTCTCGTTGCTGGAAGTAGTCCGACCCGACCTTTTCAAAATCGACGGAAGCGCCTGCCGGTGCGCCGGAGGATTGATCGCTTGGCATAGTTTCACCTGTTCTTTTTCTTGGTGGCCGGACGGGTGCCGGCCGATGGTGATGGGTACTGCAGGAAGCGAGCCATGGAAGCTACAAGTCGCAAGCTACAAGCCTCAAGAAAAAGCGGGTCGGCGTTCTATCCGTTTTTTCTTGCTGCTTGCAGCTTGCAGCTTGCCGCTTAGAAGAAGCCCAGCGGGTTGATGTCGTAGCTCACCAGCAGGTTCTTGGTCTGCTGATAGTGGTCGAGCATCATCTTGTGGGTTTCACGGCCCACGCCGGACTTCTTGTACCCGCCGAACGCGGCGTGCGCCGGGTACAGGTGGTAGCAGTTGGTCCATACGCGGCCAGCCTTGATGCCGCGGCCCATGCGGTAGGCGCGGTTGATGTCGCGGGTCCATACACCGGCGCCAAGGCCGAACTCGGTGTCGTTGGCGATGGCCAGTGCCTCGGCCTCGTCCTTGAAGGTGGTGACGCTGACTACCGGGCCGAAGATTTCTTCCTGGAACACGCGCATCTTGTTGTTGCCTTTGAGCAGCGTCGGCTGGATGTAGTAACCGGTCGCCAACGCGCCTTCCAGCTTCTCCACCTTGCCGCCGGTCAGCAGTTCGGCGCCTTCGTCCTGGGCGATCTGCAAATACGACAGGATTTTTTCGAACTGTTGTTGCGAAGCCTGGGCGCCGACCATGGTGTCGGTGTCGAGCGGGTCGCCGCGCTTGATCTGCAGCACCTTCTTCATCACCACTTCCATGAACTGCGGGTAGATCGACTCTTGCACCAACGCCCGCGACGGGCAGGTGCATACCTCGCCTTGGTTGAAGAACGCCAGCACCATGCCTTCGGCAGCCTTGTCGATGAAGCTCGGCTCGGCCTGCATGATGTCTTCGAAGTAGACGTTGGGTGATTTGCCGCCCAGTTCGACGGTAGACGGGATGATGTTCTCGGCGGCGCATTTCATGATGTGCGAGCCGACCGGGGTAGAACCGGTGAAGGCGATCTTGGCGATGCGCTTGCTGGTGGCCAGTGCTTCGCCGGCCTCGCGGCCATAGCCCTGGACTACGTTGAGCACGCCGGGCGGCAGCAGGTCGCCAATCAGCTCTACCAGCACGGTGATGCCCAGCGGGGTCTGCTCGGCCGGTTTGAGCACCACGCAGTTGCCAGCGGCCAGGGCCGGGGCCAGTTTCCAGGCGGCCATCAGGATCGGGAAGTTCCACGGGATGATCTGCCCGACGACGCCCAGTGGCTCATGGATGTGATAGGCCACGGTATTTTCGTTGATCTCGGCGGCACCGCCCTCTTGGGCGCGTATGCAGCCGGCGAAGTAGCGGAAGTGATCGACCGCCAGCGGAATGTCGGCGTTGAGGGTTTCGCGGACCGGCTTGCCGTTGTCCCAGGTTTCGGTGATGGCCAGCACTTCCAGGTTCTGCTCGATGCGGTCGGCGATCTTCAGCAGCACGTTGGAGCGGTCCTGCACCGAGGTGCGGCCCCAGGCATCGGCGGCAGCGTGGGCGGCGTCGAGCGCCTTGTCGATGTCTTCGGCAGTGGAGCGGGGAAATTCAGCGATCAGCTTGCCATTCACCGGGGAGGTGTTGTCGAAATACTGCCCCTTGACCGGAGCTACGAATTCACCACCGATGTAGTTGCCGTAGCGGCTCTTGAAGGAAACCTTCGCGCCCTCGGTACCGGGATGTGCATAACGCATGGTGTGTCTCCTGGTTAATTGTGTTTGTTGAGGAGTTGGAAAGCGTAGAGCAAAGGTTGGGCCAGCGTGGTGAGGGCCTTTGGAATCAATAGATTGCGTGGTTTCTGGGTGAGTCTGCAGGGGTTGCTGTGCCAGGGATGGCACGGTCTGTGTGACACTTTGTACCGTTTGCGGCACGCTTGATTGCGGTGCATTGCAAAGCCCGGGCGGGTGGAGGATGCTGGCAGGACGCTCTATCTGCGGAGAACAAAAACCAATGCAGAGCCACCACCTCAGTCGTCATGCCCAGCAAGTGCATACCGTTGCCCACGGCGAAGCCGGCGGTGCCGGCAGCGACCCGTCCATTGCCCGATCCTGGCTGCGATGCCTGGAGGACTACCATCTTGATCCCGAGGTGCTTGCGGCGCCGGTCGTGCTGGAACACGGCCGCCTGCTCGAAAGCCGCGAGCGCCTGAACCAGGTGCTGAAAATCGCCGATAATGAAATGAACAGCTTGCACCAGCAGCTATCAGGTGCCGGGCACGCGGTCCTGCTTACCGATGCGCGCGGTGTCATCCTCAACTGTGTCACCGCACCCAGCGAACGGCGCATTTTCGAACGTGCGGGGTTGTGGTTGGGCGCTGACTGGAGCGAGGCGCGCGAAGGCACCAATGGCATCGGCACATGTCTGGTCGAGCGCCAGGCGCTGACCATCCATCAGAACGAACACTTTCGCGGTCGTCATACCGGGCTGACCTGTTCGGCCAGCCCGGTATTCGATCCGCATGGCGAGCTGCTGGCAGTGCTCGATGTGTCATCGGCGAGGCCGGATGTCTCGCGTCAGAGCCAGTTTCATACCATGGCGCTGGTCAACCTCTCGGCGAAGATGATCGAGAGCTGTTATTTCCTGCGCCACTTCGAACAGCAATGGTTGCTGCGCTTTCACCTGCAGGCCGAGTCGGTGGGGTTGTTCAGCGAAGGGCTGCTGGCTTTCGATGCCGATGGCCGTATCTGCGCGGCCAACCAGAGCGCCCTCAACCTGCTGGGCACCATCCGTGGCGGGGTGCTGGGCAAGCCGCTGGAAATGTTCTTTGCCTGTAACCATGATGAGCTCTTCAGCCGCGCCATGCCCAATGGCAGCCCGGCCTGGCCGCTGTATACACGTGATGGTCGGCAGGTATTTGCCAGCTTGCGGGGTCAGGCGAAGGCACCGGTGTGGGCGGTGCCGGCTGGTTTGCCCGAAGCCCGGCCAGAGGCTGCCCCCGGAATTTGTCTGATGGACCCGGCGCTGCAAGGTGACTTCCTGCGTGCGCTGCGGGTCTTCGAGCGTGATGTGCCACTGCTGGTGTCGGGCGAGACCGGCTGTGGCAAAGAAGCCTTTGCCCAGGCAGTGCACCAGGCTAGCCAGCGGCGCGGCAAGCCGTTCGTGGCAGTCAACTGCGCCTCGATTCCTGAAAGCCTGATAGAGAGCGAGTTGTTCGGTTACCGCGGCGGCAGTTTTACCGGGGCGCGCAAGGAGGGCATGCGCGGCAAGCTGCTGCAGGCCGATGGCGGCACATTGTTGCTCGACGAGATCGGTGACATGCCGCTGGCGCTGCAGACCCGCCTGCTACGCGTGCTGGAAGAACGCCAGGTGGTGCCGATCGGCGGTGAGCCGCAAGCGGTCGATGTGCGGATCGTCAGTGCTACCCACCGCGACCTGCTTGAGCGAGTGGAGCAGGGCACATTCCGCGAGGACCTCTATTACCGGCTCAATGGCTTGGAAGTGGCAATGCCGGCGGTGCGCGAGCGTAGTGACAAGGCTCAGTTGCTGGATTTCCTGTTGCGGCAGGAAGCGCAAGGCCAGGCCATCGAAATCGAGCCAAGCGCCCGCCAGGCGCTGCTGGATTTTGCCTGGCCGGGCAATGTGCGCCAGATGCGCAACGTGCTGCGTACGCTGGTGGCATTGTGTGAGGATTGTCATGTCGCGTTTGCGGATCTGCCCGCAATCGTGCGCAACACCTCCAGCCCTGTAGGGGCGGCCTTGTGTCGCGAAAGGACCGGTGAGCGGCCCCAGGATTTCGATAACGCTGCCCAGTTTGCGGGGGCCGCTTCGCAGCCCTTTCGCGACACAAGGCCGCTCCTACAGGCGGAGGGCCAGGCCCTGTTGTCCGTATTGGAGGCAAACCGCTGGCACCTGACCCGTGTCGCCGAGCATTTGGGTATCAGCCGCAATACCTTGTATCGAAAACTGCGCAAACACGGCATCGCCAGGGGCGTTTGAGCGAAACAGCGGGTGCGATTTCCCGCGCCCTGGGCTACCCTGCCTCGAAGTTTTGCGAGGTCGACCATGCATATTCATATTCTCGGTATTTGCGGCACTTTCATGGGTTCGCTGGCGGTGCTGGCCAAAGAACTCGGCCACCGTGTGACCGGTTCGGACGCCAACGTCTACCCACCGATGAGCACCCAGCTCCAGGCCCAGGGCATCGAGCTGACCCAGGGCTACGACCCGGCCCAACTGGACCCGGCACCTGACCTGGTGGTGATCGGCAACGCCATGTCGCGGGGCAACCCTGCGGTGGAGTATGTACTCAACAAAGGCCTGCCTTATGTGTCGGGCCCTCAGTGGCTGGCCGACCATGTACTGCAGGGGCGTTGGGTGCTGGCTGTGGCCGGTACCCACGGCAAGACCACCACCAGCAGCATGCTGGCCTGGGTTCTGGAGCATGCCGGCATGAGCCCTGGTTTCCTGATCGGCGGTGTGCCGCAGAATTTCTCGGTCTCGGCACGCTTGGGTGATACGCCGTTCTTCGTGGTGGAAGCCGACGAATACGACAGCGCCTTCTTCGACAAACGTTCAAAATTCGTGCACTACCATCCGCGCACAGCCATTCTCAACAACCTTGAGTTCGACCACGCGGACATTTTCCCGGACCTCGCCTCCATCGAGCGGCAGTTCCATCACCTGGTACGCACCATTCCGAGCGAAGGCCTGGTCATCCACCCGACCACCGAGCAGGCGCTGGAGCGGGTAATCGGCATGGGCTGCTGGACGCCAGTGCAGACCACCGGGGAGGGTGGCCAATGGCAGGCGCGTCTGCTCAGTGCCGACGGCTCGCGCTTCGAAGTGCTGTTCGAGGGGCAAGCGCAAGGCATTGTGGACTGGCCCCTGACTGGCCAGCATAACGTTGCCAACGCGTTGGCAACGTTGGCCGCCGCCCGACACGTGGGGGTAGTGCCTGCCATGGGCATCGATGGCCTGAGCGCGTTCAAGAGCGTCAAGCGGCGCATGGAGACGGTCGCAGAAGTGCAGGGCGTAACCATCTATGACGATTTCGCTCATCATCCGACGGCTATCGCCACCACTCTCGACGGCCTGCGCAAGCGGGTGGGCGAAGCACCGGTGATCGCCATCATCGAGCCCCGCTCCAACTCCATGAAGCTGGGCGCGCACCGTGACGGCCTGCCGGAAAGCGTCAACGATGCAGACCAGGTAGTCTGGTATGCGCCAGCCAACCTGGGCTGGGACCTGGCGGCGACTGCGGCGCAGTGCAAGGTGCCGAGCGTGGTCGCCGACAGCCTCGAAGCGATCATCGAGCGGGTCAAGGGCCAGGCGCGGCCGGGCACACACGTGGTGATCATGAGCAACGGCGGCTTTGGCGGCCTGCATGGCAAGCTGGCCGAGGCCCTGAAGTGAGCGGGCCGGAACGTATCACGCTGGCCATGACCGGCGCCTCCGGCGCGCAGTATGGCTTGCGTCTGCTCGATTGCCTGGTGCGCGAAGACCGTGAGGTGCATTTTCTCATCTCCAAGGCCGCGCAATTGGTGATGTCCACCGAGACCGACGTGCTGCTGCCGCCCAAGCCTCAGGCCATGCAGGCCTTTCTCACCGAGTACACCGGTGCTGCCGATGGGCAGATCCGCGTGTACGGCAAGGAGGACTGGATGTCGCCGGTGGCCTCGGGCTCCGGCGCACCGGCTGCCATGGTGGTGGTGCCGTGCTCCACCGGCACCTTGTCGGCCATCGCCACCGGGGCCTGCAACAACCTGATCGAGCGTGCCGCCGACGTGACCCTCAAGGAGCGTCGCCAGCTGATCCTGGTGCCGCGGGAGGCGCCGTTTTCGACCATCCATCTGGAGAACATGCTCAAGCTCTCGCAGATGGGGGCGGTTATCTTGCCGGCGGCCCCCGGCTTCTATCACCAGCCGCAGACAATCGATGACCTGGTCGACTTCGTCGTGGCGCGCGTTCTCAACCTGCTGAACATCCCGCAGGACATGTTGCCGCGTTGGGGGGAGCATCATCTTGGGGCGGATGATTGAAGCGCACTTTACCTGCAATGCTGGCCGTCCTGCTGCTTGACGGCTGTGCCACGGTGCGCACGCTTGATGCCAACAAGCCGGGCGCGCCGGTGGTGTATGCCGGCACCCGGTTGGACTTGTACGTGATCAATGGCGGGTGCTGCCCCAAGGACCATTTCGGGGCTCAGGCGCCGACATATCCACGGCTGGACCTGCCTGGGAGCATGCTGCTCGATACCCTGCTGTTGCCATTATCGTTGCTGACGGCTGCCGGGATCGGCTTCCAGGCCACTGGCGGTCTGTAACGGCCTCACCGCCGGTTCGCCGGCGACAGGGCCTTACAGGTGGGCGCTATTTCTTGCCTAATCTACGCAGCTCATCCGACTCGACAACCCGAATCCCGTCCTCTTCCTCCAGCGCCAGGCGCCACAGCGCCCGCGCCAATGTGCAGGCTTCGATCCCCCGATACTTGCCCGGCATCAACCGCGCAAACGGGGAAGCCAGCCGTTCGCCCAGGCGCGGCGCGATACGTTCGCCCAGCAGCAGCGAAGGCCTGACAATCGTCAGTTGCGGCCAATCCTGCGCTTTGAGCGCCTCTTCCATCTCGCCTTTGACCCGGTTGTAGAAGATCGACGACTTGGGATCGGCGCCGATGGCGCTGACCACCAGCAGGTGGCGCGCACCCATCTCCCGTGCACGCTTGCTGAAGGCCACCACCATGTCCAGGTCGACGGCGCGGAACGCCTGCTCGGAGCCGGCCTGCTTCAAGGTAGTGCCCAGGCAGCAATAAGCGATGTCCACGCGCCCGGCCAGTTGCGGTAGAAACACCGCAGGGTCGCCGACCGGGTTTTCCAGGTGTGGGTGTTCGGCCAGTGGTCGACGGGTGGGTGCCAGAACGCGGCTGATGGTGGGCTCGTTGAGCAGGCGGTCAAGCAGGTGTTCACCCGTCAGGCCCGTGGCTCCGGCAAGCAGGACATGCTGAGGCGTCAAGTACATGATGTCTCTCCTGTGTTACACACAAGTCTAGTGTGGGGCTGGCCTTTTTTCCTGCCCTTGCGAAGTCGCTTGTGCGGCATTGCGTAAGGCTTTTTCAGCTTGCTGCTGGCGCAAGCGTTGCCAATGTGCCAGTACGGCTGGTGGTGCCCAGATCTGTGGCTCGGAGGCTTCGAAACCTTCCCTCTTCTCCCGTTCGGCAACACTGCTGCGCGCCAGTTCGAATGCGTGTTCGAGGTCGTCGGTCTGGTTCAGCGCCTGGGCAAACAGAGCCTCGCCGAAATAGGTGAAATCGGCTTCTTCCGAGCAGCCGAATGACACCCTGTCCGCCCGTGCGGCAGTCATGATGATTGTTCGCTCATCTTTGAGCGGGGTGATGTAACCCCCTGAATAGCAGGCGGAGATGACGATTACCTTGTCGCGCTCCTTGAGCGGCGCCAAGGCACTGGCCAGTTCGTCGGCGGACAGGTCGGCAAGCTGCAGGCGTGGTTGGTCGAATACCAACTGGTGGTCCTGGCTGCCATGGCTGGTCAGGTAGATGAACACCAGGTCCTGCGGGCCAGTGCGCTCGGCCAGTGTGCGGGCGGCGCGGGTAAGGTTTTCGCGGGTTGCCATGGGCCGTGTGGACATCTGGTCGCGGTGATTGACCAGCGTGATCTGGCCGTGGGCACCGAAGCGCACCTTCAAAAGATTGCTGACGTAGTCGGCCTCGCGCAGAAATACACTCTGCTGGCCGTCACCAGCGACCACCAGGCTATACAGCTCAATGGGCGGCGTG
The DNA here is from genome assembly GCF_977070485.1 of Lelliottia jeotgali. NCBI lineage: Bacteria > Pseudomonadati > Pseudomonadota > Gammaproteobacteria > Enterobacterales > Enterobacteriaceae > Lelliottia > Lelliottia jeotgali. The sequence continues at coordinate 426,818 of NZ_CDRVFO010000001.1, forward strand.
GAGCGCGGTACGCGCGCCAGCGCCTCCTCCAGCAGCTTGCCTTGATTGAGCAGGGCCAGTTCCAGCGGGTCGGGGAGCAGTTTGCCGTTGTGGTCGCGAACGCGCACACCATTGACCCAGTAACCGCTTTGGACCTTGCCACTGGCCAGGGTCAGTTTACCCTGACCCTGGTAGGCATCGTTTTCGAAGCCGCCGACATAGTGGCTGCCATCTGGCAGTTGCAGGCTGCCCTGGCCGGCCAGGCGCCAATCGACGAAGCTGCCCTTGTAGTGGCTGCCATCGCTGCCCAGCATTTCCCCCTCGCCAAGCAGCGAGCCGTCCTTGAACTCGCCGATCCAGACATCGCCTTCGGCGTTTTCATAGCGGCCACGACCTTCCAGGCGATTGTCCTTGAACTCGCCGATATATTGCTCGCCATCGACACTGTCGTAGGTGCCGCTGCCCTGCAACAGACCGTCGACGAAGCGGCCGCTGAACTGATTGCCGCTGGCATCGCTGCGTACGCCGGCACCATTGGGCTTGCCTCTGGCAAACAAGCCCTGGTAACGGCTGCCGTCCGCCAGTTCGAGCTCGCCCGCGCCATGGTACTGATCGTCCTTGAACTGGCCGCGGTAGGTCTGATCGGCCTGCTTGAGCGTACCTTCGCCGTCGCGTCGGCCGTGGCTGAATGTCCCTGCATAGTGGCTCCCTGGGGTGGTCAGGTCGCCCACGCCCTGGAACAGGCCGGCGGCGAACTGCCCGCGATAGACCTCGCCATTACTGCCATGCCACTCGCCCTGACCATGCCATTGGCCATCCTTGAAGCCGCCGGCATACCAGCTGCCGTTGGGGTAGTCGATGCGCCCTTCGCCTTGCAGAAGGCCGTCAACCACCTGGCCCCTGTAGCGACCGCCGTCGGGCAGGCGTGCATCCGGTGGCAGCAGCGATTCGCCATCGCCACAGGCAGCGAGCATCAGGGTCAGGGTGATAGGCAACAGAGCACGCATGGCCGAATCCGGGCAAAAGTTATGCCGAGTATGCCGCACAATGGGGCGGATGAGACAGCCATGGCAGGGGCCGCGTGGCGACCCCAAAAAACGGTCAGACGAAGCAGAGCGAAAGCGGCTCGGCGATATAGGCAGGCTTCTCCTCGCCTTCGATCTCCAGTGTCGCGGTAGCCTTGAGCAACCACTGCCCAGGTTTCTTCTCGGTCACCTCACCCAGATCCACCTTCAGGCGCACCTTGCTGTCGACTTTCACCGGCTGAATGAAACGCACACTGTCGAGCCCGTAATTGACCACCATCTTCAGGCCTTCAGGCAGCACCAGAATGTCTTCCATCAGCTTCGGAATCAGCGACAAGGTCAGGAAGCCATGGGCAATGGTGCAGCCGAATGGTGTCTTGGCCGCTTTGTCAGGGTCGACATGGATGAATTGAAAATCGCCCGTGGCCTCAGCGAACAGGTTGATGCGTTGCTGGTCGATCTTCAGCCAGTCGGAACGTCCCAGTTCCTTTCCAACGTACTGCGAAAGCTCGGTAACCGGTACATAGGGCATCACGACTCTCCAGGTTGTCATTTGGTACGAGTGTGCAAGATCAGCACGGCGGACAATTACAGTCAAGTTGCCAGTGCCAGGACGAATGCCTGCCCATAGCCTTGCGCGTGCTTATAATGGCCGGCATGCCGAAAGGAGATCCTTATGCTGCTGCGTGGTTTGACCTGGCTGGTGCTGTTCCAGCTGCTGGGTACGGCGTTCAATCATCTGTTGGTGCCGATACTGCCCGGGCCGATCATCGGCCTTTTGCTCTTGTTGTTGTTCCTCATGGCCCGCGGTGAGGTCGGCAAGCCGTTGAACGAGGCGGCGAGCAGCCTGTTGCGCTATCTGCCGCTACTGTTGGTGCCGCCAGCAGTAGGTGTGATGGTGTATGCCAAGGATATCGCTGCAGACTTCTGGGCCATCGCCGGCGCGCTTTTGATCTCCTGCCTGGCCACCTTGGTCTTTGTCGGGGTATTGATGCAGAAACTCATGCATCGCCAGGGCAAGCGCGGGGAGCAGCCATGATGCTCGATTCGCAAGGTGCACTCGATGCGGTTGTCCACCATCCGCTGTTTGGCATTGGTATTACGCTGGGTGCCTATCAGGTGGTGCTGGCAGCTTACGAGAAAACACGCTGGATCTTCCTGCAGCCGGTACTGGTGTCGATGGTCATGGTGATCGGTGTGTTGCTTGTCTGTGGTATCGACTACCGTGAGTACCGCAAGAGCACCGAGATCATGAACATTCTTCTGGGGCCGGCCACGGTGGCCTTGGCCGTGCCGCTCTACCTCAACCTGCGGCGTATCCGTCAGCTGTTCTGGCCGACATTTACTACGCTGGTAATCGGAGGCTTGTTCGCCACGCTCAGCTGCCTGTTGCTGGGTTGGTGGTTCGGTGCCGAACACATGATCCTGATGACCATGGCGCCGAAGTCGGTGACCTCACCGATCGCCATGCTTGTGGCCGAGCAAATTGGTGGTGTGGCGGCGCTGGCGGCGGTCTTCGTGTTGATCACCGGGGTGATCGGGGCCATTTTCGGCCCAGCATTGTTGAGCCGTTTTGGTGTGCATAGTCCCGAGGCGCGCGGCATGTCATTGGGCGTGACCGCGCATGCCGTGGGTACCTCGGTGGCCTTGCAGGAAAGTGACGAGTGCGGCGCGTTTGCCGCACTGGCGATGAGCCTGATGGGGGTGGCCACGGCAGTGTTCCTGCCGTTGGCGGTCAGCCTGGTGGCTTGAGGAGTTGTGATGACGCTACCGCTGTTTCCCCTCAATACTGTGTTGTTTCCCGGTTGCCTGCTGGATTTGCAGATATTCGAAGCCCGCTACCTGGACATGATTGGCCGCTGCATGAAGCAGGGCACAGGTTTTGGTGTGGTGTGCATCGTCGAAGGCGAGCAGGTCGGCAAGGCGCCACCTGTGGTTGCATCGATCGGGTGCGAGGCGCTGATCCGTGATTTTGTCCAGCAGGACAATGGTTTGCTGGGTATCCGTGTGGAAGGTGTGCGGCGCTTCGAGCTTAGCCAGACCGAAGTGCAGAAAGACCAGTTGCTGCTGGGCGAGGTGCATTGGCTGGCGGAGCAGGCGGACAGCCCGCTGACCGACCAGGACGATGACCTGCTGGCCTTGCTGGTGGCGTTGGGTGAGCACCCGATGGTCGAGGCACTGGACATGCCTCGTGACGTCACGGGGCGCCAGGCACTGGCCAACCAGCTGGCTTATCTGCTGCCGTTCATGGAAGAGGACAAGCTGGACTTGCTGGCGATCGACTCGCCGTCGGAGCGGCTGGCGGAAATCCAGAGGCTGCTGGAGCGGATTCAGGGTGAGCTGTTTGCCTGATAGAGGCTGGTTGCCTTTACGGCCCTATCGCCGGCAAGCCTGCTTGTCGGCGACAGGGCTGTACAGCCCACGTCAATATTGGTAACGCTCCAGGGCCAGCGGCAAGGCATACAGGGCAAAGAAAGCCAGTAATGCGATACACGCCGGTAGTACCAGCCACCATACCCGTTGTGGCAGTGCATTGAGCGGCTGGCGATATTGCACTAGCGTCAGGCTGAGCGCGCAGACGCAGCAGGCCAGCAAGGCCCCGGCCAGGATGTCGGTTGGCCAATGCGCCCCCAGGTATACGCGCGACAGGGCGATCGCCAGCGCCGGAATGCACCCCAGCATCACCCAGGTCAGGCGCATGCGTGGCGGCTGGCCACGCCCGGCCAGCACCGCCATAACCAGAAAGAACGCAAACGAGGCCGAGCTATGCCCGCTGGGCATGCTGTAACTGGTCAGGGGGTCGGTCAACACCTCCGGACGCGCCCGGGCAAACAGCCATTTAAGTGAGCCATTGGCAATTGCCGTACCCATCAATGCGCCACCGGCGAACAGTGCGTGCCGCCATTGTCGGGCGAGCAGCAGCAGGCCGGTGAGCAGCCCCCCCAGGAACAGTTGGGTGCGGAAATCGCCCAGGCGGGTTACCAGCACCATGGTGCCGTCCACGGCTTGGCTGCGATGCTCCTGCACCAGGGTCATCACGCCTTGGTCGAACTCGTGAAAGTACGGCCACCCCAGAAACACGCCGGCCAATGCAAAAAAGCTCAAGCCGGCGATCAGTCGCGTCCCGTGGCGCTGGTCGCGTACGCTGCTGTTCAGGCTCAGCCCGATCAGCACTGCCAAGGAGCCGGCGATGATGCCTGCATCCAGCCAGAATCCTTCCGGCAATGGCAGGCGCATGGCCGCCCCTGTAGCCCAGCCCGGCAACAGGTAGGCGACCGACCAGCCGGCACCGGCCAGCACGCTGACCGCAATGAAACGCGGCAACGGCATGTCGAACATGCCCGCGACCATCGGCAGCATCGGCCGCAACGGGCCTATGAAACGGCCAACCAGCAAGCTGGCTATGCCGTAGCGCTGAAAGTAGGTTTCAGCGCTGCCGATCCATTCCGGATGGTGGCGCAATAGGGGTAGGCGGCGGATGTTCTGGTGAAAGTACTTGCCTATCGTGTAAGACAGGGCGTCACCGAGCAGGCCGCCGAGGAACCCCAGCAGCAGTGTTTCGCCCAGGCTGAAGGTACCGCTGCCGGCCAATACCGCGACCGCAAACAGCAGTACCGTACCAGGTACGATGATGCCGGCGATGGCGAGGCATTCGATGCAGGCCACCAGGAAAATTGCCACGCCAAGCCACTGCGGGTTGGCGCTGAGCCAGCCGGTCAGGCTGTCGAGCCATTGGCCCATGTTTCAGCTTCCTTGTTTGAGAATGAAAAAGTCTTGCCCTTCGACTTGCCCCCGGCGCAGCGGGTTCCGGGTGCAGAAGCGGGCGTATTCGGCATCGATGAAACGGTACGGCAGGTGCTCATCGCGACCATGGGGGATACCCAGGCGCGCGGCCTGGACCACTTTGGGCACGGCGATCGCACAATCCTCGACGTACAGGCGTTCAGGGTCGAAGCGCTGGGCATCCCATTGCGGTACCTTCAAGCCCAGGGCCCGGCAGAGCAGGGTCTGGCCGGCGCACAGGCGTTCGGCTGGGCGCAGCTTGCCGCTGGCGTCGGGGTTGTTCAACTGCATTTGCGCCAGGCTGTTGGCACCGGAAAGGGCGTCCACCCAGGGGTAGGCCGACTTTATGAGCACTGCATTGCCTGGGCCGTGTGCGCTGAAATTGAGCGAGTCACCTCCGCGGGCGTAATACATGTAGATATGCCCGCCATCGAGAAACAGCGCCTTGCGTTTCTCTGTGTAGCCAAGCGAGGCATGGCTGCCCCTGTCCGTCAGGTAATAAGCCTCGGTTTCGATGATCCGTGCGGCCAGCCACAGGTCGCCATACCGATGCCTGATGACCTTGCCGAGCAGGGCCTTGGCCAAGATCTGGGCGTCCCGGTCGAAGAAGCTGTCGGGCAAGACGCGGGCAGGGCAGGGGGGAGTGTCTAGCATGCTGGCGATTCGTGGTGGTGTAGGCGCGGATGATAGCAATGATTGCCTTAATCGAGGCTGAAGCAAGGCAGTTCGATAAGAGCGGTTACATCTTTCCTACAGATTCTTGTCTGCCATTTTCTACCATCCGCCACCCGCCGCTGGGCGTATACCTGCGCGGCAGTTATAATCAGCCGATTTCCCCTTCGCCAAGACACCGAACCCATGACTGAGTCCGTTCTTGACTACATGACCCGTTTGGGTCGCGCCGCTCGCCAGGCCTCCCGGGTGATCGCCCGCGCCAGCACTGCGCAGAAAAACCGCGCCCTGCAGGCTGCTGCCGATGCACTGGACGCCGCGCGTGCCGAGCTTGCCGCAGCCAACGAACAGGACCTGGCCGCCGGCCGTGCCAATGGTCTGGAGCCTGCCCTGCTCGACCGCCTGGCCCTGACCCCTGCGCGTATCGACGGCATGATCACCGGCCTGCGCCAGGTGGCCAGCCTGCCGGACCCGGTCGGCGCCATCCGCGACATGAGCTATCGTCCGTCGGGTATTCAGGTCGGCAAGATGCGCGTGCCGCTGGGGGTGATCGGGATCATCTACGAATCGCGCCCGAACGTGACAATCGATGCCGCCAGCCTGTGCCTGAAGTCAGGCAACGCCACCATCCTGCGCGGCGGCTCCGAGGCCATTCACTCCAACCGCGCCATCGCTACCTGCATTCAGCGTGGCCTTGCCGAGGCCGGCCTGCCGGCCGCCGTGGTTCAGGTGGTCGAGACCACCGACCGTGAGGCGGTTGGCGCGCTGATCAGCATGCCTGAGTTCGTCGATGTCATCGTCCCTCGGGGTGGCCGCGGCCTGATTGAACGCATCAGCCGCGATGCCCGCGTGCCGGTCATCAAACACCTGGACGGTATCTGCCACGTGTACGTCGCTGAGCACGCCGACCTGGACAAGGGCTGGCGTGTTGCTTTCAACGCCAAGACTTACCGTTACGGTATTTGCGGTGCGATGGAAACCCTGCTGGTCGACCAACGTGTGGCTGAAGGCTTCCTGCCGGAAATGGCCCGCCGTTTCCAGGAAAAGGGCGTCGAACTGCGCGGGTGCGAGCGTACATGCGCGCTGATCGAGGCCAAGCCGGCCAGCGAAGACGATTGGCACACCGAGTACCTCGACGCCATCCTGTCGATTCGTGTGGTCGATGGCCTGGACCAGGCCATCGAGCACATCAACCACTACGGCTCGCATCACACCGATTCGATCATTACCGAACACCAGGGCCAGGCTCGTCAGTTCATGGCCGAGGTGGACTCGGCGTCGGTGATGCTCAACACTCCGACCTGTTTCGCCGACGGCTTCGAGTATGGCCTGGGCGCGGAAATCGGTATTTCCACCGACAAACTGCACGCCCGCGGCCCGGTCGGCCTGGAAGGCCTGACTTGCGAGAAGTACGTGGTGATCGGCGATGGCCAGCTGCGCGGCCAGGAGTCCTGCTGAGTTGAGCAAGGCCCAGGCAGTCCGGCGCATCGGCATTCTTGGCGGTACTTTCGACCCCGTGCACATCGGCCACCTGCGCAGCGCGCTTGAGGTCACTGAGTTCATGGGGCTGGAAGAACTGCGCCTGTTGCCCAATGCCCGGCCACCGCACCGCGACACCCCGCAGGTGGCGGCCGAAGATCGCCTGGCGATGGTGCGTGAGGCCGTGCAAGGCGTCGAACGCCTGAGCGTGGATGCCCGAGAGCTTGAGCGCGACAAACCGTCCTACACCATCGATACGCTGGAGTCGGTCCGCGCCGAACTGGGCGCTGATGACCAGCTGTTTCTGGTGCTGGGCTGGGATGCCTTCTGTGGCTTGCCTGGCTGGCACCGCTGGGAAGAATTACTGCAACACTGTCACATCCTGGTGTTGCAACGCCCGGATGCCGACGTTGAACCCCCTGACGAGCTGCGCAACCTGTTGGCCGCGCGCTCCGAGAGCGATCCCACCGCCATGTCCGGCCCGGCGGGTAGTATTTCGTTCGTCTGGCAGACACCGCTTGCGGTGTCGGCTACACAGATCCGACAGCTGCTGGCCAGCGGCAGGTCGGTGAGGTTCCTGGTGCCGGACGCCGTACTGGCCTACATCGAGGCGCATGAACTGTATCGTGCGCCTAACTGACGGTGCCCTGTGGGCGCCTCATCCAACGAGTTGAACGAGTTTTATATGAGCAAGCAGAAAATCAATGGCGAAGAACTGGTCAAGCTGACCATCAGCGCGCTGGAAGACGTCAAGGCCCAGGATATCCAGGTCATCGACGTTCGCGAGAAGCACAGCCTGACCGACTACATGATCATTGCCACCGGTACCTCCAATCGCCAGATCAACGCGATGCTGGAAAAGGTCCGTGAAGCGGTCAAGAAAGAAGGTGCGCAGCCTCTGGGCGAAGAAGGCAAGGGCGACAGCGACTGGGTACTGCTGGACCTGAACGACGTCATCGTGCACATGATGACCGCCGCTGCCCGCCAGTTCTACGACCTGGAGCGCCTGTGGCTGGGTGCCGAACAGAGCCGCGCCGCCGATGCCAAGCACCACAGCCCGGAAAACGCCAGCGACTACTTCACCGACAAGCTCAAAGACCGGGAATAAGGAAGCGTCGTGCGTCTGCGCCTGATCGCGGTCGGCTCGCGCATGCCCAAGTGGGTCGAGGAAGGCTGGCATGAATATGCCAAGCGCCTGCCACAAGAGCTGTCGCTGGAGCTGGTGGAAATTCCGCTGAACACCCGTGGCAAGAATGCCGACGTCGCCCGCCTGATTCGTCAGGAGGGTGAGGCCATGCTGAGCAAGGTTCAGCCTGGGGAACGCATCGTCACCCTCGAGGTCCATGGCAAGCCCTGGAGCACCGAGCAATTGGCGACCGAGCTGGACCGCTGGCGGCTGGACTCGCGCACGGTGAATTTGATGGTGGGCGGCCCGGAAGGGCTGGCGCCTGAGGTTTGTGCGCGCGCCGAGCAACGCTGGTCGCTGTCGCCGCTGACCTTGCCGCACCCGTTGGTAAGGATACTCATCGGCGAGCAGATCTACCGCGCCTGGACAGTGTTGTCCGGGCACCCTTACCACAAATGAGCCTGTAAGCAGTCCGATGTCGCAGCCGATCCGCCTCAAGGACCACGAGAAAGACGCCCGCCTGGTGCGTAACCGCGTCGTGGTCGGCGCCGTGGCGATCATGCTGCTTGTCTGCGTGTTGATCGCACGCCTGTACTACCTGCAGATCATCCAGTACGACTACCACTCGACGTTGTCGGAAAACAATCGTGTGCACGTGCAACCGATTCCGCCGACCCGCGGGCTGATTTTCGATCGCAACGGGGTGATCATCGCTGACAACAGGCCCAGTTTCAGCCTGTCGATGACCCGCGAGCGTGCTGGCAACTGGCAGCAAGTACTGGATACCATCGTCGAAGTGCTGGAGTTGACAGCGGACGACCGTGCGCTGTTCGAAAAGCGCATGAGGCAGGGCAGGCGCCCCTTCGAGCCAGTACCGATCCTGTTTGAGCTGAACGAAGAGCAGATTGCCCGCGTGGCGGTCAACCAGTTCCGTTTGCCTGGCGTCGAAGTGGTCGCCCAGTTGGTGCGGCATTACCCGCAAGGGGCGCATTTCGCCCATTCGGTAGGGTATGTCGGGCGGATCAACGAGAAAGAGCTCAAAAGCCTTGATCCTGTGAACTACAGCGGCACCCACCATATCGGCAAGACCGGCATCGAGCGCTTCTACGAAGCCGACCTGCACGGCCAGGTCGGTTACGAGGAAGTCGAGACCAACGCTCGCGGGCGCGTGCTGCGGGTCCTCAAGCGTACCGACCCGAAACCTGGCAAGGACATCGTGCTGAGCCTGGACATCAAGTTACAGGAAGCTGCCGAAGCGGCCCTGGGTGGGCGCCGCGGTGCGGTGGTAGCGCTCGACCCGCGCAACGGCGAAGTGCTGGCGATGGTCAGCCAGCCGAGCTTCGACCCCAACCTGTTCGTCACCGGCATCAGTTTCAAGGCCTACGCCGAGTTGCGCGACTCGATCGACCGGCCGCTGTTCAACCGCGTGCTGCGCGGCTTGTACCCGCCGGGGTCGACCATCAAGCCGGCGGTTGCCATCGCCGGCCTCGACAGCGGTGTAGTCAATGCCGGCAGCCGTGTGTTCGACCCGGGGTATTACCAACTGCCCAACTACGATCACAAATACCGTAACTGGAACCGCAGCGGAGATGGCTGGGTCGACCTGGATACCGCAATCATGCGTTCCAATGACACCTATTTCTACGATCTTGCCCACAAGATGGGTATCGATCGGCTTTCCACCTACATGAACAAGTTCGGCATCGGCCAGAAGGTTGCCCTGGACATGTTCGAGGAGTCGGCGGGGCTGATGCCGTCGCGTGAATGGAAGCGCGCCACCCGCCGCCAAGCCTGGTTCCCCGGTGAAACCCTGATTCTGGGCATCGGTCAGGGCTACATGCAGGCAACACCGCTGCAACTGGCCCAGGCCACCGCGCTGATCGCCAACAAGGGCGTATGGAACCGTCCGCACCTGGCCAAGACCATCGAGGGTCAATCGCCCGTGGACCCGAACCCGATGGAAAACATCATCCTGCGTGACAAGTCCGACTGGGCCAAGGTCACCCACGGCATGGAGCAGGTGATGCACAACGCCCGCGGTACCGCACGCAAGGCTGCGGCCGGTGCCCAGTACCGCATTGCCGGCAAGAGCGGTACCGCGCAGGTGGTAGCGATCAGGCAGGGCGAGAAATACGACCGCAACAAAATTCAGGAGCGCCACCGCGACCATGCGTTGTTCGTCGCCTTCGCCCCGGCCGACGATCCGAAGATCGTGGTCTCGGTGATGGTCGAGAACGGCGAGTCCGGCTCCGGTGTAGCCGCACCCGTGGTGCGGCAGATCATGGACGCCTGGCTGCTCGACGAGAACGGTCGGCTCAAAGCCGAGTTCGCTCCTGCCACTGTCGCCCAGGAAACGGCCCCGTGAAGAACAATTTCGATCGCATGCTCTCCAGCGAGGACGTGATGCGTCGACGCGCCAGCTTCCTGCAGCGCATCCACATCGACGGCCCCTTGCTGGTCATCCTGCTGACCCTCGCCGCCGGCAGTCTGTTCGTGCTCTATTCTGCCAGCGGCAAGAACTGGGATTTGCTACTTAAGCAGGCCACTTCATTCGGTATCGGGCTGGTGTCGATGTTCGTCATCGCTCAGCTTGAACCCCGCTTCATGGCGCGCTGGGTGCCTCTTGCCTATCTCACAGGGGTGCTGCTGCTGGTCGTGGTGGACGTCATGGGCCATAACGCCATGGGCGCCACGCGCTGGATCAACATACCCGGGGTAATCCGCTTCCAGCCCTCGGAGTTCATGAAGATCATCATGCCGGCGACCATCGCCTGGTACCTGTCCAAACGCACCTTGCCGCCTCATTTGAAACATGTGGCCATCAGCCTGGTGCTGATTGGCGTGCCGTTCATCCTCATCGTCCGCCAGCCGGACCTGGGTACGGCGTTGCTGATCCTTGCCTCCGGCGCCTTCGTGCTGTTCATGGGCGGCCTGCGCTGGCGCTGGATCCTCAGCGTGCTGACGGCGGCCGTGCCTGTGGCGGTGGCCATGTGGTTCTTCGTCATGCACGACTACCAGAAACAGCGTGTGCTGACTTTCCTCGACCCTGAAAGCGACCCGCTGGGTACCGGCTGGAACATCATCCAGTCCAAAGCGGCCATTGGTTCGGGTGGCGTGTTCGGCAAGGGCTGGCTGCTTGGCACCCAGTCGCACCTGGACTTCCTCCCCGAGAGCCATACCGACTTCATCATCGCCGTGCTCGGCGAGGAATTCGGCCTGGTCGGTATCTGCCTGCTGCTGATCGTTTACCTCTTGCTGATCGGTCGTGGGCTGATGATCACGGCTCAGGCGCAGACCTTGTTCGGCAAGCTGCTTGCAGGCAGCCTGACCATGACCTTCTTTGTATATGTATTCGTCAATATCGGTATGGTCAGCGGCCTATTGCCCGTGGTGGGCGTGCCGCTGCCCTTCATTAGTTATGGCGGAACTTCGTTGGTGACGCTGCTGTCAGCGTTTGGCGTTCTCATGTCGATCCATACGCACCGTAAATGGATCGCACAGGTTTGAAAAAGGTGAAGAATTTCATGCAAGCAGTGCGTAACTGGGCTGCCCGTTTTGCGCCGTGGTTCGGCGCGGTGGGCCTGTTCGCCGCTGTCCAGCAGGCGCATGCCGGCGATTATGACGGCTCGCCTCAGGTGGCCGAATTCGTCGGTGAGATGAGCCGCGACTATGGCTTTGCCAGCGAGCAGTTGATGGGCGTGTTCCGCGAGGTTCAGCGCAAGCAATCGATCCTGGACGCCATTTCGAGGCCGGCCGAGCGGGTAAAACCGTGGAAGGATTACCGGCCGATGTTCATTACCGACGCGCGCATCGCCCGCGGTGTGGACTTCTGGCGCCAGCATGAAGCGGTGCTGGCCCGGGCGGAGCAGGAATACGGCGTACCGGCGCAGTACATCGTCGCGATCATCGGCGTAGAAACCTTTTTTGGCCGCAACACTGGCAACTACCGTGTGATCGATGCCTTGTCGACCCTGGGCTTCGATTACCCGCCACGCGCCGAGTTCTTCCGCAAGGAGCTGCGCGAGTACCTGCTGTTGTCGCGCGAAGAGCAGCTCGACCCGCTGACCCTCAAAGGTTCATACGCCGGTGCCATGGGCCTGCCGCAGTTCATGCCGAGCAGCTTTCGCAACTACGCGGTGGACTTCGATGGCGATGGCCACATCAATATCTGGAACAACCCCGACGATGCCATCGGCAGTGTCGCCAGCTACTTCAAAGAGCACGGCTGGGTGGCTGGGCAGGGCGTGGTCAGTCGCGCCCAGGTCAGTGGTGCGCGGGCAGACGAAGGCCTGACCACGGGCATCGAGCCGGTGAAAACCGTCGCAGAGTTGCAGGCGCTTGGCTGGTCGAGTCATGATGCGTTGCGCGGTGATCTGCCAGTCACCGCCTTCCGTCTGGAAGGCGCAAGCGGGCCTGAATACTGGTTGGGCCTGAAGAATTTCTACGCGATCACTCGCTACAACCGCAGCGTGATGTATGCCATGGCGGTGCATCAGCTTTCGGAACAGCTGGTCCAAGCACGGGGCGTCAAGTAATGCGCGCAATGATTTCTGCCAATACCTTCAAGTTGCTGGCCTGCATGACCGTCGGCATGCTGCTGGTCAGTTGCTCCTCCAGCCGGCCCGCCCCCCAGAAAAGCGGCAATACCGTTCGTGCGCAGCCTGGCCTGGATATCAACCGTGCCCACAAGGACGGTGCGCCGTGGTGGGACGTGGATGTGAACAAGATCCCGGACGCGACGCCGACCGTGCACACTGGCAACTACAAGGCCAACCCTTACACGGTGCTGGGCAAGACCTACTACCCCATGCAGGACTCGCGCAACTACCGTGCCGAAGGCACCGCCTCCTGGTACGGCACCAAGTTCCACGGGCAGAACACCGCCAACGGTGAGCTGTACGACCTGTATGGCATGAGCGCAGCGCACAAGACCCTGCCGCTGCCGGCCTACGTGCGGGTGACCAACCTCGCCAACGGGCGCAGTGTGATCCTGCGGGTCAATGACCGTGGCCCGTTCTACTCCGACCGCATCATCGACCTGTCCTATGCCGCAGCCAAGAAGCTCGGCTATGCCGAGAGCGGCACCGCGCACGTGCGGGTCGAAGGTATCGATCCCCAGCAATGGTGGGCCCAGCGTGGCCAGCAGCCGCCGTTGATGCTCAAGGAGCCTCAGGCCACCCAGACTCAGGCGATTGCGGCCAGCACCGGGCGTGTCGAGCAATGGTCGCCGCCGGCGCAGCAACACGCAGCGCCCGTAGTGCCAGTGCAAGTGGGGGGCAACAATGTGCCGGCAGGCAACGGTGGCAGCTTCCTGCAGGTGGGCGCGTTTGCCAACCCGGACGCCGCCGAGCTGTTGCGTTCGAAGCTGAGCACCATGGTCAGCGCACCGGTGTTCATCAGCTCCATCGTGCGTAACCAGCAGACCCTGCACCGCGTGCGCCTGGGGCCGATCAGCAGCCAGGGCGAAATCCAGCAGGCGCAGGACAGCATTCGCCTGGCGAACCTTGGCCAGGCCAAGCTGGTCACAGACTGACGGCAGCGGCAAGCCGCAAGCTTCAAGCAGAAGCCAAGTTGCACTTAGCCTTGTCTTGCAGCTTGAGCCTCTAGCTGTCTGTTTTGTCATGAATTGACGGGCGCGGCCATGTACAATGTCCGCTTTTGCCTGCAGCGACATAAAGCCGCACTTCGTGGGCTCGGCCCTGAGCCGCAAAAATTAGACTGACTGGCGCTGGGCACACGATGTGGCCCAGGGAACATCTCAGACCATTAGCGATTTTCGAGAGACGGATGAACATCACCAACCTTGCCAAACGACTTTGCCTGCCCGTACTGCTGATGATCACGCCTGCTGCCTTTGCGGCAGAGCAGATGATGCCGGCACCACCGCAACTGGCAGCCAAGTCCTACGTACTCATGGACGCGTCCAGCGGCAATGTGCTGGTCGAGAACAACGGTGACGAGCGCCTGCCGCCGGCCAGCCTGACCAAGCTGATGACCGCCTACATCGCCACCCTGGACATCCGCCGTGGCCAGATCGGCGAGAACGATCCGGTCACCGTCAGCGAGAATGCCTGGCGCACCGGTGGTTCGCGCATGTTCATCAAGGTCGGTAGCCAGGTCACCGTCAGTGACCTGCTGCATGGCATCATCATCCAGTCGGGCAACGATGCTTCGGTCGCCTTGGCCGAGCACATCGCTGGCAGCGAAGATGCCTTTGCCGACATGATGAACAAGACTGCCGCCGACCTGGGCATGTCCAACAGCCACTTCATGAACCCGACCGGTCTGCCGCACCCGGACCACTACTCCTCGGCCCATGACATGGCTACCCTGGCTCGCGCGATCATCAACGTCGACCCGGCCCACTACGCGATCTACTCGCAGAAAGAGTTCTTCTGGAACAACATCAAGCAGCCAAACCGCAACCTGCTGCTGTGGCGTGACAAGACGGTCGATGGCCTGAAGACCGGCCACACCGAAGAAGCCGGCTACTGCATGGTGGCCTCGGCTGTACGCGACGGCCAACGCTTGATCGCGGTGGTGTTCGGCACCAACAGCGAGCAGTCCCGTGCTGCCGAAACCCAGAAGCTGCTGACCTATGGCTTCCGCTTCTTCGAAACCCAGACCTTCTATCAGAAGGGCACCGAACTGACCCAGGCCCCGGTCTGGAAAGGCGCCACCAGCATTGTCAAGGCCGGCCTGGCCGACGACCTGACCCTGACCATGCCTAAAGGCCAGATGAAGCGTCTCCAGGCGTCGATGACCATGAACCCACAGCTCACTGCACCGATCGCCAAAGGTGACGTGATCGGTAAAGTGGAAGTCAAACTGGACGAGAATGTGGTTCACAGCGCCGACCTGATCGCCCTCGATGGCGTTGAGGAAGGTGGTTTCATCCGTCGTATGTGGGATAGCATCCGTCTATTCTTCTACGGGTTGTTCAACTGATACGTGACCTGCACGCCCCCGAAATCCTGCGGGGGCGTTGTTGTTGCCACGGCTTACGAGGCCGTTTCCGCCATGAGCGAACCTGACGTCAAGTCGCACAAGATCGAATTCCCCTGCGCCGATTACCCGATCAAGGTCATCGGCGATACCGTTGTCGGCTTCAAGGACATGGTGATCGAGGTCCTGAGCAAGCATGCCAAAGTCGACCTCGCCACTTTGGCCGAGCGCCAGAGCAAGGAAGGCAAGTACACCACGGTGCAGTTGCACATCGTTGCCGAGAGCGAAAATCAGCTGCACGATATAAACAGCGCACTGCGTGCCACCGGCATCGTGAAAATGGTGCTCTGATGTCCCTATGTCTCGGTTTTCGCGAGCTTGGCCTGCAGCCCTATGAACCGGTGCTGGAAGCCATGCGTCGCTTTACCGAGCAGCGTAGCCCGGACAGCCAGGACGAAATCTGGCTGGTCGAGCACCCCGCGGTTTTCACCCAGGGCCAGGCCGGCAAGGCCGAGCACCTGCTGGTACCGGGCGATATTCCGGTGGTGCAGACCGATCGGGGTGGCCAGGTGACCTACCACGGCCCCGGGCAACTGGTTGCCTACCTGCTGCTGGACGTGCGCCGCCTTGGCTTTGGTGTGCGCGAACTGGTCAGCCGCATCGAACAGACGCTGATCGAGCTGCTTGCCAGTTACGGTGTCAGCGCTGCGGCCAAGCCCGATGCGCCGGGTGTCTATGTCGACGGAGCGAAAATCGCCTCCCTCGGCCTGCGAATCCGCAATGGCCGTTCTTTTCACGGCCTTGCTCTGAACGTGGACATGGACCTTGCGCCATTCCGCCGAATCAACCCCTGCGGGTATGCGGGGCTGGCCATGACCCAGCTGCGTGACCTGGCAGGCCCGATCGAACTCGACGAGGTCAGGACAAGGCTGCGCGGACAGCTGGTCAAGCACCTCGACTATGCTGAGCAGACGACCCTGACGGGCGGAATCGACTGAATATGACAACTGTGCAAGAAGCCGTGCCGAACCTGATACCTACCCAGGATGCCACCCCGCGCCCAGCGCCGAAGAAGGTGGAAGCTGGGGTCAAGCTGCGTGGTGCCGACAAGGTGGCGCGTATCCCGGTGAAGATCATCCCTACCGATGAGCTGCCCAAGAAACCCGACTGGATCCGCGTGCGCATCCCGGTTTCCCCCGAGGTGGACCGCATCAAGCAACTGCTGCGCAAGCACAAGCTGCATAGCGTATGCGAAGAAGCCTCCTGCCCGAACCTGGGTGAGTGCTTCTCCGGTGGTACCGCCACCTTCATGATCATGGGCGACATCTGCACCCGTCGCTGCCCGTTCTGCGATGTCGGCCACGGCCGGCCGAAACCGCTGGATGTGGACGAGCCGAAAAACCTGGCTGTTGCCATCGCCGACCTGCGCCTGAAGTACGTAGTGATCACCTCGGTAGACCGCGACGACCTGCGCGACGGTGGTGCCCAGCACTTCGCCGACTGCATCCGTGAGATCCGCGCGCTGTCGCCGGGCGTACAGCTGGAAACCCTGGTGCCGGATTACCGTGGCCGGATGGATGTGGCCCTGGAGATTACCGCGCAAGAGCCGCCGGATGTTTTCAACCACAATCTTGAAACCGTCCCGCGCCTTTACAAGGCCGCACGTCCTGGTTCGGACTACGACTGGTCGCTGGACCTGCTGCAGAAGTTCAAGCAGATGGTGCCACACGTACCGACCAAGTCGGGCCTGATGCTCGGCCTGGGCGAGACCGACGAAGAAGTGATCGAAGTGATGCACCGCATGCGTGAGCATGACATCGACATGCTTACCCTCGGCCAGTACCTGCAGCCTTCGCGCAGCCACCTGCCAGTGCAGCGTTTCGTGCACCCTGACACCTTCGCCTGGTTTGCCGAGGAAGGCTACAAGATGGGCTTCAAGAACGTCGCATCGGGCCCGTTGGTGCGTTCGTCCTACCATGCCGACCAGCAGGCTCACGAAGCCAAGATCAAGCTCTGATCCTGGTTTGAGCCGTACATGCCGATGCACGCCGTAAGGCGGCATCGGCATTTTTGTTTTTGTGCCCAGCGCTGCAAGGAGTTGCGATGAATTGCGCCGAAACGTTTGAACACCGCCTGCCCGCCGCGCTGCCCGGCAATGCCTGCTTCGCCATCGTCGCTCCGGCCGGGCCGGCAAGGCTGGATGCGCAAAAGGCTGGCCAGTGGTTTGCCGAGCGCGGTTATCGCTGCCGTATCTACCCTGGAGTGGGGCAGGCCGAAGGCTATCTGGCGGGCTCCGATCAGCAACGGTTACAGGATCTGCACGATGCTTTCGCTGACCCGACCATTGACGCGGTCCTGTGCATGCGCGGTGGCTATGGCAGCATGCGCCTGCTCGATCAGCTCGACTTCGACCTGATCCGGCGCAACCCCAAGCCGCTGATCGGCTATAGCGATATTACCGCGCTGCACACGGCTATCTACCGCCATAGCGGCCTGATCAGCTTTCATGGGGCGATGCTTAACGCTGACCTGCTGGGCGCCAAGCTCGCACCGACCGAGTCGTCGCTGATGGCGCAATTGAGTGGGGCGCTAGGGCAGGGTGATGTCATCGTGCACCCGGCTGAGTTCGTCTTGAATTGCGTGGTGCCTGGCGTTGCCAGTGGGCGTTTGCTGGGCGGCAACCTGTCGATTCTGGGTGCGACCCTGGGAACACTGGCGCAGATCGATACGAAGGGCTGCATCCTGTTCATCGAGGATGTCAACGAGCCGCTTTATCGGGTGGACCGGCTGCTGACCCAGTTGCGCCTGGCAGGCAAGCTCGCGGGGGTGAAGGGGGTGCTGGTGGGGGATTTTGCCGGGATCAGCGTGGCGGCGTTGACACCCCTGTTGCTGGACATCTTCGCGCCGTTGGGTGTGCCGGTGCTGGCAGGGTGGCGCAGCGGGCATTGTGACCCGAACGTATGTTTGCCGCTGGGGGCTGAGGTGGTGCTGGACAGCGAGGCGCGGAGCCTGGTGTTGGCGCAGGATTTGTTCAAGGGGTGAGATTGTCGGGGCCGCTTTGCGGCCCATCGCGACACGAGGCCGCTCCTACAGGGGGATGAGCAGGAGCGGCCTTGTGTCGCGATGGGGCGCAAAGCGCCCCCGGCATTATCACCGTTGACGCAGGCTATCGAGCAACTTATGCGTCGGGTACCCATCCGCTGGCCAGCCAAAGCCCTGCTGGGCATTGCGAATGGCTTTGCGGGTATTGGCACCGATGATGCCATCGGGGTTGCCCGCATCATGCCCGTTAGCGTTGAGCAGGTTCTGCAGCTCCATGCGCTCGCTGCGGCTTAGCGGCAAGTCTTCCTTCGGCCAGCTGCCAGCGATGAAGCCCCAGCCCGAGAAACGATCGCCCAGCAAGCTCACGGCCAGTGCATAGGACGATGAGTTGTTGTACTTGAGAATGGCGCGGAAGTTGTCCAGCACCAGGAATGCCGGGCCACGGGCGCCGGCCGGCAGCAGCAGGGCTGCGGAAAGGTCGTTGCTGCCCATTGGCAGTTTTGTGCCCGCCGGTAGTTTCACACCCAGTTGCAACCACTCACTGACGGGCTTGCGCAGTGCGCCATCGGCCAGCCAGAAGTCGAAGCCTGCAGGTACCTGAACCTCGAAGCCCCATGGCTGCCCGCGCTTCCAGCCGGAGCTCTGCAGGTAATGCGCAGTTGATGCCAAGGCATCCGCAGTGCTGTTCCAGATATCGCGGCGGCCGTCACCGTCGAAGTCTACCGCATGGGTGTTGTAGGTGGTGGGGATGAACTGGGTCTGGCCCATGGCGCCGGCCCAGGAGCCACGCATGGCCTCTGGCTGGATGTCCCCATGCTGGATGATCTGCAGCGCGGCAATCAGCTGATCCTGGGCAAACTGCGGGCGGCGGCCTTCATACGCCAAGGTAGCGAGTGAGCGAATTACCGACTTGCTACCCTGGAACTGGCCAAAGTTGCTCTCCATGCCCCAGACCGAGACCAGGACCTGACGGTCTACGCCATAGCGCTGTTCGAGGCGGGCGAGCAGTTCGGCATTCTGCTCAAGCAGTTTCTTGCCGTTTCGCACTCGCAATGGCGACAGCGCACCCTCCAGGTATTCCCACACCGGGCGGGTGAACTCGGGCTGGCTGCGGTCTGCCTTGATCACATCCATGTCCGGCGTCACGCCAATGAACGCGCGGTCGAAGGTGTTTGCCGAGATACCGGCCTGCAGCGCTTGCTGGCGGAAGCCGGCCTGCCATTGGGCAAATGTTTGCAGCGGCTGAATTTCAGTACTCACGTCGGGCTTGGCGCTGGGCAGAGTCACTACCGGCGCGGGCTGGGCGGGGGCCAGCGGCAGGGCGTCGGCGGCGGTGGGCTTTTCCGCGCAGGCGACGAGCAGGATTAAGCTGGAGGCCGCGAGCAGCTGGCGGGATTTCCAGCGGGGGGTAAGACTGAAGGGCATGCACAGATCCAGAATTTCAGGTCAGGTGTCGACCATATCATGCCTGCGCTTTCGATGCTTTCATGCGGCCAAAAAGTAAGAAGCCTCCCAATCTCTCGATTGGAAGGCTTCGCGGCGGTAGCTGCCTTTGCCTTTGTCCGGTCGTTCCTGACGGCAGCGGAACAAGGGTTGGGCGACGATGGATTTGGCCTTGTTGTGGCCTTGCTTCTTCGGCTTTTTGCTCATGGCGGGTTTCCCGGATCGGGTGGGTTTCGGGGCGGACTCTAGGCCTGTAGGGAGGCCGGGGCCAATTG
This sequence comes from Lelliottia jeotgali, assembly GCF_977070485.1. Lineage (NCBI taxonomy): Bacteria > Pseudomonadati > Pseudomonadota > Gammaproteobacteria > Enterobacterales > Enterobacteriaceae > Lelliottia > Lelliottia jeotgali. The sequence continues at coordinate 446,587 of NZ_CDRVFO010000001.1, forward strand.
ATTGTGTCAATGGTTTGAAATACCGAGGCTGCAAACAGGCTCCCTGTATTTGAGTCACTCAGGCGGTAGAGCCAACCGCTGCCCGGCCATGAGCAATGACAAGCGTGACAGCCCGGTCCATGGAGAGCCCTCGGCTTGCCCCTTGATCTGCGCATCGATGCGCTGGGCATCCTGCAGCAGCTGCGCCCAGCGTTGCGCCGACAGGCGCTGCAGGGCTTTGCTGACCAGCGGCCGGCGCTTGTCCCATACCGGTGGACGGGCCTGGCTGAAGGCCTTGTCCAAGGGCACGCCCTGGCTGAACTGCTGCGAAAGCCCTGCCAGCAGACGCAGCTCGCGCGCCAGGGCCCACAGAATCACAGGCGGCTCCACGCCTTCACCGCGCAGGCCTTCGAGCATCCGTAGGGCATGCACAGCTTCGCCATTGAGAATGGCATCGACCAGGCCGAAGACATCGAAGCGCGCGCTGTCGGCAACTGCCGCCTGCACAGTCTCGACGGTGACCTGGCTGCCGTCGGCGAGCAGTTTGAGCTTTTCGATTTCCTGAGCAGCAGCCAGCAGGTTGCCTTCGACACGTGCGGCAATGAGGTCGACCGCATCACGCTGGGCCGAAAGACCGGCCTGTGCCAAACGCTGGCTGATCCATTGCGGCAACTGCTGGGCATCCACCGGCCAGATCTGGATGAACTGGCAATGGCTTCCCTCGATCAGGGCCTTGCCCCATTTGGTCTTCTGCGCACTGCCATCGAGTTTGGGCAGGCTGACCAGCAGCAGGGTGTCCTCGGCAGGGTTGGCGCAGTATTCCATCAACGCTGCAGCGCCTTTGTCACCAGGCTTGCCCGAGGGCAGGCGCAGTTCCAGCAGCCGGCGTTGGGCGAACAGGGACAGGCTGGCGCCCGCCTGCAGCAGGGTTCCCCAGTCGAAACTGGCGTCGGCGCTGAACACCTGGCGCTCGTCAAAGCCCTGCTGACGCGCAGCATTGCGTATGGCGTCGGCGGCTTCCTGGCACAGCAGCGGATCGTCGCCACTGACCACATAGACCGGGGCCAGAGCGCCTAGCAGGTGCTTGTTGAGTTGGGCGGGGGCGAGCTTCATCGGAAACAGGCGGGGCACCGGAGTGCCCCGCACGGGCTTAATTGCCCGGAATTTCCAGCGGCGATTGCTGCGGCGTTTCCGCCTGCTGGCTGCGCGCAGCCTCCAGTGCGGCGGCTTCGGCCTTGGCGCGTTCGTCAGCTTCGCGCTGCAACTGGTCCAGCTGAGGCGGGGTCAGCATCTGCAGGCGCACGACCATGGCGTTGACCAGGTCGCGGCGCATTTCTTCGCGGGCAACAGTGGCTTCCTGGTCGGAGCCGGTGATGTTACCGCCGTCGCGTACATAGATTTTGCGCACTTCCAGCTTGTCGCTCATCAGCTCCAGGTTGTTCAGGCCAAGGATGCTGTAGCTGAGCACTGTGGTCAGTTCGTACTCGGCAGATTGGTTGCTGCTGGCGTAGGACGCTGCGCGCTGGGTTTGCTGTTCGTTGGTCAGTACCAGGCGATACGGGGCGCCGGTGTGCACATTGACGCCGCTGCGCTCCAGTACTTCGCGCAGTTGAGTCACGGTCGGGCCGTAGGCATCACGTGCACTGACGTCCATTTCCTTGACGCTGAGCTCGGAGGTGCCGGTGCCGCGCAGCTGGAAACCGCAGGCGCTGAGCATGATGGCCAGGCCCAATACCAGCAGATTGCGTTTGATCATGTTGTTGCTCCCTTGTGGGCCGATACCGCCCACCCGCACTGGCTGCAGGTGGGCGTTGCCATCAGTTGGCGACGATGTTGACCAGCTTGCCTGGCACTACGATGACCTTGCGGATGGTCAGGCCATCGATGAAGCGCAGGACATTTTCGTTGTTGCGGGCGGCGGCTTCGATTTCTTCGCGGCTGGCGGCTGCAGGCATTTCTACCTGGCCACGCAGTTTGCCGTTGACCTGGACCACCAGGGTTACGGTGTCCTGCACCAGAGCGCTCTCATCGACAACTGGCCAGCAAGCATCGATAACGGCTTGCTCATGGCCCAGCGCCTTCCACAGTTCGTGGGAAATGTGCGGGGTGATCGGGGCCAGCAACAAGGTGACGGCTTCCAGACCTTCCTGCAGCAGCGCACGATCTTGCTCGGTGCCCTGAGGGGCCTTCTCCAGGACGTTCATCACGGTCATCACCTGGGCGATGGCGGTGTTGAACTTGTGGTACTGGCCCACATCGGTGCTGGCCTGCTTGATCGCGGCGTGAATTGCACGGCGGATGACCTTCTGCTCGTCGTTCAGCGCGGCGACGTCCAGTTTACCCGGCAGGCCCTGGTTTACGTGGCCCTGGGCCAGGCGCCAGACACGACGCAGGAAGCGGCTTGCACCTTCGACGCCAGAGTCCGACCATTCCAGGCTCATGTCGGGCGGCGAGGCGAACATCATGAACAGACGGCAGGTGTCGGCGCCGTAGGCTTCGATCATCGACTGTGGGTCGACGCCGTTGTTCTTCGACTTCGACATCTTCTCGGTACCGCCGATTTCCACCGGCAGGCCGTCGGTCTTCAGGCGTGCGCCAATGATCTTGGCCTTGGCATCGCGCTCGATTTCGACGTCGGCCGGGTTGAACCAGTCCTTGCCACCGTTGCTGGCGACGCGGTAGTAGGTCTCGGCGACCACCATGCCCTGGGTCAGCAGGTTCTTGAACGGTTCATTGGAGGTGACCAGGCCTTCGTCACGCATCAGCTTGTGGAAGAAACGCGCGTAAAGCAGGTGCAGAATGGCGTGTTCGATACCGCCGATGTACTGGTCGACCGGCAACCAGTGGTTGGCCGCTTTCGGGTCGACCAGGCCTTTGTCGTAGTTCGGCGAGGCGTAGCGGGCGAAGTACCAGGACGACTCGACGAAGGTGTCCATGGTGTCGGTTTCACGCTTTGCCGCGGCGCCGCATTTCGGGCAGCTGCACTCGTAGAACTCAGGCATGCGCGCCAGGGGCGAACCGGCGCCGTCCGGCACCACGTTCTCTGGCAGGGTGACCGGCAGTTGGTCTTCCGGCACCGGCACGTCGCCGCAGGACGGGCAGTGGATGATCGGGATCGGGCAGCCCCAGTAACGCTGGCGGCTGATGCCCCAGTCGCGCAGGCGGAACTGGGTGCGGGATTTGCCCAGTTCCTTGCGGATCAGGGCCGCCTCGATGGCGTCGAAGGCGCCGGCGAAGTCCAGGCCGTCGAACTCACCGGAGTTGATCAGCTGGCCGTGCTCGCCGTAGGCAGCCTGCCATTCGCTGCCGACTTCGTCGCCGGCGCTGGTGCGCACCACAGCCTTGACCGGCAGGTTGTACTTGTGGGCGAACTCGAAGTCGCGCTCGTCGTGGGCCGGCACGGCCATTACGGCACCGTCGCCGTAGTGCATCAGCACATAGTTGGCGACCCATACCGGCAGCTTTTCACCGGTGAGGGGGTGCTCGACCAGCAGGGAAGTGGGCATGCCCTTCTTCTCCTGGGTGGCCATGTCGGCCTCGGCAACGCTGCCGCTCTTGCACTCGTCGATGAATGCCTGCAGCGCCGGGTTGCCCTGGGCAGCCTGGGTAGCCAATGGGTGCTCGGCGGCAACGGCAACGTAAGTCGCGCCCATCAGGGTGTCCGGACGGGTGGTGAAGACTTTCAGCGTACCTTCGTGGCCGATGCTCGCCTGATCGTACGGGAACTGTACTTCCATGCCGCGCGACTTGCCTATCCAGTTGCGCTGCATGGTCTTGACCTGCTCAGGCCAGCCCGGCAGTTCGTCGAGGCTTTCCAGCAGCTCGTCGGCGTAGTCGGTGATGCGGAAGTAGTACATGGGGATTTCGCGCTTTTCGATCAGCGCGCCCGAACGCCAGCCGCGGCCGTCGATGACCTGCTCGTTGGCGAGCACGGTCTGGTCGGCCGGGTCCCAGTTCACGGTACCGTTCTTGCGGTAGATGATGCCTTTTTCGAACAGGCGGGTGAACAGCCACTGTTCCCAGCGGTAGTAGTCTGGCTTGCAGGTGGTGACTTCACGTGCCCAGTCGATGGCAAGGCCCAGGCTCTTGAGCTGGGTCTTCATGTAGTCGATGTTTTCGTATGTCCACTTGGCCGGGGCGACATTGTTTTTCATCGCCGCGTTTTCCGCGGGCATGCCGAAAGCGTCCCAGCCCATCGGTTGCAGGACGTTCTTGCCCAGCATGCGCTGGTAGCGGGCAATCACGTCGCCGATGGTGTAGTTGCGCACGTGGCCCATGTGTAGCTTGCCGCTCGGGTACGGGAACATCGATAGGCAATAGTAGGTGTCTTTGCCTGGCTGTTCGGTAACAGCGAACGACTGTTGCTCGTCCCAGAAATGCTGGGCGGCGGCTTCGATATCACGGGGCGTGTATTGTTCGTGCATGGCTACTTTTGGCTGAGAGAGAAGAGACCTTGTTCCAGGCAGCGGAACCTCGCTGCGTCCGGCACTCCGGTGTCGTGAGAGTGAACGCCGTAGCATACAGTAGCGCCGCGCATCGTGGGAAACCCTGATTGCGAATGCCCGCTGGTCGCTGCATCGGGCTGCTTTTCGAAGCGGCGCTAAGCTCAGGTGTGGGGGGAGATATTCTTTATCTTCAATGAGGTGAACGGATGGGAGAGACGCAGCTACCCGCAATCAAACCGGAGCTTTACGAACGCCTGATCGACCGTCTTGGCCTGGCCCTGGAAGTCGCCAGAACGTCGGTACGATTGCGCGACGAGATGCCAGCCGAGCTGGAGTTGCGTGGCCTGAGCCATGCAGAGTTCGAAGTGATCAAGGCTTACCTGGACTCGGTCCCGGAACGCCGTAATGCCTGCGCCGGTAGTTACCCGCATGCGGAACCGACATCGGCGAAGATCATCTGGCTCAAGGACAAGAAACGCCCCGCCACGACGGCGACACCCAGGACGCTGCCACATCGCTAGCCGTTCAGGACGCCCGGCGCAGGCCATCGCGCCCCGGTAATTCAACAAACACTTCACTCGATCGGCGTCGGCAGCGCACTTGTTGACCGGCGCCGATCCTCATAGGCTGCACGCCTGCCAAGGAGGTGTAGCCGATGCCGATTCGATTTTTCATCAAACAATGGTTGATGCCGCCGGGCATCCTGTTCCTGCTGTTGCTGGCAGCCTGGTGGTTGCGCGCCCGGCGCCCGCGGCTTGCGGCGCTGTGCTTTGTGCTGGGGCTGGGCGGGTTGTGGTTGATGAGCCTGCCGCTGGTGGTGCAGCACGGTGCGCGCCTGCTGGAAACCGAGCCGCCGCTGGCATCAGGCGATTGGGCCAGACTTGCGCAAAGGGCGGATGCCATCGTCGTGCTGGGCGCAGGGCGTGAGCGTGGCGACCCGGCCTGGGGCGGTGAGGACCAGCCTTCGGCAACGGCGCTTGAGCGCATGCGCTTCGCCGCGCGACTGGCCAAGGCTTCGGGTTTGCCGGTGCTGACCAGCGGCGGTTTGCACTACGGTACGCCGCCGAGCGAGGCGCAGCTGATGGCGGATCGGCTGCGTGAAGATTTCGCTGTCGAGGTCAAATGGAAGGAAGAGGCCAGCCGGACCACGTGGGAAAATGCCCAATTCAGCGCGCAATTACTCAAGCCACTGGGTATTGGGCGTGTGGTGCTGGTGACCCAGGCGTGGCACATGCAGCGTTCGCGCTGGAGTTTCGAGCAGGCCGGGTTTGAGGTGATACCGGCGCCGATGGGGTTCCTTGGGCGGGATCATGCGCGGCCGTTTGCCGGGTTGCTGCCGGAAAGCCGGGCGATGTGGCAGAGCGGGCAATTGCTGAATGAAGCGGTAGGGTTGGCGGGGTATCGATTGTTCTATTGATTCAAGAGAGCACTCGAGCCCTTGTAGGAGCGGCCTTGTATCGCGAAAGGACTGCGCAGCAGTCCCAGGATATCTGTGGCGCCGCTGATATCCTGGGGCCGCTTCGCAGCCCATCGCGACACAAGGCCGCTCCTACGGCCTGATCAGACGGTCTTGGCTATGCGCCCCGCCAGCAATGCCCAACCCAGCAGCAAGGCACAGACAATCGCCAGCGGCCAGGAGCGCCACTGCAGATACGGCGTCAGTTGCTGCATCGGCACCACTTCGCCATACAGCACGGCCCGCTGGAACTGCGGCACCTCGGCAGTAATCCGGCCAAACGGGTCGATCAAAGCGGTGACGCCGTTGTTGGTGGCGCGGATCATCCAGCGGCCGGCTTCCAGCGCGCGCATCTGCGCCATCTGCAGGTGCTGCAGCGGGCCGATCGAGGTGCCGAACCAGGTGTCGTTACTGATGGTCAGCAACAGGTCGCTGCGCGCCGCCAAGCCCGCAGCGAACTCGGGGTAGACCACCTCGTAGCAGATGTACGGGGCAATCTGGTAACCCTTGGCCTGGAGCAGTGGCTGATCCTCAGGGCCGCGGGCGAAGTCCGACATCGGCAGGTTGAAGAACTCGATCAGGCCGCGAAGCATGTCCTGCAGTGGCACGTACTCGCCGAAGGGCACCAGCTTCTGCTTGAGGTAGGTGCCATCGCCTTCGCCCGTCACGGTCACGCCGTTGTAGTAGCGGCGTTGCTGATGCACCACTTCGCGCACCGGCACGCCGGTGATAAGCGCCGAATGCCGGTCGGCGGCAAAACGCCCCATCACGTCGATGTAGCCTTGGGCCTGGTCCTTGAGGATCGGCACGGCTGTCTCTGGCCAAACCAGCAGATCCACCGGCTTTGAGCTGAAGCTCATGTCGCGGTACAGCGCCAGTTGTGCATCGATGTGCGCCGGGTCCCATTTCAGCTCTTGTTCGACGTTGCCCTGCAGGGCCGCGACCGTCAGTGGGTCGCCAGCAGGCTTGGTCCAGGCGTGGTCTTTGAGGGCCATGCCGACAACCCAGGGCGCCAGCAGCAACAAGGCTCCCACGGCAAGGAACGATGGGCGTGCACGCAGGCGGTGCAGGTTGCACAGCAGCGCCGCGCTCAATGCCAGGGCGAAAGAGATCAGCCACACGCCGCCCAGCGGCGCCAGGCCAGCTAAAGGCCCGTCCAGTTGGCTGTAACCGGCATAAAGCCAGGGGAAACCGGTCAGGAACCAGCCACGGAAAGCCTCTTGCAGCAGCCACAGCGCGGCAAAGCACAGCGCATCGGCCAAGGGGGCTTCATTGCGGCGCAGCCAGCGCGCCCACAGCCAGGTGGGCAGGGCAAAGAACCAGGCAAGGGCGGCGAAGAACGCCAGCAGCAGCACGATCGCCAGCAGCGGCGAGGCGCCGCCGTAGGTGTTCATGCTGACGTAAATCCACCAGGTGCCGGCCCCGTACAGGCCAAACCCGAACCACCAGCCGCGCCACATGGCCTGGCGCGGGGTAAGCTCGCGCAGGCCGAGGTAGAGCACCGCGATGGACAACAGGGCCAGCGGCCAGATGTCGAATGGCGCCAGAGCCAGAAGGGTAGAGGCACCGGCCGCCAGGGCCAGCAGGTTACCGGGCCAGCCGGGGCGGGTGATCCAACGCATGTTTGTCCTTAGCGGGTGATCGGGGTCAGGCGCAGCAAGTGTATCCGCCGGCTGTCGGCATTGAGAATACGGAACTTGTAGGTACCGATCTCGGTGGTCTCGTTGCGCTTGGGCAGGTGGCCGAAAGCGCTCATCACCAGGCCGCCAACCGTGTCGAACTCATCATCGGAGAACTCGCTGTCGAAGAACTCGTTGAAGTTCTCGATCGGCGTGAGCGCCTTGACCAGGAAGTCGCCGCTGGGCAGTGGCTTGATATAGCTGTCTTCCTCGACATCATGCTCGTCTTCGATGTCGCCGACGATCTGTTCGAGCACGTCCTCGATGGTGACCAGGCCCGCCACGCCGCCGTACTCGTCGATGACGATGGCCATGTGGTTGTGGTTGGCGCGGAACTCGCGCAGCAGCACGTTCAGTCGCTTGGACTCGGGCACGAACGTGGCCGGGCGCAGCAGGTCCTTGATGTTGAAGCTGTCGCCGTTCTCTTTGAGGATCAGCGGCAGCAGGTCCTTGGCCAGCAGGATCCCGAGCACATCGTCATGGCTTTCGCCGATCACCGGGTAACGCGAGTGCGCGGCGTCGATGACGGCCGGCAAGAATTCGCGAGGCGACTGGGTAGCCTTGATGCTGATCATTTGCGAACGCGGCACCATGATGTCGCGTACCTGTAGGTCGGCGACCTGGATGGCGCCTTCGACGATGGTCAGCGCTTCGCTGTCGAGCAGCTTGTTCTGATGGGCTTCGCGCAGCAGCTCAAGGAGCTCCTGGCGGTTTTTCGGCTCATGGGCAAAAGCCTGGGTCAGCTTACCCAGCCAGGACTTCTGCCCGTTGCTCGATCGATCTTCGCTCATGGCGGTTCTCGTGATCCTTGCAGTATCAGTGTGTGATTGAATCGTTTTCATCATCGGCATACGGGTCGGGGTGACCCAGTTCTGCCAGCAATTCCCGTTCCAGCGCTTCCATTTCCTCGGCCTCATCGTCTTCGATGTGGTCGTAGCCAAGCAGGTGCAGGCAGCCGTGGATGACCAGGTGCGCCCAATGCGCTTGCAGCGATTTGCCCTGTTCGGCAGCCTCGCGCTCGACCACCGGCACGCAGATCACCAGGTCGCCCAGCAGCGGGATATCGAGCAGTTCGTCGGGCACGTCGGCCGGGAACGACAGCACATTGGTCGCGTAGTCTTTGTGCCGGTAGGTGTGGTTGAGCTCGCGGCCTTCGGCTTCGTCGACCAGACGGATGGTCATTTCCGAGTCGGCGCTGCGCTGGCGCAAGGCCAGTTCGCACCAGGCGCGCAAAGCGGCATCGTCAGGGGTGGCGGCATCCGTGGCTCGTTGCAAGTCAAGTTCAAGCATCTTTGCCGGGCGCCTCGGGCTTGGCCTGGCGGGCATCGAAGCGGTCATAGGCCTCGACAATGCGCTGCACCAGTGGGTGACGAACCACATCTTTGGGTTGGAAGTGGGTAAAGCTGATACCCGGAACGTCCTTGAGTACCTCGATTACATGAGCCAGGCCCGACTTGGTGCCACGTGGCAGGTCGACCTGGGTGATGTCGCCGGTGATCACCGCAGTAGAGCCGAAGCCGATACGGGTCAGGAACATTTTCATCTGTTCGAGCGTGGTGTTCTGGCTCTCGTCGAGAATGATGAAACTGTTGTTCAGGGTACGGCCGCGCATGTAGGCCAGCGGGGCGATCTCGATCACCTGCCGCTCGATCAGCTTGGCCACGTGCTCGAAGCCGAGCATTTCGTACAGAGCGTCGTACAGCGGGCGCAGGTACGGGTCGATCTTCTGGGCCAGGTCGCCAGGCAGGAAGCCGAGTTTTTCACCGGCCTCGACCGCCGGGCGCACCAGCAGGATACGGCGCACCTGCTCGCGCTCCAGGGCATCGACGGCGCAGGCCACGGCCAGGTAAGTCTTGCCGGTACCGGCCGGGCCTACGCCGAAGTTGATGTCGTTGGCCAGGATTTCTTTGACGTAGCGCTGCTGGTTTACGCCGCGTGGGCGAATGTTGCCCTTGCGCGTGCGCAGGGAAACGCTGACCTCGTTGACTGCCGGGTTGTCGATGTTCTCGACGGTCGATTCCTGCAGGTACAGGTGCACGGTTTCCGGCGACAGCTCGGTGGCCTTGGCCTCGCGATAGAGGCGGCGCAGCAGTTGCTCGGCAGCAGAGGTTGTCTTGGGTTCGCCGATCAGCTCGAATTGATTGCCGCGGTTGCGGATCTCGATGGCCAGGCGTTGTTCGATCAGGCGCAAGTGCTCGTCGAACTGGCCGCACAGGTTGGCGAAGCGGTGGGCCTCGAAGGGTTCGAGGATGAAACGATGAGGTTGTATGGGTGCGTTCAAGGTCGTTTTTAGCCGCTCGACGGCAATAATGGTGAACTCAAGAATAACCCTTGACGGGCAGGGGCGAAAGCACTGAAACGTTCAACGGTATCGGCAACACAGATCAACGGGCCTGTCTGTTATGATGCGCGCCTTTTCTTACGCATGTGTTATCCCGGCAAACATGAGCAAACGCGAACCCGCCATCTATAAAGTGATCTTCCTCAATCAGGGGCAGGTCTTCGAGATGTATGCCAAACAGATCTATCAGAGCGACCTGTGGGGCTTCCTGGAAATCGAGGAATTCGTTTTTGGTGAGCGCACCCAAATCGTGGTCGACCCGAGCGAAGAGAAGCTCAAGAACCAGTTCGAGGGTGTGATCCGCAGCTTCGTGCCGATGCACTCGATCGTGCGTATCGACGAGGTGGAACGCCTGGGCACGGCCAAGATCAGTGAAGCCAAGGGAAGTGGCAATGTGATGCCGTTCCCTATGCCGATGCCTGAGAAGTAACGCCGGTCAGGGGAGCGGCGAGAACGGCGTGCGCCCTTCGGCGCTTTGCAGTTCCAGCAGGTATTTGCGGAAGATCTGGCCGAGCACCTGGGTGGCATGTTCCAGTTCATCGCGGGGCATCTGCTCGGTGACTTCGTCGGCCATGTCCAGCGCATCATCGGCACCATTGACCGCTGCCATTTTCAGCAGGATATAGGCCTGTACGTTGTTGGCCTCGACCCCTTCACCATGAAAAAACATGCTGCCAAGGCGATACTGGGCTTGTGCATGGCCTTGCAGCGAGGCTTTTTCGAACCAGTCCAAGGCCATTTTCAGGTCCTTGGGGGTTTGCATGTAGTAGTACTCACCCAGTTCGTACTGCGCCTGGGCGTCCCCGGTCGCCGCCATCTGCTCGCAAGCCTTGAGGGCGTTTTCCTGGTCCTCTGGCTGGACATTGAGCGTGCAGCGCCCCGTTGCAGGAATCAGCAACGAGTTACCGCCCTCCGCCAGTGCCAGCAGGGGCTGAAGAAGCAACAGGCAGCCCAAGGCAAGGGCGCGGCCGGTGCGGTTCATGGGGATCGACTTACCTCTGCAAAGCTACGGCCAATGTCTCTGGTGGCACATTATGGGATAAGCAGCGCCAACCTTACAAAGTTTTACTCGAATTTATGTACCGGTGGGGGAAACTTGCTGGTTATGGACGGGCTTTTATCGCCAGAGCTCTTCACGGGTTTGCCCGGCGAAGAGCTCTGGCAGCGCTTTACTTCAGTGCGGCAAATGCCCGCTCAGCCGCATCCAGGGTAATCTGCAGCTCCTTGTCACCGTGTGCGATCGAGGTAAAGCCGGCCTCGAACGCGCTAGGTGCCAGGTAGACGCCACCGTCGAGCATCAGGTGGAAGAAGCGCTTGAAGCGCTCGGCATCGCTGGCCATCACGTCATCGAAGGTGACGATATCGTCGGCGCCGCTGAAGTACAGGCCGAACATGGCACCCGCCTGGGTTGTCACGAACGGCACGCCAGCGGCATCTGCACGCTGCTGAAGGCCGTCGAGCATGCGGCTGGTGAAGTCGCTCAGCTCGTCATGGAAGCCCGGGCGGCTGATCAGTTTCAGCGTGGTCAAGCCTGCGGCCATGGCCAGCGGGTTGCCCGACAGGGTACCGGCCTGATACACAGGGCCCAGCGGGGCGATGCAGCCCATGATCTCGCGCTTGCCGCCGAAGCAGCCAACCGGCATGCCACCGCCGACGATTTTGCCGAAGGTCGACAGGTCCGGCGTGATGCCGTAGTAGCCTTGGGCGCCGCCCAGCGAGACGCGAAAGCCCGTCATCACTTCGTCGAAGATCAACACCACGCCGTGCTTGTCGCACTGCTCGCGCAGGCCTTCGAGGAAGCCTGGCGCTGGCGGTACGCAATTCATGTTGCCGGCCACTGGCTCGACGATGATGCAGGCTACGGTCTGGCCGACTTCGGCCAGGGTCTTCTCGACTGCTGCGATGTCGTTGAACGGCAGGGTCAAGGTGTGCTTGGCGAAGTCCGCCGGCACGCCTGCCGAGCTTGGCACGCCCTGGGTCAGCAAACCGGAACCGGCCTTGACCAGCAAGCTGTCGGAGTGGCCGTGATAGCAGCCTTCGAACTTGATGATGGCGTCGCGGCCGGTATAACCACGGGCCAGGCGGATCGCGCTCATGGTGGCTTCGGTGCCGGAGCTGACCATGCGTACCATTTCCATGGACGGCACCAGCGAGCAGACAAGGTCTGCCATCTCGGTTTCCATGGCGGTCGGCGCGCCGTAGGACAGGCCGTGCTGCAACTGGTTACGCACGGCGTCGAGCACCTGTGGGTGGCCGTGGCCGAGGATCATCGGGCCCCACGAACCCACGTAGTCAACATAGCGCTTGTCGTCTTCGTCGACGACATAGGCGCCTTCGGCATGCTTGAAGAACAGAGGGGTGCCGCCGACGCTCTTGAAGGCGCGGACCGGCGAGTTGACGCCACCTGGGATGTGCTTCTGGGCTTGGGCGAACAGGGATTCGGAACGGGACATGGGATCTTCTCTTGAAATCAGGAAGCGAACAGGGCGTTGAAGGCGCGGGCGCGGCGGGTGACTTCCTGCGCGCTATCGGCACCGAACAGGCCATGGATCACCGCCAGCAGGTCGGCACCGTGGGCGACCAGCGGGGCGGCGTTGTCGAGGGTGATGCCGCCGATCACAGCGATCGGCAGTTTGACCTGGCCCCGGGCCTGCGCCAGCAGGCCAACATCGGCGGCGGGTGCTCCGGGCTTGGTCACGGAATTGAAAAAACGGCCAAAGGCAACATAACTGGCGCCTTCGCTGGCGGCCTGGGCGGCAAGGTCGAGGCTGGCGTGGCAGGTCGAGCCAATGATGGCCTGGCGGCCCAGCAGGGCACGCGCCGGGGTCAATGGGCCATCAGTCTGCCCCAGATGCACACCGACGCCCAGGCGCGCAGCCAGTTCGGCATCGTCGTTGATGACCAGCTCGGTGCCGTAGCGTTCGCAGAGCTTCTGTAGCGCTTGGGCTTCGCGCAGTCGACGGGCGGCATCATCGCTTTTATCGCGGTACTGCAGCAGGCGCACGCCGCCTTCCAGCGCCGCCTCGACATGGGTCAGGAAACGGCCGGCGAGCAGCTGGCTGTCGGTGATTGCATACAGACCGCGTAGCTTCATCAGAAAGCCTCGTATCAGGAGCAGAAGTCCAGGGGCAGACGGCGCGGGACGAACTGGCCCTTGCCCAACTGCTCGGCGTCACGCAGGGTGCGCCAGGTGTAGTCGAGTGCACTGCGCACGGCGCTTTGCAGTTGTTCGCCCAAGGCCAGGCGGCCGGCCAACGTACTGGCCAGAGTACAACCCGAGCCGTGGTAGCTGCCAGGCAGGCGCTGGCAGGTCCAGGTATGACGCTGGCCATCGCGGCTGTACAGGCGGTTGTGGATTTCGTCTTCGTCGCCGTGGCCACCGGTAATCAGCAGGTGTTTACAGAACGGCAACAATTTTTCGGCACACTCGTCTGCCGTACCCTCGGGCAGCTCGGCCAGGATGCGAGCCTCGGGCAGGTTCGGTGTGGCAATGGCGGCCAGCGGCAACAGGCGCTCGCGCAGGGCATAGCCGACCTCGTCCTTGCCCAGCCGGCCACCGCCACCGGCACGCAGCACCGGGTCGCAGACCACCGGCAGGTGTGGGTGGGCACTAAGCAATTCGGCGACGGTATCGACCATTTCGATCGAGCCGAGCATGCCCAGCTTGACTGCGGCTACCGTGGAGTCGGCCAGTACGGCATTGGCCTGTGCCAGCACCCACTCGCGGTCGAGCACGCGGAAATCGGAAACGTTGACGGTATCCTGCACGGTCAGGGCGGTCACCGCGGGTGCGGCATGACAGCCTTGGGCGATCAGGGCTTCAATATCTGCCTGCAAGCCGGCACCGCCACTTGGGTCGTGGCCGGAGAGACAGAGGACAACGGGGCGGGAGCTGTAGGTATTCATGGTCGGCGAGCTTACCACCAAACCCATTTGTACGGATCGTCCTACAAACGGGTTTTATTGATCAATAGGTCAGCTTTTTGTTTTTGGATGGCCTGAAAGTATTGATATAGAGCCGTTTAAGCTGAAATCAAGATGGCCCGTTGCCAGCCTTCAAAGCTATGCTAGAGTGCTCGGATAACTCGATAAACGGGCTTTGCCGGAATTCGTCGTCTCATAAGGATAGGGGGCCATTGCGACGTGTCCGGGCACGCCATCCTGGGGCCGTATGCGCTATTTGCTGATTTTGCTTCTGGGCTGCTTGCCCGTGCTGGCCACTGCGGTCGATTTCGACGACACCACCCGGTACCTTTCGCTGGGCAGCACCATGCAGGTCTATGAAGACCGCGATGGCAGCGCCAGCATCGCCCAGGTTACCGCACCCACCTTCGCCAAGCGTTTTCGCCTGCACCGTGAACAAGTGCTGAACGCCGGCTATTCGACTTCGGTGTTCTGGCTCAAGGTCGATTTGCGCTACCTGGCCTCGGCGAACCCCGCACCGCGCCAATGGTTACTGGAGCTGGCGTACCCTCCGCTGGATCACCTCGAGCTCTATCTGCCGGGCGCCGATGGTATCTACCGCCTGGCACAGCGTACCGGCGATGCCTTGCCCTACGACAGCCGGCAGATCCGCCAGAACAACTACCTGTTCGAACTGCCGTTGCAGCCCAATCAGGCGACCACCGTCTACCTGCGCCTGCACAGCCAGGGCTCGGTACAGGCGCCTTTGGCGTTGTGGTCTGCCGAGGCTTACATGGAAGAGCAGCCCACTCGCCTGTATGTGCTGGGGATGATCTACGGGGTCTTGCTGGTGATGCTGGTGTACAACCTGTTCATCTTCCTCAGCGTTCGGGACGTCAGTTACCTCTATTACATCCTCTATATTGCCTCGTTCGGCTTCTACCAGGTGTCGGTCAACGGTGCAGGGGTGGCGTACTTCTGGCCGGACAGTCCCTGGTGGGCTAATGCCGCCACGCCATTGTTCATCGGTGCGGCCGGCTTGTTCGGTTGCCAGTTCGCCCGCCACTTCCTGCGCCTGGGTACGATCAGCCGAGGGTTCGATCGGCTGTTGCAGCTGTTGATGCTCGGGGCAGTGCTGGTGATGCTGCTGGCGGTGAGCATGCCCTATGGCATCGCCTTGCGCATGGCCACAGTGCTGGCCCTGCTGTTCACCGTCAGCATTTTCACTGCGGGGGTATATGCCTGGGTGCGCGGTCTGCGGGTGGCGCGCTGGTTCATCATTGCCTGGACGGCGTTCCTGCTGGGCGGGCTGGTCAATACCCTGATGGTGCTGGGGTACCTGCCCAATGTATTCCTGACCATGTATGCCAGCCAGCTTGGTGCGGCGCTGGAAGTGGCGTTGTTGTCCCTGGCGCTGGCCGACCGTATCAACAGCATGCGCGAACAGCAGGCGCAGACCCTGCGTGATACCGGGCGGACACTGGAACAACTGAACCAGCAGCTGGCAAGGAGCAACCACCTCAAGGATGAATTCCTCGCCACAATCACCCATGAACTGCGTACCCCGATGAACGGTGTTATCGGCTCGCTGGAGCTGATGCACACATTGCCGCTGAGCGCCGAGATGGCCCAGTACCACCGCACAGCGGTAGGCTCTGCGCAGAACATGATGGACATGGTCGACGATATTCTCACCCTCACCGAGCTGCAGGCAGGTCGCCTGCGCGCGCAGCCGATGCCGTTCAGCTTGCGCCGAACGCTTCAGGACCTGCGTGCCGGCTATGCTGGAACCGCCCTTGGCAAAGGGCTGTACCTGAGCCTGGACATTCCCGCAGAGCTGCCGGACGAACTGCTTGGCGATGCGCATAAATTGGCGCGCTGCCTGGGTTGCCTGGTGGACAATGGCCTGAAGTTCACCCACCAGGGTGGGGTGATGGTTCAGGTGCGCGGCCGGCGGCTTGGGCCCGACAGCCTGGCGCTGACCTTCACCGTCAGTGACAGCGGTATCGGCTTCGATGATCTGGACCAGGCGATCCTGTATCAGCGCTTCTTCCAGGTCGATGGCTCGATGACCCGGCGCTACGGCGGGCTGGGCATCGGCCTGTCGATCTGCCGGCAGATGGGCGAGGTGCTGGGGGGCACGTTGATGCACGAGTCTACGCGGGGGTTGGGGAGCCGTTTCGAGTTGACACTGAATGTGGCGATAGCGCAGGTGCAGGCAGTGGCGGGCAGGGCGGCTTCGGGGGTTACCCGGTTCTGAAGGCTGCTGGGCGCATGCCACGATGGTGTGCGTTGCCACCTCTTTAGTCATTATTGTCACTTTGACTGACCCACAGGGAGTGCTTCACTGGGACTTTCATGCATACCCGGCCCCAGGAGCTCCCGATGAACCTGCACCAGTACGCTGAAACCCACGAAGTCACCAATCAGCCACCGTCCCTCGACGGCGCCAACCTGTACCGCCTGGACCTGCCGCTGCAGGAGTGGTCGCGGCGTTTCGGTGCCGGCTGGGCCGAATCGCGGATCGATGTCTACGGTGCCTTGGCCGGTGGGCCCCTGATGGCTGCAGGCTTTCTGGCCAACACGCACAAACCAGCGTTCAGCAGCCACGACCGCTACGGGCACCGCATCGATCTGGTGGAGTTCCACCCCGCCTACCACGAGCTGATGCGTACGGCCGTCGAACACGGCCTGCCGTCGTTGCCCTGGGCCGAGCCGCGCCCCGGTGCCCATGTAGCCCGGGCATCGATGACTTACCTGCACAGCCAGGCAGAAGCCGGGACCGGTTGCCCGCTGACCATGACCTTTGCCGCTGTCCCCGCACTCAGGCTGCAGCCTGAGCTGGCCGAGTACTGGTTGCCGAAGATTTTCGCCCGCGAGTACGACCCCCGCAACGTCGGCGATCAGCACAAGGCGGGCGTGACCATTGGCATGGCCATGACAGAAAAGCAGGGCGGTACCGATGTACGCGCCAACACCACCCGCGCCTATCCTGTCGGCAGCCCGGGGCCGGGCCAGGTCTACGAGCTGGTTGGGCATAAATGGTTCTGTTCGGCGCCGATGTGCGACGCCTTCCTGACGCTGGCGCAGACCGACAAAGGCTTGAGCTGTTTCCTCTTGCCACGCCATCGCCCGGATGACAGCCGTAACCAGTTCTACATCCAGCGCCTGAAGAACAAGCTGGGCAACAGCTCCAATGCTTCCAGCGAAGTAGAGTTCCGTGGCGCTCTGGCCTGGATGGTCGGCGAGGAGGGGCGGGGAGTGCCAACCATCATCGAGATGGTGGCCATGACCCGTTTCGACTGCATGGTCGGCTCAAGCGCACTGATGCGCCAGGCTTTGACCCAGGCCACCCACCACTGCGCACACCGCAAGGTCGGCGGCCGGGTACTGAGCGAGCAGCCGCTGATGCAGAACGTGCTGGCCGACCTGGCGCTGGAAAGCGAAGCGGCCCTGGCACTGAGCCTGCGCATGGGGCAAGCGCTAGAGCAACTCGATGACCCGCAGCAGGCGCACTTCGCCCGGTTGGTCACGGCGGTGGGCAAATACTGGATCTGCAAGCGCGCGCCCGCGATGATCAACGAAGCTGCCGAATGCCTGGGCGGCGCCGGTTATGTCGAGGACAGCATTCTGCCGCGCTTGTACCGTGAAGCACCGGTCAACTCTACCTGGGAGGGTTCGGGCAACGTCCAGTGCCTGGACGTACTGCGTGCCTTGTCCAAGGAGCCGGGTGTGCTCGATGCGCTGTTCGCTGAACTGGGCGATGGCCATGGCGATCCACGGCTGGCGGCGCACATCGGCAATCTCAAGGGCGCGTTCGCCGACACGGGCGACATTCAGTATCGTGCCCGGCAGTTGACCGAGGACATCGCCCTGGCCCTGCAGGCCAAGCTGCTGCTGGAAGCGGGCAACACCTCGGTCAGCGATGCCTTCATCGGCAGCCGGCTGGCCGGCGGCGGCCGCGTTTACGGGGCATTGCCGCGCGGCGCCGATGTCCAGGCGTTGGTGGCACGGGCCACGCCGGTCTGGCCTGGCTGACAGGGGGTGTTTTTACGGGCGAAGGCAGGCAAGATGGCTGACATGCATGTCCAGACAGGAAGCACAGTGTGAGCCAAGCCTTTGTAGTCGTTGATACCCCCGAACAGGCCGTCGACCGTCTGGCGGCCTTGCATGAACAGGCCACCGGGGCCCTCAGCCAGGCCCTCAAGCGTTACCTGAAGGACCGCACCGAGCCGGACGCCGACGAGCGCGCCGTTTACCGCTACCCGGCCTTGCGCCTGACCTACTACAGCCACGGCGAAGTCGCCGCCACCACCCGTGCCTATGCCAAGGTACAGGTGGCGGGCACCTATAGCGTAACAGTCACCCAGCCTGCGGCATTTCGGGGTTATCTGCTCGAGCAGTTGCGCCCCTTGATGCACGACTACACCGTGACCGTCGAGGTAGGTGTCAGCGAACAGAACATCCCGTACCCATACGTCGTCGACCAGGGCGATGAGCTGGCTGGCAGCGGCATCACTGCCGCCGAGCTGGCGCGGGTATTCCCCAGTACCGACCTGTCCGCCGCCACCGACGACATTGCCGATGGCCTGTGCGACTGGGGCAGTGCCCAGACACTGCCACTGGCGCTGTTCGACGCCGCCCGCGTGGACTTCTCGCTGCGCCGCCTGGTGCACTACACCGGCAGCGACTGGCGCCATGTGCAGCCTTGGATCCTGCTGACCAACTACCACCGCTATGTCGACCAGTTCATCAGCCATGGCCTTGAACAGCTGCGTGACGACCCGCGCTTCGTGCGCATGGTGCTGCCGGGCAACGTGGCGATCGAAAAAGGCATGGACCATGGTGAGGCCCAGGCCCTGGTGGCCAGCGTGGTCTGGCACCGCTATCAGATGCCGGCGTATCACCTGATCGCCGCTGATGGTGATGGTGTCACCCTGGTCAACATCGGTGTCGGCCCGTCCAACGCCAAGAACATCACCGACCACCTGGCCGTGTTGCGTCCGCATTGCTGGCTGATGATCGGCCACTGCGGGGGGCTGCGTCAGTCGCAGACCATCGGTGACTATGTGCTGGCGCACGCTTACATGCGCCGCGACGGTATCCTTGATCGGGTGGTGCCGCCGAACATCCCGATCCCGGCCCTGGCCGAGGTGCAACTGGCGTTGCAGGAGGCGGCAGCCCAGGTTACCGGCGAACGTGGCGAGGAGTTGAAGAAACGTCTGCGCACCGGCACCGTGCTGACGTACGACGACCGTAACTGGGAGCTACGCTGGGCTCAGGAACGGCCGCTGATCAACCTGTCGCGGGCCGTGGCGGTAGACATGGAGAGCGGTACCATCGCCGCCCAGGGGTATCGCCTGCGGGTGCCATATGGCACCTTGCTGTGTGTGTCCGACAAACCGCTGCACAGCGAAATCAAGCTGCCTGGGTCGGCCAACGCCTTCTACAACCGCGCGGTCAGCCAGCACTTGAAGATCGGTATCGCCGCCCTCGACCTGCTGCGCACCGAGCTCAATTCGCTGCACTCGCGTAAACTGCGCAGCTTCGATGAGCCGCCGTTCCGCTGAGGATCCATGCCACTGCCACCCCGTTCCAAGCCGCGCCACCCCAAGGCGCGGCCCGCCGGCCCAAGGCGCCAGCCCAAGACGCCCCCGGCCGAGCCGCGCCTGATCCTGTTCAACAAGCCGTTCGATGTGCTTACCCAGTTCAGCGACAGCGATGGCCGTGCCACGCTCAAGGATTACATTGATATTCCTGGCATTTACCCGGCCGGGCGGCTGGACCGTGACAGTGAAGGGTTGCTGTTGCTGACCAACGACGGCGGTTTGCAGGCGCGCATCGCTGACCCCAGGCACAAGCTGGCCAAGACGTACTGGGTGCAGGTGGAAGGCGAACCGAACGATGAGCAGCTAAAGCGGTTGCGCGAAGGCGTGGAGCTCAATGACGGGCCGACCTTGCCTGCCGAAGCACGGCGCCTCGATGAGCCTGAGCTGTGGCCGCGCAACCCGCCGGTACGCTTTCGCAAGAGCGTGCCGACAAGTTGGCTGGAACTGGTGATTCGCGAGGGGCGTAACCGCCAGGTGCGGCGCATGACAGCGGCGGTGGGCTTGCCGACTCTGCGCCTGGTGCGTGTGCGGATCGGTGATTGGGCGCTGGATGGGCTGGAGCAGGGCTGTTGGCGCGAGGTGCCGGCCAAGCTGTAGGGCTCGCTGGCTTCATCGCCGGCAAGCCGGCTCCCACAGAAAATGCGCAGGCCCTTGCATTTGTGGGCGCCAGCTCGCCGGCGATGAGGCTTGAGCGGACGCTACACCCCTTCCAGAAACCCCACGACCACGGTCTTGATGATAAAGGCCAGCACCCCCAGCCCCAGCACGAAGAACAGGATCATCGTGCCAAAGCGCCCGGCCTTGGATTTCTTTGCCAAGTCCCAGACGATGAAGCCCATGAAACCGATCAGCACGGTCACCAGGATGATCATCATCCATTCTTCGAATACAGCCGGATCCATCTGTGTGTTCTCCAGGCAAGCTCAGCAGCCAATCAACGAAGGTGGGTCAGGGGCAGTTCGGTGCTCGCCAGCACCTGATTGAGCACGAAGCTCGAGCGCACGCTGGTGACGCCTTCAATGCGAGTCAGGCTGCCCAGTAGCAGTTTCTGATAGTGATCCATGTCCGGTACCACCACCTTGAGCTGATAGTCGGCATCCATGCCGGTTACAAGGCTGCATTCGAGCACCTGTGGCAAGTTGCGGATGGCCGCCTCGAAGGTCTCGAAGCGCTCCGGGGTGTGCCGGTCCATACCGATCAGCACGTAAGCCGTCAGGCTCAGGCCAAGCTTTTTGCGGTCGAGCAGGGCGACTTGCCGTGAGATATAGCCGTCGTCTTCCAGTTGCTTGACCCGACGAGAGCAGGGTGAGGGCGACAGGCCAATGCGTTCGGCCAGCTCCTGGTTGGAAATGCGCGCATCGCGCTGCAATTCGGCGAGGATGCTCAGGTCGTAGCGGTCAAGCTTGCTCATGGAAAAGGCCTTTTCTGATCAGATTGCGGTGAATTATCGATCCAGGGTTAAAAATTGCGCAAGTGCTATTTATCTGAGCAATCTTCGCAATCCGCTGCCGCCCCCTGTCCCGTATCTTTATCAACAGAATCACTGCCCGGACATCAGTCCCCGGCGACGCGCCCTAGGCGGGCGGTCGCGGCCAGCCATCCAACAGGATCCGCCAGGCCCCCGGGCTACGTACCTCCACAAGAGCGTATGAGGTGAGCCGGCGCCACAAGTGCCGAGCACGGACGACAATTCTCAAAGGGAGGCCTCAAGGCCTCCCTTTTTTCATGGCCGCGATTTCATCTGTTTGTCCGTTACAGGCACGGTAGACTGGCAGCGTGCCGTTATCTTGACCGTGAGGAACAACATGAAGTCGCGCATCTGGCAGTTGGCAGGTGTTGGTTTGCTTGGCGTGAGCATCTGCCTGGGGGCGATGGCCCAGGGCCCTGACGACGGGCATGGTGGCAATGGCCGGCAGGATCCCAACGGTAGCTACGAAGGCCGTTCGCCGCTCAACTCGCGCGATGAAGTGCACCAGACCCAGCCAGCCCGCCAGGGCTACTACCAGGATATTCCCCGGCGCAATGCCGATTACCGGCACTGGGAAGCTGGCGGCCCTGGTCAACGGCCTGGTGGCGACTGGCAGGGGCGGCCGGATGGCCATGGCAATGGTTGGGGGCCGGGGCCGCAGTATCGTCCCGGGCACAGCATCGACCATTTCCCGGACCGCTACTGGAAAGTGCCGTACCGTGGGCAGGACTATTTCTACTCAGGGGGTTACTGGTACCGGCCGCAGGGCGGCAGCTACATCGTGGTAGCCCCGCCTTACGGGGTGCGGGTCGGCTACCTGCCATCCTATGCACGTGAAGTGTGGGTGGGGGGGGCCCTGCTTTTCCTGGTTGCCGATACGTATTACCAGTACCTGGCAGACAGCCGCGAGTACGTGGTGGTCAGCCCACCTGCGGTTGCACCGGCCCCGGTGGCGCAAGCCCCTTCGGGCAATGCATATGATGTGGTGGCGTACCCGATGCACGGGCAAGGCCAGGAGCAACAGGACCAAGACCGCTACCAGTGCCATCGGTGGGCGGTGAGCGAGTCCAACTTCGACCCCGCCACCGCACCCAGCGCACCGCCGGCCAATGTTGCAGACAACTACCGGCGGGCGCTGGGGGCCTGTTTCAGTGGCCGGGGCTACAGTATCAATTGAGCCTCAGACGGGGTCGGCATGCACCATCACATCCGCCTGAGGATAACGCTGGCGGATGACTTCAGAGGCCTGGACGCACAGGGCATGTGCTTCGTGCAACGGCAACTGCCCAGGCAGCTCCAGATGCAGTTGCACGAACCACTGATTGCCCGACACCCTGGTGCGCAGGTCATGCACACCTTTGACCCCGGCAATGCCCAGCACCAGTTCGACCATGCCCTCGCCGATGTCGCCGGGCAGTTCCTTGTCCATCAGGATTGCCGTGCTTTCCCGGGCGATCTGCAGTGCACTCCACAGGATGTACAGCGCGATACCCAGGCCAAACAGCGCATCCAGCTGCGGCCACCCGTAGCGTGCCAGCAGCAAGGCCAGCAGGATGCTGCCATTTAGCAGCAGGTCAGAGCGATAATGCAGCGAGTCGGCACGCACCGCTGTTGAGCCTGTTACGCGCACCACCTTGCGTTGCAGTGCCAGCAAGGCGAGCGTCAGTACCAGCGACAGCAGCATCACGCCGATACCGATTGCAGTGTCCCCCAGGGGCTGTGGTGATTGCAGGCGCTCGGCGGCCTGAACCCCGATCAGTACCGCACTCACGCCGATGAACACCGCCTGGGCCATGCCTGCCAAGGCTTCTGCCTTGCCGTGGCCGAAGCGATGGTCATCATCAGCCGGGCGTAGCGCATAGTGCACTGCGAGCAGGTTGAGGAACGAGGCGACCGCGTCCAGCGCCGAATCGGTCAGCCCGGCCAGCAGGCTGACCGAGCCACTCAGCCACCAGGCCACGGCCTTGCTCAGTACTAGGATGCTGGCCACTGCGAGCGACGCGCGGGTGGCCAGGCGTAGCAGGCGCTGGTGTTCAGCCGAGGTGATCATGCCGAGGGTGGCTTCCTTGCAGGTTTCAGGCTGTCGGCACCAGGCCGAACGCTGCCAGTTGCTCGACGCTGCCGCGATGCTGGATCAACCGCGGGTCGTCCAGTGGCAGGCGCTGGCCCAGTTCGCTTTCGAGAATGGCCTGCAGCTTGAGGTTGTCGACCTTGCCATCGGGCTTGATGGCTTCGCGCAGTTTCTCTGGCGCTACTTGTGCCGTGGTGCCCCCAGGGTAGTAGATGGCACCTGTGGCGAAGTCGACGCCAAAGGCAATCAGGCCAGGGATCACGTAGAACAGAATACCGATGGCATCGAGGGCGACGATTACCGGGTCGACCTTGCCCTCGATCTGCCCGCGGCGTTCCGGGTAGAACAGCGTGCCGCAGGCCGTCAGCTGGGTCAGCAAGGTGGCGATGAGGGCGCCACCGATGACGCGGGATGGGATGCGCATTTGAATCTCCGAAGAAAGTTGCCACAAGGTGGGGCGATACGCCGGCACCTGTTGCTAAGACCATGATAGAGCAGGCTGGGTTCGCCGTTATACTCGCCAGACTGTTCGAGGACCACCATGATTTCCTTACCAATCGATGCTGCCCTGCCGGCTTTGCGCCATGCCTTGGAAAACCGTCACGAAGCGGTGCTCGAGGCGCCGCCCGGCGCAGGCAAGACTACCCGTGTACCGCTGGCACTGTTGAATGAACCCTGGCTGGCCGGGCAGACCATCGTGATGCTGGAGCCGCGCAGGTTGGCGGCGCGTGCGGCGGCAGAACGGCTGGCCAGCGAGCTGGGCGAAAAAGTCGGCGAAACCGTGGGTTACCGCATTCGCCTGGACAGCAAGGTCGGGCCCAATACCCGTATCGAAGTGGTCACTGAAGGCATCCTGACCCGCCGGTTGCAGGCAGACCCTGCGCTGGAGGGCGTAGGGCTGCTGATCTTCGATGAGTTTCACGAGCGTAGCCTGGATGCCGACCTGGCCCTGGCGCTGAGTCTCAATGGCCGGGAGCTGCTGCGCGACGATCCGCCGCTGAAAATTCTGCTGATGTCCGCAACCCTGGAGGGCGAGCGCCTGTCCCGCCTGCTCGACGACGCGCCGGTGATCAGCAGCGAAGGCCGCATGTACCCGGTTGATATTCGTTGGGGCCGGCCGTTCCAGCCAGGGGAATTCATCGAGCCGCGGGTGGTGGACAGCGTGCTGCAGGCCTTGGCCGATCAACCCGGCAGTGTGCTGGTGTTCCTCCCCGGCCAGGCTGAGATCCGCAGGGTTCACCAACGTTTGCAGGAATCATTGGCCGAGCGCCCGGACATTCTGCTGTGCCCCTTGCATGGCGAACTCGACCTCAATGCCCAGCGTGCGGCCATCGATCCGGCGCCCCAGGGCCTGCGCAAGGTCGTTCTGGCCACAAACATCGCCGAGACCAGCCTGACCATCGACGGTGTGCGCGTGGTCATCGATGCCGGCCTTGCCCGGGTACCGCGTTTCGACCCCGGCAGCGGCATGACGCGCCTGGACACCCAGCGTATCTCCCGTGCCAGCGCCACCCAGCGGGCTGGCCGTGCGGGGCGCCTGGAACCGGGCGTTTGCTACCGCCTGTGGTCAGAGACCCAGCACGACCAGTTGGCAGCACATGGTAGTGCCGAAATCCTCCAGGCAGACCTGGCGGGCCTGGCGTTGCAGCTTGGTCGATGGGGTGTTGCGCCTGACCAGTTGCGCTGGCTGGACCAGCCTCCAGCGGCGGCATTTTCCCAGGCGCAGGACCTGCTGGCGCGGCTTGGCGCTTTCAAGCTGGGCAGCCGCGATAACCTCAGTGAACACGGCCAGGCCATGGCCGAGCTTCCGGCTCACCCGCGTATCGCTCACCTGCTGCTGCGCGGCCAGGATCTGGGCTTGGCCGCGATGGCCTGCGATGTTGCCGCCTTGTTGGGCGAGCGCGATATCCAGCGCGCAGGTGGCGCCGACCTGCATAGCCGGCTGGCACTGATCAGCGGCGACAGCAAGGTCAGCCGTGACGCCCAGGGAGGTGTGCAGCGTGCCCGGCAGTTGGCCCGCCAGTACCGGGGGCTGCTGCGCGGCAAGGCCAGGGCGGGGGTTGCCGATCCCGAGCATCCACGCTGGCTCGGCGCCCTGCTGGCGTTGGCCTATCCCGACCGGGTTGCCCAGCAGCGTCGCGAAGGCGGGGCCGAGTACCGCCTGGCCAACGGCCGTGCTGCTTTGTTCGCCGAGGCCGATGCGCTGATGAAATGCCCGTGGTTGGTCATCGCCGACCTGGGCAGCCGCCAGGGGCAGCGGGAGGAGCGGATTTACCTGGCTGCCGAATTCGACCCGGCGCTGCTCGACGATGTGCTGGCCGAACAGGTCGAGCGCGTCGACATTCTCGACTGGGACGAGCGCGAGCAGGTGTTGCGTGCCGAGCGTCAGACCAAGGTCGGCGAACTGGTGCTCAGCCGTGAACCGTTGCCTGGGCTGGATGACGACGCCCGCGCCAGGGCACTGCTAGGCTTGGTGCGGCGCAAAGGCCTGAACCTGCTGAGCTGGACGCCAGAGCTACGCCAGTGGCAGGCGCGCATAGCGCTATTACGCCAGCTAGACCTGGAAAAAGACGGCCATAGCGAGTGGCCCGACCTAAGCGACGAGGCGCTACTGGCCAGCCTGGAGCACTGGCTGCAGCCTTATCTGGGCAAAGTGTCCCGGCTGAGCCATTTCGCCGCCCTGGACCTGCCTTCGATCTTGCGTAATCTGTTGCCCTGGCCGCTGCCCCAGCGCCTGGACGAATGGGCGCCAGCGCACCTGGCTGTGCCGTCGGGCTCCAGTATCCGCCTCGACTACAGTGAAAACCCGCCGATCCTCGCCGTGCGCCTGCAAGAGCTGTTCGGCCTGGCTGACACACCGCGCATCGCCCAAGGTCGCCAGCAGGTCAAGCTGCATCTGCTGTCGCCAGCGCGGCGGCCAGTGCAGGTGACGCAGGACTTGGCCAGCTTCTGGCGCACCACCTATGCAGAGGTGAAGAAGGACCTCAAGGGTAGATACCCCAAGCATTACTGGCCGGACGACCCGCTGGTGGCTGAGGCCACCGCGCGGGCAAAACCGCGTGGCACCTGACGGTCAGGGTTCAGACGGCCTGCTGGAGGAGGAAGGTGAGCGTTTCGCCTTCTTTCGTGTTGATCAGGTACATGGAATGCCCGCTGTGATGGGGGGTGTCCCTGATCGCGCCTGCCCGATAGCCCTGATGATCACGCAGGTGGCAGATCAGGCCATGTTCCGTCAGCTCCAGCGGTTCGATCTTCCAGTAATCAGTTACCTCTGCTCGCTGGTAGAAGCCCAGATACCCGTTGAAACTCAGGCCAAGCTTCTTGTGGGGCCGCGCCGGGCCGCTGAGACTGATGTGATAATGCAGACGGTCTTGCGTCTTTGAGTCGAAGGTAAAGTCCAGGCGTATGGAACCCTGGTCGCCCCCAGCCATGAGCCAGTCGTCCTGCGGCGTGATCCCCCAGTGCCATTTATCGTGGCTGGTGCTCAAGCGAAGGGGGACATACCTGTCGGTGGCCATCGCGTAAAGATGGCCACTGAACGACCTGCCGTACCTGTTCTGAATTTCCGGGTTCATGTGCGAACCTCCAAGGTGGGTGGGATCGGCACCTTAATCTCCCGGGCAGGCCACGCTGGAGTCTGAACTCTTTCCTTCAGGCGTCGTTCTTGCTCTCCAGCAGCATGAACAGGCGATACAGCACCACGGTACTGAACAACTGCAGGAAGCCGAGCAGGCTGGCCATGGCCAGCTCCAGGGCGGGGGCAGGCTCGGGGAAGGCGATCAGCAGCAGCCCGTCGATCAGCCAGATCGGTGCGAGCACGGCAAGTACGCAGAGCATGATGCGCATGAAGTGCCCGGTGGTCATGCGTGCGCTTTCGCGCATCGACTGCACCACCGGCAGGCCGCGCAGCACCAGCAGATACTCGGCGAACACCAGGTTGATCATGATCCATACCCCTGGGAAAACCAGCAGCGCCAGCCCCGCCATGATCAGCAGCGAACTGATCATGATCAGCAGTGCCAATTGCGGCCATAGCTGCATGGCGCGGGCAAACAGCTCGCGTTTGGGGATCTCCTGGCCGTTGCTGCGGGTGTCGAGGTAAAGAATCAGCGCTGCACTGTAAAGCGGGTAGAACAGCAGGCTCACCAGCATGCTGTAGGCCGGTGATGCCTGGTCGCCCAACTGCTGGTACAACAGTTGGGTTATCAGGGCTTCGAGTACGACCAGCGGCAAGCACAGCGGGATGATGTTTGCCAGGTGGCGGCGGAAGAAGTAGAGGGAGTCGCGCAAAACGCTCAGCGGATTCATCGGTCAACATCGCATGGCAGTAAAAGCAGGGGCCTAACTTTAGCCCAGAGCAGTCAATTGCTGAAAAAAGTTTCACCGTGCCTGTGATTGAATCCGCCGCCTGCGCGCCCCATCTTTGACACGTCCGATGTCCCGCTTCCCACGAGGTAGCCCATGAACACTGAAGAACAAACCCTGATCGATGGCCTGTTTGGCCGCATCAAACAAGCCGAAGACCCCAGCCAGCCGCGTGATGCACAGGCCCAGGCGCGCATCGAGGAACACCTGCGCGAGCAGCCGGCGGCGCCTTACTACATGGCCCAGGCAATCCTGGTTCAGGAGGCGGCGCTCAAGCGCCTGGACGAACAGAACAAGCAACTGGAAGCAGAGCTCAAACAGGCTCGTGCCCAGGTCGAGGCTTCCCGCACCAGCAGCACCAGCAGTGGTGGCTTCCTCTCCAGCATCTTTGGCGCCAGTGGGCGTAATCCGCAGCCTGCCCAACCATCACAGCAGCCCCAGCGGCCTGCCACGCCGGTCGCTTCGGCAGGCGGTTGGCGGGAGCCGAGTGCCCCGGGCTTCTCCCAGCCGCAGGCGGCGCAACCTGGTTTCGGCGCCGCGCCGGCTCGGGGTGGTGCCAGCAGCTTCCTGGGCGGCGCAATGCAGACCGCTGCCGGTGTGGCCGGTGGTGTGTTGCTGGCACAAGGCATCAGCAGCCTGTTCAACCACCACTCCCAGCCTGAAGAGGTGGTCGAGGTGATCAAGGAAGAACCGGCCCCGGCCAGTGATACCGCTGGCTGGAACGACGAGGGCGCGCAGTCGCAGGTGGCCGACAATGGTGGCTGGGGCGCTGATCAGGGTGGTTTCGCTGACAGCAATTATGGCAGCGATGATGGCGGCTTCTTCTCGGACGACGACACCTTCGTCTGATCGGTCTGGCATACTGCTGGCATTTTCGGGGGCGCATTGCGCCCCCTTCAGCCGAGGGTATGTAGTGAAGAAAATCGCACTGTTCGCCGATGTGCAGAACCTCTACTACACCGTGCGCCAGGCCCACGGCTGTCACTTCAACTACACCGCGCTGTGGTCTGAAGTCAGCCGCGAGGGTGAGATCGTTGAGGCCGTGGCGTATGCCATCGACCGTGGGGACAGCAAACAGCAGCAGTTCCAGCAGATCCTGCGCAACCTTGGTTTCGATGTGCGCCTCAAGCCGTTCATCCAGCGCAGCGATGGTTCGGCCAAAGGTGACTGGGATGTGGGGATAACCCTGGATGTGATCGATGCAGCCAGCCGTGTCGATCAGGTCGTACTGGCTTCGGGCGATGGTGATTTCGACCTGCTGCTGGAGCGGGTGATACAGCGTCATGGCGCCGAGGCGGTGGTTTACGGTGTGCCGGGGTTGACCGCCATGTCGCTGATACGGGCGGCCAGCCGCTATGTGCCGATCGAAGGGCGTCTGTTGTTGAAGCATTGAAGCTCGGCGGCGCTTGACCGCCATTGCGCCGTATACCCCAGCCATTACGCAAAATTGTGCCGCCCAATTAATCCGGTTTTGTAACTTAATCTTGGCGGCGAGGCTCCCTAAACTCATTTCCCCGTAAACGGATTTCGAGTTTTGCCATGCCTGCCTCCCGCCGCTTCCCGTTATTGCTGATTGGTGCCTTTCTGGCTTTGTATCTGGTCTGGGGCTCCACCTACCTGTTCATTCGCATTGGTGTGGAGTCCTGGCCGCCGATGCTGATGGCCGGGGTGCGATTCCTTATCGCCGGGGGCCTGCTCTATGGGTTTTTGCGCTGGCGCGGGGTGCCGGCGCCGACCTGGCCGCAATGGCGTGCGGCAGGGGCCATCGGTTTTCTGCTGCTCAGTTGCGGCAATGGTGGCGTGACGGTTGCAGAGCATGCTGGCGTTGCCTCCGGCGTCGCTGCGCTGGCGGTGGCTACTGTGCCGCTGTTTACCTTGGTGTTTGGCCTGCTGTTTGGCCATCGCAATTCGCGCCTGGAGTGGGCGGGCATCGTCCTTGGGCTGGTTGGCATCGGCCTGCTCAACCTCGGCTCTAACCTGCAGGCCAGCCCCATCGGTGCGGCGCTGATCCTGTTTGCGGCTGCCGCCTGGGCGTTCGGATCGGTCTGGAGCAAGAGCCTGCCGTTACCCCAAGGCCCCATGGCCAGTGCGGCCCAGATGCTGGTCGGTGGTGCTGTATTGCTGTTGGGCAGCGCCCTGTCGGGTGAGCGCATGACTCAGATGCCCACTGCGGCAGGCTGGGGCGCATTGGCTTATCTGGTCTTGTTCGGCTCGATCCTGGCATTCAGCGCCTACATGTACCTGCTCAAGCATGTGCGCCCGGCGGCGGCCACCAGCTATGCCTATGTCAACCCGGCGGTTGCGGTATTGCTTGGCATCGTCTTTGCCGGCGAGCAGATCGGCGCAGAAGAATGCCTGGCGATGGCGGTAATCATCAGTGCCGTGGTGCTGATCGGCCTGCCACAGTGGCGCAGGCCGGCGCAGCCCACTGCATCGCTTGAGGGCGAAACCTGCAAGTAGGCCGGGGTGTTGCGGTAAACTTGCCGCCTTCGCTGAACCCCCTGACGGTATTGCCATGAATTTCGCCAAACTCGGCCTGATCGAACCGTTGCTGCGCACCCTGCAGCAGCTGGACTACACCACCCCGACCCCGGTCCAGGCCCAGGCCATCCCCGCCGTGCTGGCCGGCCGCGACCTGATGGCCGCAGCCCAGACCGGCACCGGCAAGACTGCCGGTTTTGCGCTGCCTGTGCTGCAGCGCCTGGCCCTGGAAGGGGAAAAGGTCGCCAGCAACTCGATCCGTGCGCTGGTGTTGGTACCGACCCGTGAATTGGCCGAGCAGGTGCACAACAACGTGCGCGAATACGCCGAAAACCTGCCGCTCAGCACTTACGCGGTGTATGGCGGGGTCAGCATCAACCCGCAAATGATGCGCCTGCGTCGTGGCGTCGACCTGCTGGTGGCTACCCCGGGGCGCTTGCTCGACCTGTTCCGCCAGAACGCGGTGAAGTTCAACCAGGTGCAGACCCTGGTGCTCGACGAAGCCGACCGCATGCTCGACCTGGGTTTTGCCGAAGAGCTGCAGTCGGTATACGCGGCACTGCCGCGCAAGCGCCAGACGCTGCTGTTCTCCGCTACCTTCTCCGACCAGATCCGCATGCTGGCGGGGCTGGCGCTCAATGACCCGCTGAGCATCGAGGTCAGCCCGCGCAACGCGGCTGCCACCACGGTCAAGCAGTGGCTGGTGCCGGTGGACAAGAAGCGCAAGGTCGACCTGTTCTGCCACCTGCTGCGCAAGCAGCGCTGGAAGCAGGTACTGGTGTTTGCCAAGACTCGCAATGGCGTAGACCAGTTGGTCGAGCGGCTGCTGGGCGAGGGCGTGAACGCCGATGGCATTCACGGTGACCGCCCGCAAGCCACGCGCCAGCGCGCGCTGGACAGCTTCAAGGCCCGTGAGATCCAGGTACTGGTCGCCACCGACGTTGCCGCCCGTGGCCTGGACATCGACGACCTGCCGTTGGTGGTCAACCTCGACCTGCCGATCGTGGCCGAGGATTATGTGCACCGTATTGGTCGCACGGGCCGTGCCGGCAATAAAGGCGAGGCGATCTCGCTGGTATGCGCCGATGAAGTGCAGCAGTTGGCCACGATCGAGACGCTGATTCGCCAGACCTTGCCGCGCCACGAGGAACCGGACTTCATTCCCGATCACCGGGTGCCGATGACCGATGCCAGTGGCCAGGTGATCAAGAAGCCGAAAAAGCCCAAGAAGCCGAAAGAGAACAGTGCCAAGCGCGGGCTGGGGCGCTGGATGGACAGTGGCGACGAGGCTCCGGTCAAGTCGGTGCGCAAAGTGCCGAGCTTCAATACCGGGCCGAAGAAGCGCAAGCCTTGAGGTTTTGGGGCTGCTTTGTAGCCCTTTCGCGACACAAGGCCGCTACGGGCGGTCGCGAAAGGGTCGCAAAGCGGACCCGCATCCTGTCACGCAGACCGCGCCAGCCATTGCGCCGCCGCCCGCCCGGCCCGCAACCCACTGGCAAAGCACGCCGTCAACAGATACCCCCCCGTCGGCGCCTCCCAGTCCAGCATCTCGCCGGCACAGAACACCCCAGGCATGCCCTTGAGCATCAACCCCTCATCCAGCCCCTCGAAGCGCACGCCACCGGCACTGCTGATCGCCTCGTCCAGGGGCCGGGTGCGTACCAGCGTGATCGGCAGCGCCTTGATCGCGCGCGCCAGGGCGGGCATGTCGGCAAACGTCGCCTGATCGGTCAGTTCACGCAGCAGTGCCGCCTTCACCCCGTCGATGCCCAGTTGGCTGTGCAGGTGCTTGGCCATCGACCGCGAACCGCGCGGCTTGGCCAGGGCCTGGGCAATCTTGTCCACAGGCTTGTCCGGCAGCAGGTCGAGCAGCAGCGTTGCCTGGCCGTCGCGGTTGATGGCCTCGCGCAACGGTGCAGACCAGGCATACACCAGGCTGCCCTCGACACCCTGGGCGGTAAGGATGAACTCACCTTTGCGCGTTGCCGTGCCTGGCATGCCTAGGGCGATGTTCTTCAGTGGCGCGCCGGCGAACTTGTCCTTGAGCAGCGCGCTCCAGCCTGCGACTTCAAACCCGCAGTTGCTCGCTTGCAAAGGAGAGATATCCACAGCCCGTTCGGCCAGCACAGGTTGCCAGGCGCCGTCGGAGCCCAGCCTCGCCCAACTGCCGCCACCCAAGGCCAACACGACAACATCAGTCTTTATCTGTAGTTCGCCCTGTGGATAAGCGATTTGCAAGGCACCGTCGGCACCCCAGCCCAGCCAGCGATGGCGGGTGTGGATAACTACGCCGCTGTCGCGCAGGCGTTTGAGCCAGGCGCGTAGCAATGGCGCGGCTTTCATGTCGGTCGGGAAGACTCGGCCCGAAGTGCCCACGAAGGTTTCGATGCCCAAGCCGTGAATCCACTGGCGCAGGGCATCGGCATCGAAATCGCCCAGCAGCCGCTTTATCTCGTTTTCGCGTTCGGCATAGCGCGCCACGAACTGAGGATAGGGCTCGGAATGGGTAATGTTCATGCCGCCGACGCCCGCCAGCAGAAACTTGCGGCCCACCGACGGCATGGCGTCGAACACCTGCACTGCAAGGCCCGCCTGGGCCAAGGCTTCGGCGGCCATCAGGCCGGCGGGGCCGGCGCCGATGACGACAGCCAGGGGAGGGGATGCGGGGCGTAGATCGGACATGGTGGTCAGCAGGCTGTGGAAAAGACCGCGCATTCTAACGCAGCAGGGGCCATGCAAGCACTGAGCAAAAAATGATCAGTATGCTACAGGGCACGGTGGCAAAGGGCTGCAGCGGCTTTCCCGCAGGTTATCCACAAGCGGTTCCACAGTCATTGTGAACAACTGATGACCTTCGCCGCGCTGTGGTGGAGGATGCCGTGGCGCCGCGCCAAGGCGTGGCGGTCTTTGCTGTAGCCGCCGCCGATCACGCCGACCACCGGGATATCCCGCCCCAGGCAGTGGCGCATGACATGCTCGTCGCGCGCAGCCAAGCCGGCATCGGTCAGTTGCAGATAGCCGAGGGCATCGTCCTTATGTACGTCCACACCGGCGTCATACAGCACCAGGTCGGGTTGATACAGCGGCAACAGGTAGTTGAGCGCATCTTCCACCACCTTAAGGTAGGCGGCGTCACCCATGCCCCGCGGCAGCGGAATGTCCCAGTCGCTGTGGGCCTTGCGCGCCGGGAAGTTCTGTTCGCAGTGCAACGATACGGTGATGGCGTCCGGGGTGTCCTGCAGGATGCGCGCGGTGCCATCGCCCTGGTGCACGTCGCAATCGAAGATCAGCACCCGGTGCACCCGCCCGGCTTCAAGCAGGTAGCGGCTGATCACGGCCAGGTCGTTGAAGATGCAGAAACCGGCTGGGTGGTCAAAGTGGGCATGGTGGGTACCGCCGGCCAGGTGGCAGGCCAGGCCGTGTTGCAGCGCCATTTCGGCAGCCAGCAACGAGCCGCCCACTGCCCGCACGGTGCGCCGCGCCAAGGCCTCGCTCCAGGGCAAGCCCAGGCGGCGCTGGTCCTCGCGCGACAGTTCGCCGTGCATATAGCGCTCGATGTAGTCGCGGTCGTGGGCCAGGGCGAGGATGTCGTTGGGGCAGATTTGCGGGCGCAGCAAAGCCTGGTCGGTGGTCAGCCCGCTCTCGACCAGGTGGTCGCGCAGCAGGCGGAACTTGTCCATGGGGAAACGATGCTCGGGTGGGAACTCCGGGCTGTAGTCATCGTGGTAGATCAGCGGCAACGGCATGGTGGGTTCGCAATCGGGGCCAGTGCTGATCTTGCCAGTTGTTGGGTTGTGGGTAAAAGTACTGCGCCGCGCCTACGCTGAACCTGTAGCACGGCAAAACCGGAGCACGCCCCATGACCCCCATCCTTGAACTGGAAAGCGCCCGCCTGGTGTTACGCCAATGGCATGACGACGACCTGCGCGAGTTCGCCGCCATGAGCGCCGACCCGCAGGTGATGCGTTATTTTCCAGCGCCCATGACGCGGCTGGAGGCGGCGGCACTGATCGGCAGGATCCGCGGTCATTTCAACGAGTACGGTTTCGGCCTGTGGGCCTTGGAGCGCAAGGACAGCGGCGCCTTCATCGGCATGACCGGCCTGCTCAACGTCAACTTCGATGCGCCGTTCGCGCCGGCTGTGGAAATCGGCTGGCGCCTTGCCCGGCGGCACTGGGGCCTGGGCTTTGCCAGCGAGGCGGCGTGGACCTGCCTGCGTTGTGCTTTCGCCCAATTGCGCCTGGAGGAGGTGGTGTCGTTCACTACTGAGGCCAACCTGCCGTCGCAGAAGGTCATGCAGGCCATCGGCATGGTGCAGGACCTGCAAGGCAGTTTCGAGCACCCGCGCCTGCCCGCTGGCCACCCGCTGCGGCCCCACGTGCTGTACCGCATCGACCGGCCCCGCTGGGAGCAGACCTTGCGCGCTGAATGAGCGGTCATGCGCGGTGCCGATGACAAACCCTGTATCATTTGCCTTCATGAAAGCGCCGTAGAGCTGTGATGCCTTGCTAGGAGAACCCCCGATGAGTCATGTGTTGGACGACCTGGTCGACCTGTTGAGCCTCGAGTCGATCGAGGAGAACCTGTTCCGTGGACGCAGCCAGGACCTGGGCTTCCGCCAGCTGTACGGTGGCCAGGTGCTGGGCCAGTCACTGTCGGCGGCCAGCCAGACGGTCGAAGACGCGCGCCATGTGCA
This sequence comes from Lelliottia jeotgali, assembly GCF_977070485.1. Taxonomy (NCBI): domain Bacteria; kingdom Pseudomonadati; phylum Pseudomonadota; class Gammaproteobacteria; order Enterobacterales; family Enterobacteriaceae; genus Lelliottia; species Lelliottia jeotgali. The sequence continues at coordinate 481,080 of NZ_CDRVFO010000001.1, forward strand.
TTCGCTGCACGGCTACTTCCTGCGCCCGGGCGATGCCAGCCTGCCGGTGGTCTATTCGGTAGACCGTGTGCGCGATGGCGGCAGCTTCAGTACCCGGCGAGTGACGGCCATCCAGAAGGGCCAGACCATTTTCACCTGCAGTGCCTCGTTCCAGTACGACGAGGAAGGTTTCGAGCACCAGGCGCAGATGCCTGATGTGGTCGGGCCGGAGAACCTGCCGAGCGAAGTCGAACTGGCCCGCGCCATGGCCGACCACCTGCCTGAGCGCATTCGTGACAAGGTGCTGTGTGCCAAACCGATCGAGATACGCCCGGTCACCGAGCGTGACCCGTTCAACCCCAAGCCCGGCGACCCGGTGAAGTACACCTGGTTCCGCGCCGACGGCACCCTGCCGGCCGTGCCCGCGCTGCACAAGTACCTGCTGGCCTACGCCTCGGACTTCGGCCTGCTGACCACCTCGCTGCTGCCCCATGGCAAATCGGTGTGGCAGCGCGACATGCAGATTGCCAGCCTCGACCACTCGTTGTGGTTCCACGGCAACCTGCGCGCCGATGAGTGGCTGCTGTACGCCACCGACAGTCCTTGGGCCGGCAATGCCCGGGGTTTCTGCCGGGGCAGTATCTACAACCGTGCCGGGCAGCTGGTGGCGTCGTCTTCGCAGGAAGGCTTGATCCGTCACCGCAAGGACTGGGCATGAGCCTGGCCGATATCCGCAACTGGGTGTTCGACATGGACGGCACCCTTACCGTGGCGGTGCATGATTTTGCCGCCATTCGTGAGGCGCTGGAGATTCCACCCGAGGACGACATCCTCACCCACCTGGCGGCTTTGCCTGCGGCGCAAGCGGCCGCCAAGCATGCCTGGCTGCTGGAGCACGAGCGCGACCTGGCGGTTGCCTCGACTGCAGCTACCGGTGCCGTGGAGCTGGTGCGGGAGCTGGCCGGGCGTGGCTGCCGGTTGGGCATCCTTACCCGCAATGCACGTGAGCTGGCGCATGTCACGCTGGAGGCGATCGGCCTGGCGGATTGCTTTGCAGTCGAGCACGTGCTCGGTCGTGACGAGGCGGCGCCCAAGCCCAACCCCGATGGCCTGCTGAAGATCGCCAGTGCCTGGGATGTGGCGCCGAGCGAACTGGTGATGGTGGGTGACTACCGCTTCGACCTGGATTGCGGGCGAGCGGCCGGGGCGCGCACAGTGCTGGTGAACCTGCCGGATAACCCATGGCCGGAGCTGGTGGACTGGCATGCGGTGGACTGCCGGGCTTTGCGGGCGTTGCTGGGCTGAGTTTTCGCTCGCCTGCGCTTGCCCTGTCGCCGGCAAGTTGATCACCGCTGCTGAAGGCTGCCCGAGCACCTGTGGGAGCCGGCTTGCCGGCGATAGGGCCGTTACTGTCTATGCTCACCCCCAGTCTTTTCCCCAAATGGAGAACCATCCATGACCCATAAAGCCATCTACGTGCAACCCGGCGGCGGCTACGACAAGGTCGAAGTCGGCACCTGCGAGGCTGCTGCGCCCAAGCCCGGCGAGATCACCGTACGCCTGCACGCCAGCTCCCTCAACTACCACGACTTTGCCGTGGTCAGCGGCATGTGGGGGCCGAGCGAGCGGCGCATTCCCATGGCCGATGGCGCTGGCGAAGTGACCGCTGTCGGGGCGGGCGTCAGTGAGTTCAAGGTAGGCGACAGCGTGGTCAGCACCTTCTTCCCGGACTGGCTCGATGGCCAGGCACTGGTCGAAGGCTTCGCCAGCGTGCCGGGCGACGGCATCGACGGCTACGCCCGTGAACAGGTCACCGCCCGCGCCACCTCCTTCACGCTGGCACCCAAGGGCTACAGCCACGCCGAGGCCGCCACCCTGACCACCGCCGGCCTCACGGCCTGGCGTGCGCTGATGAGCGACGATCACCTCAAGCCCGGTGACACCGTACTGGTACAGGGCACCGGCGGCGTGTCGATCTTCGCCCTGCAGTTCGCCAAGCTGGCAGGCGCCACGGTAATCGCCACCTCGTCCAGCGATGCCAAGCTCGAACGCCTCAAGGCCCTGGGCGCTGATTACCTGATCAACTACAAGAGCACCCCGGCCTGGGGCGAGAAGGTGCGTGAGCTCACCGGCAACCGTGGCGTCGATCATGTGATCGAGGTGGGCGGGCCGGCGACGCTGGAGCAGTCGATGATTGCCGCACGGATCGGTGGCCATGTGTCATTGATCGGCATCCTTACCGGTGTCGCCGGGCAGTTGCCGCTGGTTCAGGCGCTGGTTCGGCAGATCCGTCTGCAGGGTGTGCTGGTGGGTAGCCGCGCGCAGCAGCAGGCGATGGTCCGGGCGATCGACGCCAACGGCTTGCTGCCTGTGGTGGACAAGCATTTTGAACTGGAGCAGATCGTCGACGCGTTCCGCTACCAGGAGAGCAACCGGCATTTCGGCAAGATCTGCCTGACCTGGTAATCGCGCGCTTCAGTCCGGCAACAAGCGGTCCCGGCTGTTGGACAGATGCAGGCAGATCGCCGCCCGCGCCGCATCCGGGTCTTGCCGGCCAATGGCGTTGAGAATCGCCTCATGCTCCAGGTTGGCCAGGTAGGCATGCCGGGCCAGGTTGGCCCCGGCGCGTTCGGCGATGGCCATGCGGTTGCGAGGAATCAGGCCATTGCCCAGCTGCGCCATCATCTCGCTGAAGTACAGGTTGCCGGTGGCCTCGGCGATCAGCAGGTGAAAGCGGCGGTCCGCTTCGATGCAACTGTCACCGGCCGCGGCGAGGTCCTGATAATCGTCCAGCGCCTGGCGCATGCGTGCAAGGTGTTGTTCGTTGCGGCGCACGGCGGCGAGGGCGGCTGCCTGGCCCTCGAGGCCGATGCGCAGTTCCAGCAGGTCGCGCACGCTTGCGGCATTCTCCACTCCCACCCGCAACCCGGCCTGCGCCGGGCGCGCCATCACGAACGTACCAATCCCGTGGCGCGGTTCTACCAGGCCAGAGGCCTGCAGCTTCGACAGGGCTTCACGCACCACGGTGCGGCTGACACCGTGCTCGCGCACCAAGGTGTTTTCCGACGGCAGTTTGTCGCCCGGCTTGATGGTGCCCAGCAGGATCTGCTGGGTCAGGCTGGAGACCAGGTCGTGGGCACGGCTGTGGCCTGTTTTGCGGGGCTGCTGGGGCATGGGCCGCTCCGGTTGGCGAATTAGCTTGTACGACAAGTTAGCCGATAAAAATATTTTCTGCCTGTTTTTTCGCGGCGCTGGGTAACCTGAAAAGTGATCTTAGGAACGTTATCGCCGCTTTTATACGATCTATAAGCTTGTATTTTGTGTTTTTAACGACAATCGCCATCTTGTCGTACAACTTCGCCGCGCATATGCTCTGCCCACTGTCATGTCAGACCACCTCGACCCGCACAAAAACAATTAGTGGGAGATACACAAGTGAACGACACCCTCGATCCGTCTGCCCGTAACGGCGGCGACGTGCTGGCCAGCGCCGTGGCCAAGGTCAAGCGCCACGTCCTGCCGCTGTTCGTGATCATGTTCATCGTCAACTACCTCGACCGCGTCAACATCGGCTTCGTCCGGCCGCATCTGGAAAGCGACCTTGGCATCAGCGCTGCGGCCTATGGTTTTGGTGCGGGGTTGTTCTTCATCGGCTATGCGCTGTTCGAAGTGCCCTCGAACATGCTGTTGCAGCGCGTCGGCGCCCGCCTGTGGCTGACCCGCATCATGTTTACCTGGGGGCTGGTGGCCACGGCCATGGCCTTCGTGCAGAACGAAACTCAGTTCTACGTGCTGCGCTTTTTGCTCGGTGTTGCCGAGGCCGGCTTCTTCCCTGGGGTGATCTACTACTTCACCCGCTGGCTGCCAGCTGCCGAACGCGGCAAGGCGATTGCCATTTTCCTCAGCGGCTCGGCGCTGGCTTCGCTGATCTCCGGCCCCCTGGCCGGCGCGCTGATGCAGATCCAGGGCCTGGGCATGCATGGCTGGCAGTGGATGTTGTTCATCGAGGGCATGGCCTCGGTCACGCTGTGCTTCTTCGTGTTCTTCTGGCTCGACTCCAAACCGCACGACGCCAAATGGCTGAGCAAGGCCGAGCAGGATGCGCTGGTCGATACCATCGACCGCGAGCAACGTGAGCGCGAAGCCACCGGCACCGTCAAGGTATCGTCCTGGAGCTTGCTCAAGGACCGCCAGATCGTGCTGTTCTGCCTGATCTATTTCTGCATCCAGCTGACCATCTACGCCGCGACATTCTGGTTGCCCAGCATCATCAAACGCATGGGTGACCTGAGCGACCTGCAGGTCGGCTTCTTCAACTCCATCCCGTGGTTGATCTCGATCCTGGCCATGTATGCCTTCGCCGCTGGCTCCTCGCGCTGGAAGTTCCAGCAGGCCTGGGTGGCTGCGGCCCTGGTGATCGCGGCCATCGGCATGTTCATGTCGACCACGGGCGGGCCGGTGTTCGCCTTTGTCGCGGTGTGCTTTGCCGCTATCGGTTTCAAGTCGGCCTCGTCACTGTTCTGGCCGATCCCCCAAGGCTATCTGGACGCGCGTATCGCTGCTGCGGTGATCGCCCTGATCAACTCCGTGGGCAACTTGGGCGGCTTCGTCGCGCCCACCACTTTCGGCCTGCTCGAGCAGCAGACCGGGTCGATCCAGGGTGGCCTGTACGGCCTGGCCGTGACCTCGGTGCTGGCGGCCATTGCGGTGTTCTTCGTGCGCACTCGCCCAAAGGGCGTCCCCTCCAATGACCTCAAGGCCCCTTCGGCCTTGGGCCAGACCCACTGATGACTGCGAGACAACAATCATGAACATGCAGACGACTCCCGCACTCCACACCAGCACCCCCGTGGTCACCGACCTGCGCGTGATCCCGGTTGCCGGCCATGACAGCATGCTGCTCAACCTCAGTGGCGCCCATGGCCCGTTCTTCACCCGTAACGTTGTGGTGCTGCGTGACAGCGCTGGCAACACTGGCCTGGGCGAAGTGCCCGGTGGCGAGAAGATCCGCCAGACCCTGGAAGATGCCCGCAGCCTGGTGGTCGGCCAGCCGATCGGCCACTACCAGCGTGTGCTCAATGCCATGCGCCAGACCTTCGCCAACCGCGATGCCGGCGGGCGTGGCCTGCAGACCTTCGACCTGCGCATTACCGTGCATGCGGTGACGGCCATTGAGTCGGCGCTGCTCGACTTGCTCGGCCAGCACCTCAATGTGCCCATGGCCGCGCTGCTCGGCGAAGGCCAGCAGCGCGACGCGGTGAAAATGCTCGGCTACCTGTTCTATATCGGTGACCGCCAGCAGACTGACCTGGCTTACCGCAACGAGGCCGACGCCGATGATGACTGGTTCCGCCTGCGTCACGAGAAGGCACTGACCCCTGAGGCCGTGGTGCGCCTGGCTGAAGCCGCCAAGCAGCGCTATGGCTTCAGCGACTTCAAGCTCAAGGGCGGCGTGCTGCGTGGCGAAGAGGAGATGGAGGCGGTGACGGCGCTGGCCGAGCGCTTCCCCGAAGCGCGCATCACACTTGACCCCAATGGCGCCTGGTCATTGCAAGAGGCCATCGCCCTGTGCCGTGACAAGCACCACGTGCTGGCCTACGCCGAAGACCCGTGCGGTGCCGAAAACGGCTATTCGGGCCGTGAGGTGATGGCCGAGTTCCGCCGTGCCACCGGCTTGCCCACCGCCACCAACATGATCGCCACCGACTGGCGCCAGATGGGCCATGCGATCCAGTTGCAATCGGTGGACATCCCCTTGGCCGACCCACACTTCTGGACCTTGCAGGGCTCGGTACGGGTGGCGCAGATGTGCAACGACTGGGGCCTGACCTGGGGTTCGCATTCGAACAACCACTTCGATATTTCGTTGGCGATGTTCACCCAAGTGGCTGCTGCGGCGCCGGGTGAGATCACGGCGATCGACACCCACTGGATCTGGCAGGACGGCCAGCGTCTTACCCGCGAGCCGCTGCGCATCGTCGACGGCCATGTGCGCGTGCCAGAGCGCCCAGGGCTAGGGGTGGAGCTGGATGAAGACCAACTGGCCAAGGCCCATGAGTGCTACCGCAGCATGGGGCTGGGAGCGCGGGATGACGGTGTGGCGATGCAGTTCCTGATCCCGGGCTGGACGTTCGATAACAAGCGGCCTTGCCTGGTGCGTTGAAGCCCGGTGCCCAATCGCCGGCAAGCCGGCTCCCCCTGGTTTTACGCTGAGCTTGAGAGCAGCGGGGTACCTGTGGGAGCCGGCTTGCCGGCGATTGGGCTGCGCAGCAGCCCCCTCACCCCGCCTCAAAAAATGCCCGAGCCATCGCCACAAACGCGCCCAACACTGGATTCGGATTATCCCGGCAATACGCCAGAAAGATCTCCGCCTGCTGGTCCATCCCCATCAGTGGCTTGAACACCACCTGCTCCAGCCGCAGCGCCTGCGCCGATGCCGGCACCACCGCACAGCCCAGCCCGACATTCACCAACCCCAGAATCGAATGCGTCTGCCCCAGTTGGTGCAGATAACGCGGCTGCACCTCGTGGCGGGCAAACAGATTGGCGATGCGATCATGGAAGTAGCGCCCCTCGTTGGCGCTGTACATCACGAACGGCTGCTGATGGAAATCGGTCGGCTTGAGCCGCTCGCGCGCTGCCAGTGCATGGCCGACGGGGAGGGCGGCGACGAAGGGCTCGCGGTGGATCGGCAGGTACTCCACGCGCGCGCTGGGTAGCACCTGGCGCACCAGACCGACATCGATCAGCCCAGCCTCCAGGTCATGCACCTGGGTTGCGGAGATACGCTCGCTGAGCACCAGTTCGATGTCGGGTACGGTCTTGGCGGCGTGCACCAGCAGGCGAGGGATCATGCTGTAGGCCCCGACTGCTGTGAAGCCCAGCGTCAGTCGGCCAGCCTCGCCATGGGCAATGCGCCGGGCCGACTGGCTGGCAGATTCGGCGATCTGCAGTATGCGCCGGGCATCTTCCAGAAAGCTCTGCCCGGCGAGTGTGAGCCGCGCCTGGCGGTTGTTGCGCTCAAGCAGCAGCACCCCCAACGAATGCTCCAACAGCTGGATCTGCCGGCTCAACGGCGGTTGGGTCATGTGCAGGCGGCTGGCGGCACGGCCGAAATGCAGCTCCTCGGCAACCGCTACGAAGCAGCGCAACTGGTGCAGCTCCATGATTCAATTCCTGAATTATTCGATCCATCATCTATATTAGACCTGTATCGCATGCCGGCCTAGCATCGAGTCACACCTTTGAAGTTGCCGGATATCAACGATGAACAACGACAACACCGCAGCCGTCGAGCTGCTGCTGACCCAGCCGGTACCGGATGCCATCGATGCGCAACTGGTCAGTGCTTACCAGGTGCATCGGCTGTATCGACATGACAATCCTCAACAACTGCTCGATGAGGTCGGCCCTCGTATTCGTGGGGTGGTCACCGGTGGCGCCAAAGGCTTGACCAATGCGCTGATGGATCAACTGCCAGCGCTGCAGATCATCGCCATCAGTGGCATCGGCACCGACGCTGTCGACCTGCACCACGCGGCGAAGCGCGGCATACATGTCACCACGACCCCGGGGGTGCTCACCGATGACGTGGCCGATATGGCCATGGGGTTGATCATCAACACACTGCGCCGCCTGGGCGAAGGTGAACGTCTGGTGCGTGACGGCTTGTGGGGCACGGTCAACCTGCCGTTGGCGCGCAAGGTCAGTGGTAGTGCGCTGGGCATCGTCGGCCTGGGGCAAGTCGGCAAGGCCATTGCCCGCCGCGCTGCCGCCTTCGACATGCACATTGCTTACAACGGCCGGCGCGAACAGCACGGCTGTGGCTACCGCTTCGTCGCTGACCTGGTCGAACTGGCGCGTTCGGTGGATGTGCTGGTGGTAGCGGCCTCGGCTGATGGCGGCAAGGTGCTGGTGAGCGCCGAGGTGCTCGACGCGCTGGGCCCGCAGGGCTACCTGATCAACGTGGCGCGGGGCAAGTTGGTGGATGAGGACGCACTGGTCGAGGCCTTGCGTGAACGGCGCATTGCCGGTGCCGGGCTGGATGTGTTCGTCGATGAACCCCATGTGCCACCGGCTTTATGTGACCTCAACCAGGTCAGCCTACAGCCGCACCGTGGCAGCGCCACCCTGCAGACCCGCCTGGAAATGGGGCAAATGGTGCTGGACAACCTCGCAGCCTGTTTCCGCGGCGAGGTGCCGCCGAACTGCGCGTAACCCCTATCGCCGGCAAGCCGGCTTCCACTGGGAGCCCACTGCTTTGCAGCCCGGTGATGTACCTGTAGGCGCCGGCTTGCCGGCGATAGGGCCACTAGCGACACCACAAGGCCACACCTTCTCTGCACAAGAACAATCGCTTCCATCGAGAAGCAAGAGGGTACACATGAACAGCAAATCCGCCGTCGCCGCACCGCAGGCCGTCGCCGCAATCGGCCGCCATCGCTTCCTTGTCCTGGCGCTGATCTTTGTCATCACGGTCATCAACTATGCCGACCGCGCCACCTTGTCGATCACTGGCACCGAGGTACTCAAGGACCTCGGCCTGGACCCGGTCATGCTCGGCATGATCTTCTCTGCCTTCGCCTGGGCCTACGCCCTCGGCCAGGTACCCGGCGGCTGGTTGCTGGACCGCTTCGGTGCACGCCGCGTGTATGGCATCAGCCTGATTCTCTGGTCGCTGTTCACCCTGCTGCAAGGCACAGTGGGCTGGCTGGGCCTGGCCGGCGTGTCGGCTGCGGTGGCGTTGTTCTCCATGCGTTTCATGCTCGGCCTGGTGGAGTCACCGGCATTCCCGGCCAACTCGCGCATCGTCAGTTGCTGGTTCCCCACCCGCGAGCGCGGTACCGCATCGGCGCTGTTCAATTCGGCGCAGTACATGGCAGTGGTGGTGTTCGCGCCGCTGATGGCGTGGATGACCCACACGATGAGCTGGGAGCAGGTATTCATCTGGATGGGCGTGCTCGGCCTGCTGCTGAGCGTGGTGTGGTTCCGCCTTTACCATGAACCGCACAGCGCACCGGGATTGAGCCGTGAAGAGTTCGATTACATGCGTGAAGGCGGAGCGCTGGTCGACCTGGAAAAAGAGCGCAAGACGGCCAAGAGCAAACCGACCCGCGCGGAGCTTGCGCAGCTGTTCACCAGCCGCAACCTGTGGGCGGTCTACCTGGGGCAGTATTGCATCACTGCGCTCACCTATTTCTTCATCACCTGGTTCCCGATCTACCTGATCAAGGGCCGTGGCATGACCATCATGGAGGCCGGCTGGGTGGCCGCGTTGCCGGCCATCTGCGGCTTTACCGGCGGCATCCTTGGCGGCTTTGTGTCCGACTGGCTGATCCGCCGTGGCGTGCACCCGTCCAGGGCGCGCAAGACGCCGTTCGTGATCGGCATGGCGTTGTCCACCACCTTGGTGCTGGCCAATTATGTGGATGGCAATGCGGCGGTAATTGCCCTGATGACCTTGGCATTCTTCGGCAAGGGCCTGGCAGCGGTGGGTTGGGCGGTGCTGTCGGATGTGGCACCGAAGAAAATGGTCGGCCTGTGCGGGGGCGTGTTCAACGGCATCGGCAACATTGCCGGCATCGTCACCCCGCTGGTGATCGGCTACGTAGTGGCCAGCACCGGCTCCTTCGACAACGCACTTTGGTTCGTGGCCGCCCATGGCGTGCTGGGGATCTTCGCTTACCTGTTGCTGGCCCGGCGCTTCGAAAGGACGGGGCAGGCGTAGGCAGACGCCTGAGCAACAGAGGCCCCGGGAGACCGGGGCTTTTTTGTACCTGTTACGCATACCCAGATGAAAAACAAAACCCTCAAATGGCCATCAGGCGCGTCTGGACATGCCATCCACGACATCTGACGTTTATGGAAAAGCGCTGTCGTGATCGAACAGTTGCGAGGCGTTCTCGTGTAATTTCCTGCAGCCTCAGCCGGCTTAAATGAACCCCGAACCACACTGACGCCCTGCTTTGTGACGCGCGCCAAAGATCAACAACAGCGCGCAAGCAAGGTGTCGACTCATTGAATCCAAAGGAGATATTTTCGCCTACGCCTGCCCGTCCTTCCTTGTGTCAGCAAAAAGAGAACAACATCAATGAACACCGTGGGAACTGATGGCAACCTTGCACAAGGTTTCAAGCCACGTCATGTAACGATGCTGTCCATCGCGGGCATCATCGGCGCCGGTCTTTTCGTCGGCTCCGGGCACGCCATCGCGGCAGCCGGGCCAGCCACCATTGTTTCTTACTTCGTGGCCGGGACCCTGGTGGTGCTGGTCATGCGCATGCTCGGCGAAATGGCCGTGGCGCACCCCGACACCGGTTCGTTCTCCACCTATGCCGACCAGGCCATCGGCCGCTGGGCCGGCTACACCATCGGCTGGCTGTACTGGTGGTTCTGGGTGCTGGTGATCCCGATCGAAGCACTGGCCGCCGGGCATGTGCTCAACGCCTGGTTCCCACAGGTGGACAGCTGGATCTTCGCCCTCGCTTCCGTACTGCTACTGGCGTGCACCAACCTGTTCAGCGTGGCCAAGTACGGTGAGTTCGAGTTCTGGTTCGCCATTCTCAAAGTCACGGCAATCCTTTGCTTCATCGGCTTGGGCTTTGCGGCCCTGATGGGCTGGTTGCCCAACCGCGAAGTCAGCGGGTTGAGCGGCTTGATGAGCGCCTACGGCGGCTTTGCGCCCAACGGCTGGTCTGCCGTGATCGGCGCATTCATCACCGTGATGTTCAGCTTCATCGGCACCGAAGCGGTGACCATTGCCGCCTCCGAATCCAGCGACCCGTCGCGTAACATCGCCAAGGCCACGCGCTCGGTGATCTGGCGCATCAGCACCTTCTACATCCTGTCGATCTTCGTGATCATCTCGATCGTGCCATGGAACGACCCGCAGCTTGCGGTGGTGGGTTCTTACCAGCGTGCGCTGGAAATCATGAACATCCCCAATGCCGCCTTCATGGTCGACCTGGTGGTGCTGGTGGCGGTGACCAGCTGCATGAACTCGTCGATCTATATCGCTTCGCGGATGATGTACTCACTGGCCAAGCGCGGTGATGCACCGGCCTTCCTCAACAAGACCTCAAAGGTCGGCGTGCCACGCGCTGCAGTGTTCGGCAGCACCCTGATCGGCGCGGCCATCGCCATCCTCAACTACTTCGCACCCAAGGGTGTGTTCGAGTTCCTGCTGGCCAGCTCCGGCGCCATTGCGCTGCTGGTTTACATGGTCATCGCCATCTCCCAGCTGCGCATGCGCCGCCGCCTGGAGCGTGAAAACGCGGAACTGAAATTCCGCATGTGGCTGTTCCCTTGGCTGACCTGGGCGGTGATCATTTTCATTGGCGGGGCGCTGGCGGTGATGATGTATACGCCCGAGCACCGGGTGGAGGTGAGTTCGACCTTGGGCTTGGCGATCGTGATTTCCTTCCTTGGGATTGTCACTTCGCGGGGGCATGCGCAGGCGGTGGGCGTACGGTCGATGGGGTGACGCGGGATCAAGCAAGAAAGTCGCGCCGCGGGTGCGACTTTTTCGGCACGGGGCATACCCACCTTGTATATCAGCCCAAAGGGGGCCAGAGATCTATCGCTGCAGCATCCCTGGATTAGACCGGCTATTGTCGGGAGAGCGCACCGGATATCGCGCAGGTATAAAAAAAGGCACCTGGGTCACCATGTGCCTTTTACGTGTTTGGGCCGGGGTAATCTGAATTAAGAAAGTAAGATATTAATTAGTATTGGGAATTTCGGTTCACATTTTAAGTTGGAATACTGATTGGAATACCATGACAAGCATTCCTAGCCTGCCGATGATTAGTTCGATCACCCAGTGAAGGGCGCTCCAAGCCCAAGCGCAATCCACTGAGCTAAACGATTACGGAATAACATGCATCACCCCACGGTGTAACCGGGTTGTCCAGCATCAACAGAATGATGAGCGGAGCCAGCTTGCCGAGCAGGTTGGCGCAGTTGATCTCGATTGACGCTGCTGTTCCAGGTGGCACCTCCATGCATGGTCTGGTTGCGCGGGGCGTGGATCCAGATGAGCTGCACCCCTAGCACGGCCGAGGTGTTGCTGTTGTGCCCGACCAGCAGGTGGATCTCTTTGCACCTGGGCGCTGCTTATTCATTTATCATCCCATTATTTTGCAAGGACGGCAGGCTCCGCGCCTGCCTAAGCCGCTTTTCGCAGTAGCGACCGGGATAGCCTCAAATGAACGCTGTAGAAATCGAACAAGCCATCACGGACCTGGCAGGTCAACCGTTTGACCAGGTCGAGTTCCCTTATGCCTTCCTCCAGGCCTTCGGCAACAAGGATACCACCCTGAAACGTCTGCGCTCGGGGGCAACCAACAAATCCGACCTGGGCGGTGTTCTGCAAACCAGCAACATACACCTGGCGGTGTGCGAGGCTGGCAAAGTCACGGAAACTTTGGTAGCTCTCAAGGCCAGCCCCGCCACTGTACGAGCCAAGGCCAAGTACGTACTCGCTACTGATGGTGAGATACTGGAGGCTGAGGAGCTAGAGACCGGCGAAGCCGTCGCCTGCTCCTATCCGGACTTCCCTGATCACTTTGGCTTCTTTCTGCAGTTGGCGGGTATTTCCACGGTTAAACAGATCCGCGAGAACTCCTTCGATATCCGCGCTACCAGCCGCCTGAATCGGCTCTATGTGGAGCTGCTCAAGGACAACCCAACCTGGGGTACCGCCGAGCGCCGTCATGAAATGAACCACTTCATGGCGCGCTTGATCTTCTGCTTCTTCGCCGAAGACACCGACATTTTCAACGGTACCGGCATGTTCACCGACACCCTCTCGCAAATGAGTAATCGGGATGCCAGTAACCTGCATGAGGTGATGGGCGAAATCTTCCATTCCATGAACACCCCGATTGCTCAACGTGGTTCGGCCAAGCTACCGCGCTGGGCGGACGCTTTCCCCTACGTCAACGGCGGGCTTTTTTCTGGAAAGCCGGACGTCCCGCGCTTTTCCAAAATTGCCCGCAGCTATCTGCTGCATATCGGTGCGCTAGATTGGAAGCAGATCAACCCCGATATCTTCGGCTCCATGATCCAGGCCGTGGCCGACGATGAAGAGCGTGGCGCCCTGGGCATGCACTACACCAGCGTGCCTAATATCCTCAAGGTACTGAACCCGCTATTTCTCGATGAGCTGCGTGCCAAGGTGGAAGAGGCCGGCGATAATCCGCGCACGCTGCTCAATCTGCGTAAACGCCTGGCACGCATTCGTGTATTCGATCCTGCCTGCGGCTCGGGCAATTTCCTGGTTATCGCCTACAAACAGCTGCGTGAGATTGAAAATATCATCAATGAGCGCCGTGGCGAGCCTGGACGCAAGAGCGATATTCCTCTTACAAATTTTCGCGGAATCGAGCTGCGTGACTTTTCTGCCGAAATCGCACGCTTGGCTCTGATAATTGCTGAGTTTCAGTGCGATGTGCTCTATCGCGGCCAGAAAGAGGCTCTCCTGGAGTTTCTGCCACTGAGCAACCAGAATTGGATTACTTGTGGAAATGCCCTCCGGCTCGACTGGCTTGGCGTTTGCCCACCTACGGGAACCGGTGTGAAGTTAGTCGGTGATGACCTATTCCAAACACCTCTTGATCAACCTGAAATCGATTTCGAGAATGAGGGCGGGGCGACCTATATTTGCGGAAATCCTCCATATCTTGGTAGTAAGCGACAAGAAGTAGAGCATAAAAAAGATCTAGCATTTGTTTTTGAGATGAAGACGAAGGACTGGAAGCCGCTTGACTATGTTGCTGGCTGGTTTATGAAGGCGGCAGAATATGCAAAAGCAACTGAATGCTGCTCAGCATTTGTGGCAACAAACTCTGTATGCCAAGGCCAGCAAGTTTCAATCCTTTGGCCGCTCATATTCGACTCAGGCTCGGAAATAAATTTCGCGCATACTTCATTTAAGTGGAATAATCTGGCCAACAATAACGCTGGCGTGACAGTCGTGATCGTTGGAATAGGCCATGCAGGTTCCAAAAAAGCGAAATATCTCTACAGCGACGCAGGTGAAGGGAAGTCCGTAGCCCGAAGAGTAGATAATATAAATCCATATCTGGTGCCAGGAGATGTCACCATAATTGAAGCTCGAAGATCACAGATATGTGGGCTACCAGATTTTGACCGAGGAAACTCTCCTACAGATGGTGGTCATTTGCTGCTAGAGCCTCAGGAGCTAGAAGCACTGCAGCTAACACCTGAGCAGCGGAATCGCTTTATTCGTCCATTTGTTGGCTCGATGGAGTTAATTCGAGGCATATCTAGATTCTGCCTCTGGATTGATGACACCGAGGTGTCTGAAGCAAAAGCCGTTCCCTCAATTGCAGAACGCATAGAAAGGGTTGCCGATTTTAGGCGCGGTAGTAGTAAAAAAACCACTGTGGCGGCTGCAGCTTGGGCGCATAGGTTTGATGAAAGAAAGCCATTACCAGCTAGTTCAATAATCTGCGTGCCAGTAACCAGCTCGGAAAATAGGGAATACCTGCCAGTTGGGCTGCTCAAAGCGGGGACTGCAATATCAAACTCTTCTTTCGGAATGACATCAAATAGCATTTGGGTATTGTCTATTATTGCTTCCCGCATGGCTTTAGTGTGGGTGGCAACTGTTTGCTCCAGGATGAGGACGGATTATCGGTTCACGAACACGCTGGCTTGGAATACTTTCCCAGTTCCGGCTTTAACTGAGAAAAACAAGGCTGACCTCACTCGTTGTGCCGAAGACATCCTTCTGGCACGTGAAGCCCATTTCCCAGCCACGATTGCAGATCTCTACGATCCAGAGACCATGCCGGACAATCTGCGCGCTGCACACGAGCGCAACGACGAAGTGTTGGAGCGAATCTACATTGGTCGTCGTTTCAAGAACGACACTGAGCGCCTAGAGAAGCTTTTCGAGCTTTATACCGAAGTGACATCCACTCAGAAGTCACGGAAAACCAAGTGATGCCACACCTTACCCTTATTAAATTCGCGGGCATGAAGCCCTGAATGGAAGCGTAGCCATGACTCAAACCGTTCCCTCTGTTTCCGTTTCCTATGCCCAGAACGGACGATCCACCAAGGCCAATGAGCTGGGCATGCGCCCTATGCAGGAGCGCGCCTACGAGAGGCGTGGCGAACAGTATTTGCTGATTAAATCGCCACCAGCATCTGGTAAAAGTCGGGCCTTGATGTTTATTGCCTTGGATAAACTGACCCGCCAGGGTATCAAGCAGGCCATCATTGTGGTTCCGGAGAAGTCTATTGGGTCGAGCTTCCACGACGAACCACTTAGCCGCTTCGGTTTCTGGGCCGACTGGCATGTGGAGCCGCGCTGGAATCTGTGTGATGCCCCAGGAACCGACGATGGCGGAAAGGTCAATGCTGTGGGGGCATTCCTGAAAAGTACAGACCAAGTGCTGGTCTGCACCCATGCAACCTTCCGTTTTGCGGTAGACAAGTTTGGCGTCGCGGCTTTCGATGACAGGCTAATTGCCGTGGACGAGTTTCACCACGTTTCCGCCAACCCGGAGAACAGGCTGGGCACGTACCTGGGTCAACTGATCGCCCGCGATAAGGTGCACATCGTGGCGATGACCGGCTCCTACTTCCGAGGCGATGCGGAGGCTGTGCTGTCACCTACCGACGAAGCCCGCTTCGATACTGTGACCTACACCTACTACGAGCAGCTCAACGGCTACGAGCACTTGAAGAAGCTGGACATTGGTTACTACTTCTACGCAGGTGCCTACTCCGACAGCATCCTCGATGTGCTCGATCCGCGCGAAAAAACTATTGTACACATCCCCAACGTAAATTCGCGTGAGAGTACCAGGGACAAGATCCGCGAGGTGGAGCACATCATCGAAGAACTGGGCGAGTGGCGAGGCACCGACTTGGTGACGGGTTTCCAACTGGTGGAGACCGCCAATGGGCGTGTACTGCGCATTGCCGACTTGGTGGATGATGACCCGGCCAAGCGCGACAAAGTATCGGCCGCCTTGAAAGATCCTGCTCAAAAGAACAACCGCGATCATGTCGATATCATCATCGCGCTCGGCATGGCCAAAGAAGGCTTCGACTGGATCTGGTGCGAGCACGCACTCACTGTGGGCTACCGCTCCAGCCTCACCGAGATCGTGCAGATCATTGGGCGAGCGACCCGCGATGCCCCCGGCAAAGCACGGGCGCGCTTCACCAACCTGATCGCCGAGCCGGATGCCAGCGAGAAGGTGGTGACCGAGGCTGTAAACGACACTCTTAAGGCGATTGCCGCCAGCCTGTTGATGGAACAGGTTCTGGCGCCGCGCTTTGAGTTCAAGCCGAAGTCACCCACCAGTGGGCCGCAGGAAGGCTTTGACTACGGAGATGCAGGCTATCAGCCGGACAAGTGCAATGTGGGCTTCAACCACGAAACCGGCCACCTGCAGATCGAAATCAAGGGGCTGGCCGGACCCAAGAGCCCTGAAGCCAATCGTATTTGCCAGGAGGACCTGAACGAGGTTATTGCCAGCTTCGTACAGGACAAAACCAATATCGAGCGTGGCCTTTTTGATGATGAGCTGGTGCCCGAGGAGCTGACCCAACTGCGGATGGGCAAGATCATCCGGGACAAGTATCCCGAGCTAGATGCCGAGGATCAGGAAGCCGTTCGCCAGCACGCCATTGCTGCTTTGAATCTGACCCAACAGGCCAAGCAACTGGTACTAGGTAATGATTCGCAAGCTACGCTTACTGGGGGGAACGGCGTCCCCAGCACGGCTCTGATTGATGGTGTGCGCAGGTTTGCGATGGATGTGCGCGAGTTGGATATTGACTTGATCGACCGGATCAATCCGTTCAGCGAAGCATACGCCATTCTGGCCAAAACCATGAGCGAGGAAAGTCTCAAGCAGGTCGCTGCAGTGATAGGTGCCAAGCGCACCCGTCTCACGCCACAGGAAGCCAAAGACCTCGCTATCCGGGCAGTAAAATTCAAGCAGGATCATGGCCGGGTACCTTCCCTGACTGCTCAAGACCCTTGGGAACGGAGCATGGCGGAAGGCGCAGCAGCCTTTATACGTTTCAAGAAAGAGGGCCGTTATGTCAAATGAATTAGATCTGGATGAGTTGGAAGCAGAGCTTTCCGACTTCGCCACGTCAGACAAGAAGGCCGGTCGCACGCCTCGCGAGGAGCGCATCATCGCTGGCTTTGAGGACATTCAGCGTTTCGTTGAGCAGCATGGCCGCGCGCCACGCCACGGCGATGACAAAGATATCTTCGAGCGCCTATATGCCGTGCGCTTGGATCAATTGCGCATTAAGGATGAATGCCGCGCGTTGCTGCATCCGGTTGACCATCAAGGCCTGTTGAATGCCGTTGAGGTACGGGAACCGCAAGGCGAGTACACGATGACGGACGATGAGCTGTTGGCAGAACTGGCCGGGGAGGACGATGATGCTGATATCCAGAACCTACGTTATGTTCGCAGCAATGCCGAGAAGCGTGAAGCCGAGGAGATTGCGCAGCGTGAGCGTTGCGAGGACTTTGATAGCTTCCAACCGCTGTTTGAGCGGGTTCAACGCGAACTGCAGTCGGGTGTTCGAGTAACCCGCCCCTTCATGAGAGACACCACAGTTGAGGCTGGACAGTGGTTCATTCTCAGTGGCCAAACAGCCTACGTGGCGGAAGAGGGCGAGGATTTTGACTCGCCTCAGGGTAAGAAAGATGCGCGTCTGCGCGTTATTTTTTCCAATGGCACGCAGAGCACTATGCTGCGCTTGTCGCTGGTACGGGCTTTGTATAAAGACGACGCCGGCCGAAGAATCACTGATTCTGATGCCGGTCCTCTGTTCGGCGAAGCTGTGGAGGCAGACGATATCGAGAGCGGCACCATTTACGTGTTGCGTAGCCACTCAACGCATCCCTTTGTCGCTGAGCATCGCGCGCTAATCCACAAGATAGGGGTCACTGGTGGTAAGGTAGATGCGCGTATCGCAGGCGCCGATAAGGACGCCACTTACCTGCTAGCGGACGTTGAAGTTGTAGCTACATACAAGTTGCACAACATCAATCGGACTCGCATGGAAAATTTATTTCACCGACTGTTCAGTCGTGCCCAGATAGATCTGACCATCCCCGACCGCTTTGGTAATCCGGTACAACCCAGAGAGTGGTTCCTGGTGCCTCTGCATGTGATTAACGAGGCAGTGGAAAGTATTAGAAACGGGTCTATCACTCAGAAAGTTTACAATCCTGAAACCGCAAGGCTTGATAGTATAAAATAGTTATAAAGGCGCAGATGAAAAAAATTTGCGCCTTTAACTCTGATATGTAGTGGATTTGGTTTCTAAAGGTTCAAACTAATCTTAATTTTGGTGGGCTTTTGGTTTGGTTTTTTGTGTTTTCCGGGCGGCCAGGAACCACAGAAAGTTTTGTGAGATGGAATGTTAATGAGTTTATTTCATCTGTGCTGATGCTTAAGCTTTCGGCAATCTCGCGGCGGCCTAGTTTTTTACTTTGGAGATGATCCATGACCTTGGAAAGAAGCTGGGAAGTTTCTCGTTCCATCGGTTCTGGTTCGCTGGTGCGATAGCCTTGCTTGGCGATTTCAATGCAAAGACTTCGATAGTTCCACTCGCTTATCATTCCCAGTGAGTTAAAGCGGTATGCGATAGCAACAAGTGACACTCCCCAATAATGCTTAAGCTTCATTAAATACTTTATGGTGAAAGCAGGGGGCGGATTTGCTACTACGCTTGCCATAGGCATAAGAAAAGCAGCAGCGAATGCATCGGCTTGTCGCTCCATCTCTGGTCCGTGAGCTTGGCCATGCCGCATGCTGTAAACGTCGCGTACTAAATGCCCTAGCTCATGTGCTGCATCGAAGCGGCTTCGCTCTGCAGATTTAAGAGTATTTAAAAATATGAAAGGCTGCTCTTCATACCAAGTACAGAATGCGTCAACTTCACGCGTTTCCTCCGCCAACGAGAAAACACGAATTCCCTTAGATTCTAGTAAATGAATAACATTTTGAATGGGGGCGTTACCTAAGCCCCACATCCTTCGGAGTGCTGTAGCTGCCTCTTCGGGTGCTAAATCACTTAGGTCTGGAAGGTTGGGGGTTGGTAAGTTGAAACGCTCTTCAATCCATTGGTTGATTTTAAGAGCAATGGCCCCTGCTGCAAAAGCACATCCCTTCATAGCCTCTGTCATTTTCGACAGCTTGCGAAAACTGACTGTATGCTCTGCAATTTCTGGCATTTCCTCTTCCAAATAAAAAAATTGAAGTGGAAAATTCAGTGCAATTGCTATTTTTTGAAGTATCTTATCGTCCGGTGTGGAGGCTCCAGTTTCGTAGTTTTGTAGGCTGCGACTAGTGATTTCAAGTTTTTTCGCCAACTGGGATTTTGTAAGGCGTCTCCTTACCCTGGCAAATGAAATTTGCTTGGGGTTTACTTCTAGCATGATTCTATAACTCGTTAAATTCCAGGTTTTGGCACTACTTCTACAGATGCGGGTTCGATCATCTCATCGCTGAGAATTTCGAAGCCGGACGGATTGTTAGATATTTTTCCGAGGCCTATGCGCTCGCCCCATGATGTAATCTTCTTTTTTCCGAAGCCGGTTGGTAAGGATAGCTCATATCGTACTTCATTTAGAGCTTTGTCGTAGTGGTAAAGTAAAGCCCAGACTTGAGTTTCCTTGCTTTTATCTTTGGCCAGCCTAAAAGAGTCTTGATTGAATAGTTCAAGTTGCTGGTTTTTTTGAATGTAGCTTTCAGCTACGGCTCCCTTCTCGGCTTGATTAGTTGGGTCCTCTGTGCCATCCCAACCGGTGTCACTGTTACCAGTCATTACAACAATGGATATAAGCCGGTCAGGAGATGTGATAAACGGACAGTTTTTTTGCTCATGGATGTACCACCGTTCACGACCTAGCAACGTGCGTAGGTCCTCCACCGTTTTCAGCCATTGCTGCACACCTGCTGCTGTAGGCGCAGAAGCTCGAGTGACATCGTTTCGCGCAGTTAGACCACCCAAGATGGCATCACGAAGCAGCCTTGTGTTCAGATCAGGGTGCAGGCTGAGTAGTCGTGCCTCTACTCGATCTGGATCGTCAATGAATGCAGCTCGGCGGCCGGTCGCGGATAAAGAGGTCAATTCGAATTCGCGCATTGCTCACTCCTTGATGGTTTCCGTAAATCATACCTCATGTCGAGGTGGAAAAAACGGAAATCTGCTCTGTAACACGCTCAGCCATTGCCGCCAAGGCGCCCCTATTCAGCCACCTTGGCTACAGATGTGCCGTCTGTCTGCATGCTGAGGCACCGTTCCAGTGAATCCATGACGTCTTGAGGCGCTGCGCGATCAGCAAAGCGGTGAGAAGACAGGAATCGCATGGACGTACAGCTCATTGATCTTTATAAAGACTATCGATACCCATAAGATTTATACCTCTAGTCACCTGTCCGACTGGCTACAACGGGTAACGTCCCATCACCGTGAATTGTGCTGTCGTTTGCCGAGGTGCCTTCACACAGGGTATCTGCAAATATCCCCTCACGGAAAAACTCGCTTAGCAAAATCCAAACCGCGTCAAGCTTGCCCATAAAGCTAAAAACTACAAACCGTTAACAAATGACTTTGCACCTTCAAAACTGAAACTTATCTCACGACCTCCAAAAAACTTAGTCCAATGTTTCTTCAGTGACTCTTGTTTATCTTCAGCGAGATAGTCGACAACATGAATTTTTGCATTATTACGTGTCATTCTCGATAGCAGTTGGCGCATTTCAAAATCAGCTTGCGGCAATGAATACCCTATAAAAACTATCTGGTCCGCTTCCGAGATTTCAATGCCAGCATTCTGCCATATGATTCTATATTGCGGATTTGACAGATCCTTCAAATATGTTGGCATTATTAAATTCTGAGACAGCAAATGTTTGTTTTTCTCTTCGGGGAAATTACGATCGCAATGACGACACGAATTGGAGAGATTGAATTGGTGTATAGCTACCTTTTCAAAAAACTTAGCATAGAGCCTTGCACATCTTGGGCATTGAAGCCAATTAAGAGATCCATGAAGTTTCAGAAGCTTCACATTGAAGCCTCCTTGCCCTAGCTTTTCTAACCCTGGTGTAACACTAGGGTCACTTTCATCTTTGGAACTTATATAGCAGCAGTAATCCACAACGCCATCATACCGACCGCCCTGCTGCAAGTAACTATAAATCGAGTTATCAAGCAAAATATCCCAGTTTGTGCTTATAACACTAACAGGATCTTCACTCCTATATTGAGCCCTGGCTCGCACAGCTGACAAATTTACCAGATGCTCCGCAAAGTGATCTATATAGTCTTTCGACTTAGTTGTTCTATCTAATAAAATTTGAATGGTGCGCCCAACAACATAAAACACTGCCTCGCGGACCTTCATTATGCTATCGAGACCTATGCCTCTAAACTGCGAGCTCTCAGCCAAGCATCTATCCAGCGGGGTAAATATATCTTCAAGATCAACACCTGAAAGTTGATCGTCCGCAGCATTCAGTTGATCCTTGAGAAATTTTTTAAATATTGAAAACTTTTCAAAATCAAACACATTAGGCTGCTGAGCATATAGTTCAAAGGCTCTTTCCAAAATAGCCGCTTGCGTAGGCGCACCCGCCTCAACAGAAAATCCGGCTCCAAGAATATAAACAGTCTTCATTCCAACTCCATCAGTTTATAAGTGCCGTTCAACACATTACCTATCAAGCACCACCCTCAGATTAGCCGGCAGCACCTACGAATAGTGAGATTTTTAATTGCTAGAGCGATCATAACAACATATCCCGAGAGAATTAGGCAAAGCAGCAACGTAACGGATTTCTAATCAATATCCAGGCGCCTCATAAAGTCGCCCTCTGTAATGCTGCCATTGATGCGCCGCCTACTAAATTATTAGAGCCGAATCTTATACATACTGAGCAGCGGTCTTGCAGGCCAAGCAAAATGCCAACACATCAATTTCCGAAATTGAATCTTTCTTTCCCATACCGCCATTCGTGTATATGTAAAGAATGTGACTGCCGCAAGAAGTTAATGTAAAGTTTAGTGCTGTTGTGTCTCGATGTTTTAACTTGTTAAGCGCGCTTTCAAGTGAAAGCTGAACAACTGAGGCGTTTACGGGCATCGCACCAAACCTCGGATCCAACTCAAGGAACCAAGCACGATCAGAAGGTGATGCGTGATTGATTAGGTTTCCGACTGATGAATCCATTGCAGACTTGAATGGCGAAGTTGGCCAGGCAGCGTGATCTCTTAGTACATCACGCTGCCTTAACAGCTCATTCTGTATGTAGTCTAAATGTTCAAAAGCTTCCTGGCTGGTTTCATACGCTTCTTGCTGATCGCCGATCAACCAGCTTTGCCTGAAGCCCGCTGAAGCATCGCGTACGCGCCTGATGGATTCTTTAAGGTTACGAGGAGCCTTTCCCGTGGAATCAACAAGGAACTCAATGTAACGCTCGGACATAATCTGCCGCCACCTATAATGTTAATTACTCAGATTGAAGGTGCAGCACCCCGCCCTTAAAATAGTTCGGAGGAGCAACTTCACCATTTGCTAAGCAAGCTCTGACAACGGAAATTGACGCCCTTGACCTCCCAGGCAGGTTTCCTTCAGATATCTCAGAACCTCATCTTCAGAATCTGACGGGAACAATTCCACTGCATCATAAGGGCTAGAAATTTTAAAATCAGGTCCTAGCCTGATTTTTACACCTAAGAATCGAGCGCAATAATTTCTAGCTAGATTTCCAGCGCCTCCTAATAAGCCACATTTCTGTCTTTCTGGCCTTTTGGCACCACTACCAGCAAGAATTGAGCCGAGATCCAAATATGTGTGCAGTCCTTTAACCAGCGGGAAAACGTAAATCGTCGGCCATTCTTCTGGTGTTTTGCCATGCCAACTATAGTCGCTGTACGCCATTTTCCCATTAGTTACAGTACACTTCTTAGTCGCAAACCATGCTGCAACACTATAATCGTGAGTTATGTCTAGGTATGCTGAGGGAGCTCCATATTGCTGTAGAATCAAGCCTCTTTGGTAAGACTCAAGTCCAGCAACGGTGACTGCAGCAACCCCAGAGGGCGGAGCCTCTAAATTTGCTTTTCCTTCACCGGACAGAACTTCATTTGCGCAACCAACCCATTCTGCCAGCTCCAGCACGAAGTTTTCATAGTTTTTCTTACAATCAAGAAACCCGTCATACTTACGATAAAGGGATGGTGTGAGATCAGACTCCCTAATGTTTGAGTATGGAGTAATGCCTAATTTTGATATAATCGTGCGATCCGGCGTCAGGTAATCTCGCCCTTGCCCCCGGAACCAAAGTTCGACACCAGGTGTACTTTTAACACAACTTTTCAGTGTTTGTATGACATCTCTAAGCTCTGACTCAGACTTAACCTCCAACACCGGATGATATGCCCGTTTGACTGGATCATCCTCTTGCGGGATTAGGTCTTTGAACAGAAATCTTGCTGCAAAAGCCCCACCTGACAACATGTTATCAGACCGTTTCTCCCACAAACTTTTCGCCAGGTGTCCTGGCATTGATTTCAAATGCGACGACCAGATATCAATCGCAAGACAATGATTGTGAATCTTGCCATTCTTCGGAAGAAAAACAAAACCATACAAAGGATCTAGAAGATACAGTGGAGATTTATAACCGTTCTCAACCATTTTCTTTGCATCGGAAGCTGGAGCGTATCGCTTCAACATCTCCAGCGACAACAGCGAAAGCTTATAGTCCTTGTGATTTCTGTAAATAACCTGGTTTAGATTAAGATTTTTAAACGCTCTATCCAAGTGTTCCGTTTGAATAGGGTGCGTCGGTTCAATAGTCAGTGCAGATTTCTCATGCGGATTGGAAAGCCCCAGGGTGTTGATGACTTTTGCCATCTCTACAAAATACAAAGCTCGCTCGGCCTGATCTTTGTGAAGCCCCTTGAACGCCTTAAGACTAGCCGTTTTATTGACAGTCCCGCTACTCGCCTCTAACAGCTGCTGCCTCAACTTTTCGCGTACACGCTCAGTCATCTTTAAACTAAATCCATTAGAAGATAATTAAACTAACTATAACCGTATTTTTAATTTTAGCTTGCTCAATTTCTACGGCGCAATATACGGCATCAAACTGGCAAGCTCATGATTATAAGAAGGCCGCTAATGTTTGGCATGCTAATTTAGCAACACTCCATGGCATACTGGATCTCGATGAGTACACCCATCAAAATATCAGATTTTCTGTTAAAAACTATTTTTTAAAGAGCTTGCAAAACATCAATCATCGCGGCATTGCTTTGCTTGTAGTCAGATTATTCCTGATTTTATGATCAAAGTCATCTAAAACCAAACTGTATGTTATCGGTGTATCGGACCAGAAGTCACCGAGCCGAACGATTGAAAGACTATGTGCTTTCCGGCCTGAAACGCGACCTTGCTACACGACCGCTACATAGATTGCCGCCAGGCCTGACAATCAATCTTAAGCCCTCTGTTAATCGTTGAATACCCAAGTTTTTTGTAATCGATTAGTTAACAGCCGAACAGTCAGAAAATAGTAGTATCGCGTCGCTTCATTGTGCGTGCCCAAGTGAGACTCAAGAAGCCAAGCCAAGTGCTTCCGATGCCAAGCCCAAGGCGTGTTCCGCTGCCAGCGCTTTGCGATTTCCTCCTGGATAAGCGTCGCCTGCCGTAAATGGCGTTGCCGCGTCGCGTGCGACCCGGTCAGCACGCCAGCCAAGAACAACTCCATATCGAAGGGCTTGCTCATGTCCGTCCTCCAATGTAGGCAGCGACCACATCGATCCGACCGTGCCCCAGCTCGTAGCTGATCTGCGTCCGAGCTTCACTGTCAAGGCTCCGATATACCCGACAACATTGGCCGCCGTTGATAGAGGCGAGGTGCTGGGTGATTTGTTCGTAGCGCTCACATGCATACGCCGCTCGTAGCTCATGGAAGCCTTGAGGTTGTGGACATGCAGGGTGGCCCGCGCAGTGCGAATGATTTCTTGCAGCACATTCAGATAGCTTTCGTGTGGCGCAATTAGGTTGCGGCTACCTGCAGGCGACACCTGCCGTGCAAGCCCAAGGGCATCTCGAACATGGCCGTCCACCGCAATCCAACGTGGCGCTGAGGCACCGAAGCGGCCACCTTTGGTGCCGTCCTGAATGTTGATCCTGCCTAGGTCGTTAGCCTCACGGCTCAGTCGTGGCAAGTCGGCTAGGATGGCCTCACGCAAGCGCATGCCGGTTGCTCGCGCCAACAGAACGGTTGCAGCGGCCCGTAGCTGATGTTGGCGACAAAGTGCATCGACGATCTGTTTAACCTTTGAGCGGTCTTGGCCCTGTGGCACCGACTGTCTAACCCCGCTGCGCTGCATACCCAACGCCTTGCTCGGGCTGGGCAACTTGACGTCCTGATCACCGCGAAGCGACCGCCATGGTTCTGTTAACACTGGATAGCCGATTTTGCGCGGTGCTGATGGCGAGGCCTCCACGCCTAACTACCTCGCGTAGATGATCCGCATAGTCGGCCAACACCTTCCGATCAATCTGCCGCGCATCATTGATACCTGGCCCCTGTTCGGAGCGGCACCACTTCACGAATGCCCGCCAACGATCACAGTGCGCTTTGACCGTGCCGTAATGACCGCCACGAACATGTCTTTCAGTGCCTGCGGTCCTGCGTAGCTCAATTGCCTGCCGTAGCCGAAATTGCGGCCATCGCGTCTACCCACCAGTGCCATGTCGGTCACCTCATCGTCCGCTCTTCGATCCTCGCCCCACGTCATCCCGCCAAGAATGTTGAGTGTTATCAGGGATCAAGGCCCCTGCGACCTGTGGGGAATGTCCACTACGCGGGACTGGCGGCTCCTTACGTCCGGGAGCAAGGGCATCTCATGATCTGATCTCCTGAACACCGTTACCGGTGGGCGGGTGGAGGCAGCATTGGCTGACGAGACCAGTACCTAAAGATCCTGAGCCAGGTGCAAGCAGCAATGCGATGACCGGGGCATGCCTGACTGTCAGTCAGGTGCAGTCCATTCCTTGGTCTGCGACACCATCATCTGCATGGCTGTTGCTGGTGACATCGGCGTTTGTCACGCCGATTGTCACGAGTGGGATTACCGCAAAGCCATATGCGATAAGACCTGCAGTGTTTGAAGTGCCCGTCTCTGTCCAGAGAAAGAGACGGGCACAGGTTGGCGCAAGATTCGGCCAAGCGGATAGGTTGCTGCAGGGCAGCTAGGTAATGGGTAGCTGGCGCACGATGGCCATGAGGTTAGAGAGCACCCAACACCGAGGAAGCTGTCGGATACTGATCGCCCTTGGAAGAACCACCGCATCGAGTGGGATGGGTATTGAAGACTTTGGTACCTGGGTACCGCCAATGGCAGCGCTTGTATTGGCCCGATAGGGGTAGTGGAAAACACGGGGAGCAACTTGGCCAAGCTAGCTTCTACGACGGGAGCACGCTTGGCCTGCATAGAGTAGCGCTCAAGTTTTCATCATCCCCAATTCGGCATCATCGAGCAGGGCCTTTGCCAAGGCGCAAAGGTAGTGCGAGGCCCAGAGCAACTGCGGTTTGTCTTCCATCAGCCCGTCGATGCTCAGGTCGCGGGCATAGCCCATCAGTTCCGAGGCCTGCTCGCGAGCGGCCTGGCATGGGATGCCGGCTTCGATGCGGAAAAGGGCGTGGGTCTGGTTTTCGCCTTGGAAGAAGGTGGTTTTGCCGACGGTGAATTTGGTTTCTTCGGTGGTCACTGGTTGATCTCCCTGAAGTCGTAGGCGCCTGGCCTGGCCCTATCGCCGGAAAGCCGGACTCCTATAAGTGCATCGCTTTGCGGGAGAGTCAGGCCAGGCAGGTCATGATGCGTGTCAGTGCAGCGTTTGCGGATCGGCGGGTTTCTGGATCTGGATCAGCGCCGCTTCGAGCAATTTGCGTAGCGTCTCGAGCTCGTGCATTGAGGTCATGATCAACAACGACACAGGTGACTTGGGCTGCATCAGCATTGCCTGCTGGGCGACGACTTCGGCGCACAGGGCGTAGTCAGCGGCCATCATCAGCGTGTCTTCCAGGGAGTGGAGTAGGTGGGGTGGATCGGGGACTATTTTCAGCATGTTTTAGGCCTGTTCAAGTTGAGGCCACCACCCTCTGCTGTCAAACAGAAAGGCGGCAGCCGTACATGGGTTGACAGACCGGTGAACAGACCAAAACCGGCGCACGCGAGGTGCCCCATGCACAGCTGCCAAAACGGCAAAGCCATGTGGTTAGTTCAGGACGGCCTGTCAAAGCCGATCGTTGCCTGGCAACGACAAGCCGACAGTAGTGCCTCGCCTGGAACACCACAATGGCTGGGAGTATCTTTGGGAAATGCCCTACAGGAAAGGGGTTAAATCTGATTATGACCGTGACAGCGTGTTGCGAATTGGCAGATAGCAGGCACAAAAAAAGACGCCCGAGGGCGTCTTCTTCTTTAGGATTTGGTGGAGCCGGGGGGATTTGAACCCGCGTCTAGCCCTTGATTTATAAGACTTTCCGGGTAGAAGCTGGCATAAGGCTGTCATTTCGTGTTGTAGCAGTCATTGCACCAGGCCTCAAGATAATCGTCTCCTGGCTTAGCGTCCCTCGCATATAGGAGCTCCCAGCCATTGGCCCGCGCTATGGAGTCCAGCAAATAATTGGATGTGAGTGGATCTACAACGTCGTCGGTGACGAACTGCATATCGTTGTGAAAACTCTCTTCCCTAGGGCAGCGATGACATTTGAAGGTCTTGCTGATGATGTTTGGGTATCCCATTGCAAACTCCCTTTGCGGTTTAATGTCTTTACTTGCTAGCAGTTTTTAGCGATTCCAGCTGTAGAGAAATTCCAACGAGATCAAGCTTTTTGAGCATTCCCTTATTCGCCGACTAATTGTTGCTGAGGAAGTGCCTTGCCTTCTTGAGAATCAAGCGACTTTCGTGAACTGACATCGCACGATCGTGCTCATATAGCGTATCGTAGAACGTCTGAGCGGCCTTTGCGTTCGGCTCGGCAATTGATGAAGCGGCCGATTGAAAGCTCTTTCTGATTTCGATCAAATCTTGGTGTTTCGGTGATGCTTGGATTTTCTGCACGACTTCATAAAGCATCATAAGCCCTTCTTGGGCTACATCTCTGTTCTGGGCCGCGATCGAGAGAGCCTCGTTATAATTAGCTAGGGCTTCTTTTTTTGCTTCTTTTCGCTCTTTCCAAATAAAAAGCGCCGTGCTAGATACAAAGCCAACCGCTGCGCTAGCCGCCAGTTTGAGAATCCCGATCCACTCCGGTAAATTGCTTTCCATTCCTTTCCCCTAGCCATAATTTCTCGGCCTTACCGCCCGCCTGATCGTCTGCAGCTGGCATCCAGCGACCATATACTCGCGCAATCATCGTCCAATCGCTATGCCCCATTTGCTTGGCCACCCACATAGGGTGCTCACCTGCCGACAGCATCATCGACGCATAGGTGTGACGGGTCTGGTACGGACGGCGGTACCGGACACCGGCTTTTTTCATCGCCGGATGCCACATGGTCTTCCGTATCGGTTGATCTCCGGCCCATCGCTCAAGCGTGCGCGGGTTCTGGAACACCTCTTTATCAGACAGGAACGTGTGCGCCTTCTGTGCCGTCAGCGCTTCAATAGCGGGGCGCAACAGCTTCACTGACCGCCGGCCTGCGGCAGTCTTCGTCACCTCAGCCTCCCCACCTGCAGCTTGGGTCATTGCCCGGCTGATCATCACTTCACCCCGGACCCAGTCCACATCACCCCAGTCTAGGGCCACCAACTCGCTTGTCCGCAGGCCAGTCCAGAGCGCGAACTGCACCATGTTCCTGGCCTGGCCGCTCAAGGCCGCTAGGATCGCTTGCTGCTCCTCAGGCGAGAATGGGTCCACATCGTCATCTTTCGGCGGCGCTTCTTTCCTGGCGTAGGTCCACCCGGCGAGCGGATTGATGTCCAGCAACTCTTCATCGACGGCATCATTAAGTGCAGACCGGAGGCAGCTCTGGATGTTGCTCAGTGTCTTGTTGCCGACCTGCAGGCCATCCAACCAGTCGCGCACCAGCTTCCGTTTGAGGTCCACCACCAGGTGATGACCGAGCGCGGGCACCAGTCGAAGCTCGACGATCTTCCTGTAGCCCTCGAAGGTGCTGCTCGATATGTGCTTTTGCTTCGCGGT
The DNA here is from genome assembly GCF_977070485.1 of Lelliottia jeotgali. NCBI lineage: Bacteria > Pseudomonadati > Pseudomonadota > Gammaproteobacteria > Enterobacterales > Enterobacteriaceae > Lelliottia > Lelliottia jeotgali. The sequence continues at coordinate 510,308 of NZ_CDRVFO010000001.1, forward strand.
CAGCCATCTGGTGAGAAACCCACCTACGGTTTCCTGGCTGGTCTCCGGGGCGAACTTGGCGGCCCGGGGCGAGCCAGGGAACGTGACGGCATAGTCGAACGTCCCTTGGGCGATGGCGTGCTCGATCGCTGCCTTGTGCAGCTGAGCCTTTTTCAGATTAGTGGCGGTGGGCTTGAGCGCGACGCGCTCGCGGCACCTAACACCCCGGAACATGAACGTGATCTCGATGCTCGAGTCTGAGACTGCCCTGACACCGCTCCCGCCTCTACCCATGATTCATATCCTTCCATGTCAATCAGCGTCCGGCCATCCGGCGCTTTTAGCCAAATTTCGCCAAGCCGCCAGATCCCGTCGCGGATCTTTGAGCGGATCGCGTCCTCGGTGTAGCCAGACTCGCTGGCGAATTTTCTGACGGTCATGTAGCGCATTGATCTACTCCACCTGACGCGCCAGGTTTTGGTTGTCACGCCGATCTGTCACGACAGCCGCCGCGAGCGCCGCCAGTTCGGCCACCAATACGTCGGTCCGACCATAGAACCTCCCGGCATCCTCGTTCACGAACCGCTCGAGCACGGTGGCCACGGCTTGCTGGTTGGCCAGGCCGCGCAGATCGGCGTCGGGTATGGTCGCGTCGGTGGACGGCGCGTGCACAAAAGCATCCTGGCTGATCAGCAGCGTGCGCACCGGGCGAATGCCCTTGCACTTGGTTGCCCAGTTGGTAGCCGGCACGCACCAAGGGAGCATGTGCAGGCACCAGGAGCTGCCGGAGGCGTTCTGCGTGCTGGACCAGTATTCCGCCTTGGTAAAGGCCTGCGTTGGCCCGCCTTCACGTTGCATGGTCCAGTACCGGCCCCAGTCTTCCAGTTGCAGCAGGTTGGCCCGCATGACCTGCAGTTGCTCGATGCTCGGCAGGTGCCAGCCCCGCTGGCCACGGATGGTCATGCCCAGGACCTTGCGGGCGATTGCGCTGCCGGATTCGGCCATGGCCAGGGTGTTGGCGTAACCGTCGTGGCGGCACTGGGCGCCCTTAACGGTGATTCTTGGGCCTGACTGGTCCTGCCACTGTGCCTGGCTCTCGAACCCGCGCCCGGAGTCGATGACCGCGTGCTCGGCTCCGGCGAAGAACAGGCGCCCGGCGTAGAAGCCACCGCCCAGAGGCTGGCCGATGGCGGGGAGGGCAGCCGGGTTGATTGCTCGGTGCTTGATCATGGCAGCCTCCGAAAATGGTCGGCCAGCACCCGGCGACCGTCCAGGCCACAAGCGGTGGACAGGTCGAGCACTTGGCCAAAGGTGGTTTGACGGTGCTGCAGGGCATCCCACAGCAGCAGGAGCAGGCCGGCCTGAGTCATAGCTGCTGGTCCTGCACCACCTGCTGCTCCAAGGCTTCCAGGCGCAGGGCGGTATCGATCTCCTGATCCAGTTCTTCGCCGGATAGCCAGTTATCGCCGCGCACCACCAGCAGGTCTTCGTCGGGATCTTCGATTCGCTCTCGGTCACGCAACCAGCGGTACCGGCGAGCATCGGCCACCAGCTTGACGTGGTCGTCGATGTTGAACCCCGGCGCATCCTGCGCGGTGCCTTCGGCAACCCGGCGGTGATGGATCTCCTCGCGGTCAACGATCACGCCACGCGGCGCCTCGATCCCCAGGCGGACCTGGCAGCCGTTAACCTGGGCCACGCTGACCCGGATGTTGCCGCCGATGATGACGGCCTTGCCGATGTTCCGGCTGAGCATAAGCATGTGAATCTCCTTATTTCAGGCAAGCCGATGGCCTGCCGCGGTTGTTGGCTTTCGCAAAAATCAGGGTTGGGTCAGGTCAGGCTGGTAGCGTTACGCCACCGCCAAGGCGCACTCAGCGCGCCGTTGAATACGGGTCTCGGCAACCTTGCGCTCGCCGGAACGGCGGACGCGGGTGAATTCATCAATGCCAACAATCGAATGTCCGACCAGGATGGCGCACAGAGCGAGAATCATTGGAGAGATAAGTCCGCGGCGCATGGCTTCAGCTACAAGGGCTGGACGCTTGTAAACGCCAAGCTTGTGCATGGCTGCTTCAATGCGGCCTTTGATGGAGCGAGGAGAAAGACCGTCGCGCTGCGCGATCTCTTTGTCAGTGTGGCCGGCAGCTACGGCCACCAAGCAAGACAGCTCTCGCTCAGCCAAGCCTTGACCGAGAATGCCGCGCCACGATCCACAAGTGACAAATTCCATGAGGTGATGCTCCATGCTTCGTTGAAGATGGAGCAATAGTGCTTGCGGGATTTATTTGTGTCAATCCTTGCGGGATTATTTTTTACAGCCCTGGGATTTTTGCATCAACGACGCGCCCGATGATCTCCCAATCGCTGTCCATTTCGACAGTTCTAAAGGCTGGATTCAGCGGGGCGAGATAGCGTGCCCCCGCGTCGGAGACATATTGCTTGAACGTCATTTCGCCGTCTGTATGTCGTGCAACGTAGTATTTTCCGCTAATGAGATCGAATCCTTCAGGCCTGACGAGGATTCGAGTTCCCTCGGGAAAGCTGGTTGCACCGGGTCCTGTCATTGACGGTCCTTTTACAGTTAGCCAAAAACCATGCTCACCTGCGTTCTCAGTGCTCACCAGGAAATCCGAGCCATCCCCTGGTGCAAGGTAGTTTGGAGACTCTGAGCGCTCTCCTGCAGAAACCCAGCTGATCAATGGGTAGCTCCTTGCCTGTCGATAAGGGGCATTCGCCTCTTCAACGTTTGTATCCACCGCGTACTGGAAAGCTTTTTCTCCAGCCGGGCTTGATCGATAACCCTTGAATGCATCCAGCGCCATCTGCTCAACCCCTGGGCCGCTCAGCATTTCTCCATATTTTTTGGAGAAAGAGCTCACGGGAACCTCCAAGAGCGAAGCGATCGCGAGCGAGAAATGGAGATTTAGGGCGTTCCTGCCGTTCAAGTAATGACTCAACGAACCCTGATTCATGCCGAGGATCTGGGCGGCCTTTTCTTGAGTTAGCCCCAGCTCCTTGCGCTTCTCCATGAAAATCTTCTTGAGGGCTGCGCATTCGGCTAGTGCTTCCGGGGAGAGTTCTTTCTTTTTCATCAGCTCACCATATGGCTGGCGGCACTGAAATTCCAATGCCGCCAGCATTGACTTTAAAAAATCCCGCAAGCACTATTTGTGAAAGTCAGAGCTACGGAGTAACCCTGTGCAGCGCACCCCTCTTGCTGAATACGCAGCCAAGCGGCATGCCTGGACGGCTACCAAGCTTGGTATGACCCAAGGAGCCTTGAGCAAGGCCATCCGAGAAGGCCGTTCGATTTTTGTAGTTGTAACCGCGTCCGGGGAAATTTCAGCGGTGGAGGAAAAGCCATTCCCTGGACAGCGTCGAGGCAGTTCGTCTGCGTGCCAACAGAATAGCTCCACAGGAACTATCGAATCAGGTCCTAAAGTACCTGTTTTTTCATCCAGTACTACGCAGACCCCGACATGAAGTCTTCCCCATCCCAGTTTTTGCTGAGCGGCTGAGCTTTTCAGTCGCCCACAAAAAAGCCCAGCCTGAGCTGAGCTTCTTAGTTGCTACCCGCGCCAACGGGTGGCTTTGGTACCACTTTGTCTGCAGAAGGACAAAACGATGCAACAAGAAAATACCACCGCACCACCAAGCACGCAAGCCCAGGACTTGTTCCGCCTACATCGGCTACACCGTGGCTCGCTGGCCGCATACAGCGTTGCCCGAGTTTTGCGGGAGAGCCATGAATTTGGTGATGACAATCCACTCACTGATCGTGATCAGCATGGTCTTATGCTGGCGCTTGAGTTCATTTGCTACGACTTGTACGCACACCATGAAGCCGAGCTTGAGCTTGGCGAAGGCGGTGCCCAATGACCTCTCTTGTTACCCAAGATACTCGCTTCACCTCTTCCGGTATTGAGTTCGAGATCAAGTTTGGCACGTCCTGCAATACCGCCATTACTGCCGCAGGCGCGATGCTTTCGAGCGTTAACTGCCTGCTTGGCAATCTCATCGGGGATGGTGCTGAAGGCAGCTGCGAGCTCTACGCGATCCGCGTCCTGACTCTCCAGTGCGAGGCTCTGCTCGAAGCGATCGAGATTCCTATGAGGGATATGGAAGACCTCGCGCCACAAAACCCTACCTCTCCAGTTCGTGGCGCGGAGGTATCCCAATGACCAACACAACCAGCGACCTCGGCGAAAAGGTCATGGCCCGTCTGCGTGTCATTGAGGGGTTCGTTTCGATCCTGATGGAAAACGACAGCCTCAAGGGTGAGGCGTGCAGCCTGCATACCCCTCAGCTCGACCACCTCAGCGAATCCACCATTCATGAAGCGATGTACATGCTGGCCGACCAGGCGCAGGACCAGTTGCTTCAGCTGATGAATGCAGCGGGGGATAGCCAATGAAAACTATCCGCACGATTGCCGACGAGGCCTACAACGACATCCTGTGCCTCCAGGCCCGCTTGGAAGATGCCCGTACTCTGTTCCGATCCATCAGCAAGATTGCAGATGAATCGAGCCTTCCCACGAAGCTCGCGCTGATGGGTGATGAGCTCTGCGAGGAGTGGGTGAATCACGCAGATGACTGGATGAAAAAGATGGATGCCAGTTTCATTGAGATCGACGCCAACAAGCCCGCCGCGCCACAAAAACCTGCTGCTGCAAAACGTGGTGCGGGAGGTGTGGCATGAAGAACTCCCCAGCTGTCGCAAAGCTCTCCCTCGAACTCGCCGCGATGGTTCGTCGCCACATTGACGTGCCAGAGCCGACGGCGATCGGAGGCGACCTCCCTTCGCTGATCAGGTCCTACTGGAAGGCGAGCGGGATCATCGATGCGCCGGAAGAGGGTGCGCGCACCCGGCGTCACCGCCTTAACCAGGCCCAACTGATCGACCTTGAGCACATTTCGCTGGCGATCTACCGCCAGGTGATGGCGCTCACCGGCCTGAGCATCAACCCGGCCTGTCGCTGTGTCATGTCCGCCATCCGCATCGAGGAGATGGGCGGCGATATCACCACACCTGAAGCGCAGCGCGAAGTCCAGGAACTGCTGTCCTGGGTGGCCGGCTGTGGTTTCCGCGAGCAAATCATTCTTGAGCGCTGGATGGTGCTTGAAGGAGCAACGGCATGAGCGTCGTCAAATTCCAAGGCGGCGATGCCGTCACCATGACCAGCTCGGAGATCGCCGGGCTGACTGAAAAGCTGCATAAAAACGTCATCCGGGACATTCGCGAGATGCTCGAGGCCCTTGAGAAAGATGGCTCAGATCTGAGCCATGTACGCGAAGACCTTGATACCCGCGGCTACACGGAGAATTTCCACCTCAATCGAGAGCTGACCGAAACCCTCATAACTGGTTACAGCATTCCTCTTCGCCACAAAGTCATCCGCCGGTTGCATGAGCTCGAACAGCAGGTTGCCCAGCGGAGTGCTTTCGAGGTTCCGCGTACTCGCGCAGATGCATTGCGCCTTGCTGCTGACCTTGAGGAACAGAACGAGGTGCTGGTGCTGGAGAACCAGCAGCAGGCCAAGAAAATCGAGAGCCTGGAACATTTCTTCATGCCTGGCGAGACCCCTGCGCAGTTCGCCAAGCGCTTGAACGGGGTGAACTCCTTACTGATCACCGCCTACCTCCTGGACCTCGGTTGGATCTGGAACTCTGAGCGACGGGAAAAGAAAAAACCGAAGTACCGGACCACCTACAAAGCCCGCGAGAAGGATCTGCTCACCGAGCGGCCACGGAAAATCGATGGCGAGGATCTCGAGTCTCCAATCATTCGGTACGAGCTCCAGTTGCTTGAGGAGGGCTCGAAGGCCCTGCACGACCTGTACATGGCCGAGAAGCTGCCCATGAAGAAGACCTGGGACGGCCAGTTCTTCTACGAAAAATTCACTCCGGAGAAGCCCCTGTGACGATCAAATCAACCAAGCAACAAGCGCGTGACCGGATCGTCCAGGCGGCAGTGGATGTGGTCGAAGCCGAGCACCATTTCCGGGTTGCTCGCGCTGAGATCAAGGCCATGTACGAGGTGTATTTCCGCGCCCACGGTCGCCCTGAAGGTGAGTTCCTGCCGTACACCGAAGCATGGGAAGGGGTGCGCCTTTTTACCGCTGCGGCTAATGACCGGCGCGCCAAGGCCCGTCGAGTGCTGCGCAATGCCCAGGCTCGTATGGAGCGTGCTGTGAATGCGCTGGAGGCTGCCCAATGAGCAAGGTAATCAACAAGGCCTATTTCGAGAAGTTCTCCAATGCGTCTCTGATGCTGTTGTCCTTCGAGGCGGTCATGGATGCCATCGAGGTAATCAGCGATGGCGCCAAGATCCGCGAGTACGACGAAACCTATGTCGGCCTGGTCGGCGCGAGCCTGGCGCTGAGCGTGCTGTTCGAGCGGCAGACCGGCAATGACGCTTCGGTCGTGTGTGGCGAGCATCTCGAGCAGGAGCGTCGGCATCTGCTGGAGGGTGGTGAGCCGCCAACCTTCAGCATCCCGATCGTCAACACGCCGCGTGAACCGCTCCCGCCGGAGGCATTTGATCAACTGACCAACCTGCAGCTTGCCAGTGCGTCGTTCAATTACGCCGACAAGGTGTTTGAGACGATCAGCAACCACTCGCCTCACGCGCTCGAAATGGCCGAAGCCAGGGTTTCGTCCCTTGATGCTGTGACGGCGCTGCGCTCGCTCGTTCTGCGACTTGCGGGCGGGAGCATGACCGACCTGGCCAATCATGCAGCGAAGATCACTGGTCCCTCATCGGAGACTCTCCAATGACTATGACCCCGAACCATGCCCAGGCGCTCCAGCAGCGCGGTGGCGCGACGATCATCAACGGCCCATGGCCAACCTACACCCAATTCAAGGGCCTTCCAGAGCGAGAGCGGTGGGCGCTGTACGAGCTGGCCAAGGCCGGGCGCCAAGCGATGGAAGACAGCGGCTTCGAGATGGCCGAGAGCTACGACGCCTTCGTGCGCCGCGTTTGTGAGGAGCTGCAACTGTGAGCACCATCCTGATGACCGCCTGCTGGCCGCTTGAAATGAGCGCTGCCCAGAAGTCGGTGCTGATCTCCTTGGCCGACAATGCCAACGATGACGGCGTTTGCTGGCCTTCCATTGCCAGGATCTGCGAGCGCACCTGCCTCAAAGAGCGTGCCGTGCGCAACGCGATCCGTTGGCTGGAAAGCGTCGGCTTGCTGGTGGCGAAAGAGCGTGCCGGGCGGTCGACCTACTACATCGTAACCCCGGCATCTTATGCCCCCGGCATTAAATGCCCCCCTGCACTAGATGCCGGACACCCCGGCACGACGTGCCCCACCCCCCGGCACCAGATGCCGGACACCCCGGCACCAGATGCCCCCAGAACCGTAATAGAACCCAAAGGTGAACCATCAAAGAACCGTAAGAGGGGAGGTGATGGGTTCACGGTTGAGCAGATGCTCGAACTGGCACCCGCTGATCTGAGTGAGCAAACCGCCCGCGATTACTTCCAGTTCCGGAAGAAGAAGGGGCCTCTGAATCTGACGATCTGGAACAACGTTCTCTCAGAGCTTGAGGGATGCCGGGCCGCAGGGATCAGCCCGGACAAGGCCCTGGCCGAGGCAATGACCGCTGCATGGCAGGGTTTCAAGACCTCTTGGATTGTGGACCGACTGAAAAAAGAGGCCTGGACCTCCGGCACCAGAGGGGCAGGCCAATCGCACCACACCGACCTCGACAAGATTGACCACACCGAAGGCCTGGTTCGCCAGCCAAACGGGACTTACCGGGTAGCAAGATCATGACCACACCAAAAACACTTGAATTCAAACCTGACCAGTGCCGCGTACACGGCGATTTCACTGACGAACTGATCGAGTCATTTTCGGGCGATCACTTCTGGCAGGGCTGCACGCGCTGTCAGTTTGACGCCCTGCATTCTGCCGACGAAGCAGTCCGCAAGCCGGCGCACGCTATCCGGCGTGCCTGGGAGATGAACGTCAGTCTGATGGCGTCTGATATCCCGCTGCGCTTCCGGGCGGCGACCTTGGACACCTACCGCGCCGAAACCGAAGGACAGGCCGTGGCGCTGACTGAGTGCCGCGACTACGTGCATGGCTTCGAGCGCAACTGGGAACTGGGCCGCTCGATGATGTTGCTGGGTGACGTAGGCACGGGTAAGACACACCTAGGCTGCGCCATTGCCCAGCAGGTGATCCGCAGCTATGGAGCGTCAGCGCGCTACACCATGGCGATCGAGATCATCCGCGACATCAAGATGACCTTCGACAAAAAGTCCGAGCAGACGGAGCGCGATGTATACGCCGCCCTCCTGGCGCCTGACCTACTGGTGATCGATGAGGTTGGCGTCCAGCACGGCAGCGACTTCGAGCGGCAGGTGCTGTTTGAGGTGATCGACTCGCGGTACCGGAATCTCATGCCGACCATCGTGATCTCCAACCTGGGCCTGGCCGGCCTCCGCAAGTGCCTGGGTGATCGCGCTGTCGACCGCCTGACCGATGCTGGCGGGCCTGCCGTCCTGTTCACCTGGGCCTCGGCGCGAGGTGAAGCATGAGCAACGAACTGGTAATGGGCTACCCAGAGGCCGAGCACGGCGTCCTGGGGGCTATCATGCTGGCGTCTCTCGATGGCAATACTGCGCTGGTGGATGACATCACGAGCCAGATGACCAGCGGCGACTTCCTCTACGACGACCACGCAGCCCTGTTCGATGTGATCCGTGATTGCCTGGAGCGCGGCCTGCCGGTCGATGCGGTAACGGTCGGGGATGTGCAGCGCGTCCTGCCAAGCGGCAAAAACACCTTGTCCTTCGCGGCGGAGCTTTGCCGGAACGTGCCCTCGGTAGCCAACGTCACGGCCTACGCCAAGCAGGTCAAGCAGTGGGCGGTGATCCGCCAGGTGGTCGACATTGGCCATTCTGCGAAGGCTGCCGTAGCAAGCGGCCTGGTGCCGGACGAGATCATCGCGCAGGCCCAGCAGTCCATCGCTGACTTGCGTGACCTGCAGGGCTCGGGCAAGGCCGGGTACAAGCGCATGGCCGAGGTGTTGCCCAAGGTGTTCGATGGGATGCAGGAAGTGCTGGATGACCGCGCTCCACCGAAGCTCTCGACCGGCCTGGTCGACCTGGACAAGCTGATCGGCTTCCTGCGCCCCAAGAGCATGGTGGTGATCGCCGGCCGCCCAGGCAGCGGTAAGACCATGCTCGGCCTGCAGATCGTCAACCATGTGGCCATCCGCGGCGCGGGCGTGGGTCTGATCTTCAGTCTGGAAATGGACGAGAAGGAGTTGACCGTCCGGACGATCGCCTCGCAGGGCGGCGTTGATCTGCGCCGCATGGAGGAGGTCAAGAGCCTGGACGAGGACGAATGGCAGCGCATCGGGACCGCTGGCAGCAAGATCGAGTCTGCTCAGCTGTACCTGAACGACACGCCCGGCTTGACCATTAGCGCTATCCGGTCAGATGCCAGGCGGCTTCAACGCGAACAGGGCCTCGACATCCTGATGATCGACTACCTGGGCCTGGTGGGCACCGAAGGCAAGAACCAGAGCCGTACCGACGCTGTGGCCAAGATATCCATTGCCCTGAAGAACTTGGCCAAGGAACTGAGCGTTCCGGTGCTGGTGCTGGCGCAGCTCAACCGAAACCCGGCGAGCCGCCCCGGCAAGAAGCCACAAGCCAGCGACCTGCGCGACTCCGGCCAGATCGAACAGGACGCCGACGCCGTGATCCTGGTCCACCACGACCCAGAGTCGGAAGCGGGCGAGCAGGGCGTCACCGAGCTGATCCTCGACAAGGGGCGCCAGGCCCCGCAGGGCTCGTGCCTAGTCCAGCGCCAAGGGCAGTACGCCCGCTTCGTCAACTTCGCCGGCAACCGCCTCCCGCCTGACGATGAGGTCGAGATGGGCCGCGTCGTGAATTTCTCCAAACACCGTAAGGGGAGCAAGCACCATGAAACTTTCTGATCTGTGGACACGCGCTGGCGCTGGCAAACCTGCAACCCCGGTCGTGTCGGTGGCGGTGACCAAGCGTGCTGGTGCCGGGCAGCCTGTTGCCACTGGCAATACCCCGAAGCTTGCAGAACCGCACCAGCGCCTGGTTGGGCCCCGTGAGTTGCCCGACACTCTGGAGGCCTGCGAGACCCTGCATGAGCAGCTGGTGGCTGACGCTATCCGCCTGGAGCTGTCGCTGGCGCAGGCCGTCGAGCGGGCCATCCAGGGCACGCCATACGACCGAGCCTGGTACAACCGGGCGAAGGCAGCGCTCAAGCACATCAACCATGACCGTACCCGTGCCCTGTACCGCTGTGGACAGTTGCGTAAGGAGGCCAAGCAGCAATCCCAGCAGATCCTGGACCGGGTGATCCTCGATGTGATCAAGGAGTCGATGCCGGCTGACCAGTTCCTGGGGTATGTGCGAATTGCCGAGGCCCGTGCGGCCCAAGGGGTTTCTCGATGAGCAACGTTACTGTGGCCCTGCCGCGCAAGAGCCTGACCGCTGTGGAATGCAAGTTCCTGAAGGTTGGTAACCGCATGCTGCTGGAGCAGAACAACGGCCGTATCGCATCAGCAGCCCTGATGGACATCGTGGCTGACTGGCACGCCGCGCGCGCCAACGTGGGATTCGAGCAGTTCGCCAAGGGCTGGATCACCGAAGGCAACGCCAAGAACAAGCACGCCGACAAGCTGCTGCGCGAGCTGTTCGGCCTGGACAACGATCCAACGCCCCGGAGGGCTGCATGAAGAAACGAACCTACGTGGACAAGGCGCTGGGCGACACCGAATACATGCTCGAGCAGTGGGGCTGGTGGCGAATGAGTGAGATGGGGGTGCCACGCTACGTGTCACCACTCTATGCGCTCATGCGCGACAACGTACCCAGCGAGGGCGGTGCTCGGCAGCATGTCATCACAGACGACCTGGCCCTGATCATCGACGGAGCGGTGGCCAGGCTGACGAAGCGCAACCAGCAAATGGGTGACTTCGTCTGGGCCTACTACGGCTCAAAGCACCCAGCCATGCGAGTCGGAAGGGAAGCAGGCATGTCCGAGCGCAAGGCCCGGGAGATCATCAAGGCCGGCGTTGCATGGATCGACTGCGCCCTCGAAGAAATTCGAGAAGCTGCGTAAAAAGATCTATGCGGGCGGATAAACACCTGTTTTCATAGCAGCGTGTCCAGCTTGCAACGTTACGCGACACAGACAAACCCCGGCCATCGTGTCGGGGTTTTGTGTTTTTGAGGGGCTTCGATTCAGGTAGCCCTCCAGAAAAAGCATTTTTCTTGTATGAGGGAACGATTTGATAGCGCTATGATTCTGATAGGTTGCTACTCAATAATATGGAAGACCGTGAGTATGAAAAACGTTCTCGCCGTTGTGGCGCTTTCCCTTTTCGCTGCGTCCGCCGGAGCGGCTGAGCTATCCGGAGCGCTTGGCGCGACAGGCCAAGGTGGTCTTACAGCGCGCGTCGGCATTGGCTTTAACTGGGACAAAAGCTGGTTTGAATCCAGTACTGGCCGTCTCACCGGTTATTGGGATGCTGGCTACACCTACTGGGAAGCAGGCGATGCTTCAGGTGGGGCTCACTCGCTGTCCTTCGCTCCTGTGTTCGTCTATGAGTTCGGCAGTGGGAATGTGAAGCCCTTCATCGAGGCGGGTATCGGCGTGGCCGTGTTCTCAGGCACTTCGGCAGGCGATCAGGATTTTGGCTCTGCTTTCAACTTCGAAGACCGTATTGGTGCGGGTCTCAAGATTGGCGAGACACAGAAAGTAGGCATCCGAGCGATTCACTACTCCAACGCTGGTATCAAGCAGCCGAACGACGGCATTGAGTCGTACTCTCTCTTCTACAGTCACCAGATTTAACCATTTTCTGCGTTGCTCCCCTTGCCCGCCCTGTGTGGGCTTTTTTATGCGGATGACACGCTCAGGCAGCTGGGCTAAGTCGGTAGTGGCGTCGATCAAAGCCGTGCGCTCCCTGATCGTCTACGCGATGAGAGTCTGGGGTACGTGACCCAGCGAGCCAGACCAACAAGCCGGGTAAGCACCGGCCCTCCGCACCCATTCCAAGCCTCGCACCAGCTGGGGCTTTTTCGTATCTGGAGGATGCATGGAAAAGCTAAAGCTCGACGTTGAGGTTGAGGGCGCCGCTGACTTCCTGCGCCCTCTGGCTGAAACGCTCAGGTCACTTGAACATTTTCCCGAGCTGCCGCTGCAGGTCCTTCGTGACCTTGTCGCCCACAGCCTTCATGAGCTTCCCGTAAGTCTCGACAGCACCGCATTTGCCGCAGGTGACCTTCGAGTTGTCGTTCGGCCTAGCCGGAACCTCGAACTTGTCACTGCCGCACTTGGCGCACTTGAGGGTTACCTTCATCGTTTTTCGCTCCGTGAAACGTCTTGTGTGGAAACTCGACGATAGCACGGGGCCATCTTTTCACATATCCAAGGGCTCGCCAGTTCGACGGGTCATTTTGTTTCTGGAGCACCACCTATGGCCGAGCCAAGTACCGGCGCCCTCGCAGTGACCGGCGTACTGGCCAGCGTCGGCCTGGGTGCCCCGGCATAGCTAATCATCCCCCTCAATGCGTACATCCGAGATACCCAAATCTGCGACCGCAATGCGGAGATCATCATTTGATAAGCGGCACGGCGCGCGCGCCTCAGACAAGGGGTCAGCGGGGGCATGCAGACGGAGGAGAGCGGTCAGCACATTGTCTTCGTTCGGCGTGCTAGACCAATCGCATATCCAGAATCTGGTATGGCCTTTGAGGTTGTAGTCGATGCGGTATTTCATAGGTTGCCGGACCTCCGCCATTGGACGTCAGTTATGCCGAAGCGCTCAGCAGCAGGCCGAGAGACTTTTCTGATATCCG